>PNAP01000086.1 GCA_003169735.1 Chloroflexota bacterium | reverse complement strand
GCACCGAGCCGCCGGCGGAGCCGAGGCATCACGGGCGCGGGAGGCTCGACCTGCCCATGCTGGCTGCCGGTCTGGTGCGTCGTCGCAAAGACTCCGGTGGCATGTTGCGGACCGGCGAGCCGTCAAGCACGACGGCGCGCGTTGGCCCGAGGGCCGATTCCCCGGCGGTCTTCCCGTCGAGGATCGGATCGCATCTTCTCATGGGTGCGTGGTCCGGCCGCGAGAAGCCGCCAGCTCATCAGGCGTCCACACGGGATTGTCGACGGGGACTGCGCCACCCTTGCGGGCGATGCCATAGAGGCGCTGGTTCGGCGGGTCGTCCCAAACACCGTCCATGATCCACTCGAAGCCCGTGGCCTCCAGCCATGCCATCACGCAGGCCGGGTTGGGAACCGTCCAGTTGTACAGGTCGCCCTTGTACGGGCCGGCGTAGAAGAGCGACAACGGCAGCGGCGAGCGCGACAGCTGGCGAGCCAGCGCCTCTGATTCCGCGGGCGGGACCGTGGAATGCTCGAGGTGATTGAGTAGCGCCTCACCCTCGAAAAGGAGGTAGCCGCCCTCCGCCAGGACGGTATTGATTCGCTCGAACGCCAGCACAGGGTTCTTGAGGTGATACCAGACCCCGAAGAATGTGATGAGATCGAAAGTCTGGTCGGGTAGCAGGCGCGGCAGGTCGTACACGTCGCCCTGGATGTAGCGCGCCTGTGATCCGCGAAGCCGCTTGGCCGTGTTGAAGCCAGTGTGGTCGGGGTGCTGGATGTCTACCGCCGTAACAGCCGCGCCGCGCGCCTCCAGCTCGAACGTGTACGGGCCGTCAAGTGCGCCGATGTCGAGCGCCCGTTTGCCGCTCAGGTCGGCCGGGAGCTTGAAGCGTTCATCGAACACCCAACGCGCATCCACCTGGAACCGACCCGGCGTCCGGATGCCTGGCAGGACCTCGAAGGCGTGGTACCAGTTTGCATTGGCGAGAAGGGCAGCGACCTCATCCTCTCGGGTTTCTTGCATTTCGTCCTACCTCGTTCATCTCGCTCTACGCATGAGATCGGTGCTGAACCGCTTTGTCAGCGTCGTCTTGCTGTGCCGGCGTGACGGCGCCTGCCTTGACGAATGCGGTGTTGAGTCAAATCGCGATCGTGGTACTCGCATGCGTGAGGCCGGGATAGCCGCGCCGCTCGGCCGTTATGGAACTGCTCGTCAAGGGGCGGTCGGCTCTCCCATCTTCACGACCGCGATGCCGTCGACCAGCTCTACTGACCCTAGTGCTGGCCAAACAGGCATCGACGACGCGGCTTCCTCGGCGCGTGAGGACTGCTCCGGCGACGGTCCCAAGAATGGGTACCCGAGCGTGCGCATGAATGGCGCAGCACGGGGCTCGCCGTTCCAACTGAAGAACGAGCCCCCAAAAGTCTCCGATCTGACGAGGAAGGGCTCGTTCGGCGGCACGATGGCACCGACGATGACGATTGGCAGCGGATCACCCGCCCAACCCTCATCAACGAGCTGTCCGACGATCGCCGTTGCTCGATCGCGGTCGTATTGGTATGTCAGATACTGGGACATGAACAGCTGTGTGTTGGCCTGTGCATTCCACACGACGATGAGAACAGCGGCGGCCGCCCCGCCCCATCGAATCATGCTGCTTGCCCCGAACGCCAGAGGCACGAACAGCCAGAAGCTGCCGAAAGCCAGCGGAAGAACCTGCTGTGTCCTGACCGGCATCGGCGTGCCAAGGGCCACGGACACCGCGAACGGTGAGAGCAGGACGAACAGGAACATGACTGGCAGGAGCGCTTCCCGGTCCCGAACGGCATTCCAGATGAAGTACGCGGCAACAGCAAGGCCGGCAAGCTCGGCCCAGAGAACGGCATGTCCCCCAACGAACCCGTTCCCCGTCAGCGTAGCGCGAACATACGCAGCCAACGACTCGACGATCGACCGCGCGCTCGACTGCCCCCACCCCACGTACAAGCCTACATAGCTGTCACGCGGAATCAGTACCGCATTGACCGCCAGGGCCGATGCCGCGCCCGCAAGGGTCGGCAGAACGCACCGGACCCCCTCCCGCAGCAGTCTTCGCTGCGGGATTCTCGTGCCGCCGGGCTGCGCTGTCATCCGCAGCAACAGGGCCACGGCGACCCCTGTCACGCAGACCACCGCAAACGGTTGGTAGGTGCCGACAGCGAAGAGCGCACACACCCACGCCAACAGCGCATTCACCCAGCTTCTGCGCTCGATGGACCATCGCCAGGACAACAGCACGCTGAGGCCGGCCAGGACATAGCCGGCGGACACCTCAACGTTGAATGTCCCGAACGTGAGGTAGTACGCCTGCGTCGGCACGCTCACGAAGAACACGCCGAACAGGATCAGTCCTGACGTACCCGTGAGCCTTCCCGATGCACTGCGATCGAAGGCGAACGCCCACAGGAGTGTTGCGGCGATCAGGACGGCGAGCGCGATGCCCATCGTCGCAAACGGAAGGGGCATCCGGTCGCCAAGCAGCAGCTTCAGCAGGGTGATGGAGAACCGTCCCTGTGGCAGCCAGGCGCCGACCTGATCGGTATTGAGCGCGATCTCGTCATCGATCGACAGCGAGTAGTTCGTGAGGGCGAACCCATAGGACAGGAGGCATGCGCCAGCAACAGCTAACACAAGGACCCGATTGGCCGCGATGAAGTCGCGGAATGCCGGCAGGAGCCCGTGGTCGTCGCTGATCCGATCGATTCGCGCAGCGGCTGAGGTCACCCTTGCCCCTTGTGCAAAGCGACAGTGGGGGGTTCGCGCCTACATGCCCATCCGGTGGCGCGATGTCGATGGCTGACGCCGACGCCGCTGCACACTGCAGACGCTCCCACTCGATCAGCTGGGAGGCACGAACGTCGGCGGGGCATCCTGTCGATTGCGAGCCGTGTCACCATGCGCGAGCTGCTCCCGTGCCTTTGCGGCTGCCAGGAATGGTTGACCGATGCACGACCACGCTGCGGAGGACCCACGCTGACCCACAGTCAGGCCGCTGAGTGAAGACTAGCCGCATCACGAGCGGCTAGCGTACTCTGGTGGGCAGGCCCTATCTGAGGCGTGCCGTAATGGTGGAGTCGCTGGTCCCTGCATCGATCCCCGTGTATTCGCCGGCGAGCGTTGACGCAGCGGTCGACGTCGTCGGGTCCATAAGCCGCGTCATCGAGCGCCACCGGTATCTGTCCGGACCGGAACTCGACCGTTTCGAGGCGGCGTTCGCCGAGTACTGCGGCGTCGGCTACTGCATCGGTGTCGCGAATGGCACGGATGCGCTCGAGATCGCGCTACGGGCACTCAACGTCGTACCGGGCGACCGGGTCGCAGTGGTCGCGAATGCGGGGTTCTACGGCAGCACGGCGGTCCGGGCCATCGGCGCAGTGCCCGTCTATGTAGACATCGACCCAGCCACGCTTCAGATGTCCCCGGCCGCCCTCTCCGAGGTGCTTCGACTCCGACCTACGGCTGTCATCGCCACCCATCTCTACGGGTTGCTTTCGGACATCGAGGCGATCGTTGCCGTCGCGACGGAGGGCGGTGTCCCGGTCATCGAGGACTGCGCCCAGGCCCACGGGGCAAGACGTGACGGTAAGCGCGCCGGCAGCTTCGCGACCATCGGCTGCTTCAGCTTCTATCCGACCAAGAATCTCGGCGCGGTGGGGGATGCCGGCGGGATCGTAACGAACGACCCGGCTCTCGCGGCGAGGATTCGTCGCTTGCGCCAATACGGCTGGGCCGCCAAATATCACGTTAAGACGGCCGGGGGCCGCAACAGTCGGCTCGATGAAATACAGGCTGCCGTCCTTGGTGACCGCCTCCCACATCTGGACGCCTGGAACGCAGAGCGACGCTCGATCGCCGCCCGCTACGTCGCAGGGCTGGCAGGCCTGCCTCTGACATGCCCACCGTCACTGACCGAGGACTACGTCGCCCATCTCTTCGTCATCCAAGTCGAAGACCGCGATCGGTTCCGCGAGCATATGGCGGCCCGCGGTGTTTCGACCGACGTCCACTATCCCGTTCCCGACCACCACCAATTGGCGTATGGGCCCGAGCAGCATCCCCCGCTCGCAGCCACCGAGCGGGCGTGCGAGCGCGTCGTGACGCTCCCCCTCTTTCCGGGCCTCGCGGACGCTGACATCGATACCGTCATCGAGGCGGTGGCGAGTGCGCTCGTGCCTGCCAGGGCCTGAGCTTTGCTGTCGCTGATCATCCCGGTCTACCGGAACGAAGCCTCGATCCCGGACCTCTTGGAGGCCGTGACGTCGATCAGCCGTGGCGTTCCGGACGGACTCGAGGCGGTCTTCGTTGTCGACGGCAGCCCCGATCGGTCATATGAACTCCTCCGGGACGCGCTGCCGCATCGTCGGTTCCACTCGCGTCTCGCGCTTCTCTCGCGGAACTTCGGCGCGTTCGCGGCCATACGCGCGGGCCTGGAGCTTGCGACGGGTGACCGGTTCGCGATCATGGCCGCCGATCTCCAGGAACCACCAGAACTCGTGCTCGAGATGGACAGGAGGCTTCAGCAGCAGAATGTCGATGTCGTCGTCGGCGTCCGGGTGGAGCGGTCAGAGCGCCTGGTCGAGCGGATCCCGGCCCGCATCTACTGGGCGTTCTACCGGCGGTTCGTTGTGCGCGAGATCCCAGTCGGCGGGGTCGATGTCTTCGGCTGCAATAGAGAGTTCCGTGACCAGCTACTTCGCCTCGAGGAGCGGCACAGTTCGCTGATCGCGCAGATCTTCTGGCTGGGCTACCGGCGCACCTTCGTGAGCTACGTCCGGCAGAAGCGTCAGCACGGGCGGTCAGCGTGGACGTTCGGCAAGAAGGTCGAGTATCTGATGGACAGCATCTTCTCCTTCACCGACCTTCCGCTCCGCCTCTTGACGCGCGTCGGTGGCCTGGTGGCCGTCTTCGCTGGCGCGTTCGGTGTGCTCGTGGCGATCCTGCGCCTGCTTGGCTTCATCGCGGTCCCCGGATATGCGGCGATCGTGGTGCTCGTCGTGTTCTTCGGCGCCGTCAACGTCTTTGGGCTTGGCATCGTCGGATCCTATGCTTGGCGCACATATGAGAACACAAAGGCACGGCCGCTGCACCTCGTCCTGCGATCCGAGGAATTCGCACCGCGGGACGAAACGTGACACCAGCCGTCGCGACGGACACAAACCGGTTGCTGTACCACTCGCCACTGAGCTTCCTCCTGGGCCGTGAAGCCGATCTGATCGATCACGTGCAGCAGCGGACCGCCGCGCTCGACCTGGATCCGGAGGTCTTTTCGGTCGGCACGGAGGCACGTTGCCGAGTCCGGCGGCTCGTCTGGGACTCGGCGTTCTTCGGCTCGCCGATGTTCCGTCTGGAGACGGTCGAGTCGTCGGACGGGCTCGCTGGAAGTCTGGCGATCGCTCGGACGCTGACAGACCTCCGAACGCAGATCGCGGCGTCCGACCCGCGCTCATACGTCTTCTGCGAGGTCCCGTCGGAGGATACGGCGCTCCTCCAGGGACTCGGGAAAGCCGGCTTCGTGCTCATCGAGACTCGCGCGACCTACTTCCGCGATGATCTGCGCGCCTTCGCATGGCCCAGGTCGCCGGTCCGCGAGGCCACCGCCGACGACGCGCGGCACCTTGGCGAGGTGGCGGCGCGCGCCCGGAACCAGTACGACCGTTATCATGCTGACCCGTTCTTTGGACACGAGCTTGCTGACCGATACCTCGCGACGTATGCGCAGCGCTCGGTCGAAGGATTGGCCGACGTTGTTCTCGTCCCGGCGCCCGGCGATGGCCGCCCGCCGAACGCCTTCTTCACTGGCCGCGTCACCAGCCGGGACGAGTGTCCGCTCGGCCTCGCCCACAACTGTCGGATGAGGCTCGGCGCCGGCCACATCGTGCTGGTGGCAGTCGGGGAGGAACGGCGCGGGTGGCACATCCAGCTCATGGCCGAGATGACGCACCGTTTCCGGGAGCTGGCACTCGACATGGCCTACATGACGACCCAGTCGACCAACCGGGCTGTGATCCACAACAGCGAGAAGCTCGGCTACCGCTTCGGGCGAGCTACGCACATCCTCGCGACGACGGCGGCAGCGCCAGAACCGACCACTGAGCGCTGATGACCAAGCGCCTGGGGCCGACGATGCTGCCGGGAGCCTACATCGCTCCGCACGCGCAGGTCTCGGACGACGTGATTCTCGGGCCGAATGCGGTGGTACTAGCGTCCGAGGACGGCTCGGCGGTCTCCGTGATCGAGGGCGGCGTCGTCATTGGCGCGAACGCCACGATCCTGCCGGGGATCACGGTGGGCATCGGCGCGCACGTGGGACCCGGCGCTGTCGTGAACCGATCGGTGCCACCGATGGCCATCGTCGAGGGGAACCCAGCTCGAATCGTCGGCTACGCAGACACGCCGCGAACGCCAAGCACCACGACCGGGGAGACGCAGCCCCCGGTGCGGAGCCGAACATCGCCGGTAAGGGGCGTCAAATTCATCCCGGTTCGGTCGGTCGCCGATCTGCGTGGCCGGTTAGCTGCCGGTGAGTTCGAGCAGGACATACCGTTCCGGCCGCGCCGCTACTTCGTCGTATACGACGTGCCGACTGCGGAGACCCGTGGCGCGCATGCTCATCACCAGTGTCAACAGTTCCTCGTGGCGGTGCACGGGAACGTCAAGGTGATGGCAGACGATGGTATACGTCGAGAGGAGTTCCTACTCGGATCACCCGATGTCGGGCTATACCTGCCCTCGCTGACCTGGGCGGTGCAGTACGGCTACTCCGCCGACGCGGTGCTGCTCGTGTTTGCAAGTGACCACTACGACCCAGCCGACTACATCCGCGACTATAGCGAGTTCCTCCGCGCTGTCGGCCGTCAGCGGGATGAGACGTGATCGGGCACGCGACCGTTCGGCAGATCGGGCGCTTCGTGGTCGCCGGCGCCGTCAACACCGGACTCACGTACGCACTCTATCTGCTCCTGCTCCAGGCATTGCCATACGCCATCAGCTACACCATCGCGTTTCTGCTTGGTATCGGCCTCTCCTACGCCATCAACCGCCAATTCGTGTTCCGGGTGAACGGCAGCGTTGGCACCATGTTCGCCTTCCCGCTCGTGTACGTCGTCCAGTACGCGGTGAGTATCGTCGTCGTCGCCGCGTGGGTGGAGGCGCTCGGGGACAAGGTCTTCGCGCCGCTCGCTGGAGTCGCGGCCGCCCTTCCCGTAACGTATCTCCTCAGCCGGCGGATCTTCCTCGGACGGTCGGCGGGCGCTCCACGATAGCGCGCGTCGGATACCGGCCGGATGTCGACCTAAGGGGTCGAGCGTTTCGTAGCGAACCCTCACTGATTGATCGGCGCGCCCACTTCGCAGACCGCGGACCCAATCCTAGGAATTGACCTAGCCAGTTGAGTACGGGCTCTGGTTGAGGCGAATGAGTTCCGCCTCCCGCATGAAATCGGGATTCCTGCGGAACACAGGGGCTCGATCGGGATAGGCGTCCTGTCTACTGAGGAGTGTGAGGCAGTCCTGGCAGGCTGATCCGCCCCAATTGACTTCCTCTTGGACGAGCACCCTGCCGCCACTCGTCTCAATCACCTCTCTGGCGAGCGCCGCCGAGACGCTTTCTGCTCGGTGGTGCACGTTTGGCCCCACGCTTCCGGAGCCGACCCAGTTGGAGTGGTGCAGGAAGGCCACGCCCTGGGGCGTGAGCTTCTGAACGACCTGCCTTAGGTAAGCACTGAGCACGTCGATCTCAACGTGAACCAGGGAGTCGAACGAGAACACGAAGTCGACCGATGCGGCTTCGACTTCCGCCAGCGAGCTGCCGTCATTCTTGATGAACCGGCTCGTCGGCCAAACCGCCCCAAAGCGCGAGCGACAGTATTCGATGCACTCAAGAGACAGATCGACTCCGGTGTACTGCTCGCAGCTGCGCAGTAGGAATCTTGTCCACCGGCCGTAACCCGGCGCGATCTCCAGGATGTGCCGAGCCGGCAGGAACCGACTCACGCGCGGGAGGATCGATCCGTACCACTGGGCATGGCTGCCGCCCCAAACGGCGCTCCATTCCTCCCCGGCCGCTGACCAATCGTAATCTCCGTCCCAGACTTTGCGGTTCCAAACGAGATCAGGCATCGCCGGCCTTTCGAAGCGTCGGTCTTGACAATCTGCACTTCGTGCTAGTGCTGTTCGAGGATACCGCGCCCCGCCTGCTCCCACGGATTGGGAGCATTCCTTAGTCACATCGACCGTGACATCCGTGCGGCTGTCGCGTACTCGTACGATGCGAGCAAGCCATTCGCGGCCGACGGTGGCTATGTCGTCTTCGATGATCCGCTGTACTCGAGTTGCATCGGCGCCAGGGAGGTCGTTGAGGATCTTCGCATCCGGCGCGACCGAATGAACGCGGAACAGGTCTTCCCGCACTTCGTGTTCCGTGCCCGGGCTTGAGCGTGCCCAAGATCTAGCTCCTCAACGCGCGACACCGGCCGCTCGTATCTTGTCCAGGTCCATCCTCAGTCTCCTGGCATTTGGCCATGCCGCCTAGCTCCAGTGGCTCCCAGTCGTGCGCTTTCAAGCGCCCTGCGCACGGGGCGGCACGATGGGCTCGCCGCTCCCATACGCGAATCGAGATGGGGTATGCACCGTCAAGGGGCGGCATGGCGCTGCGCTCGTCGGCTCGCTCAAGAGGTAGAGGTGTCGTTGCGGGCTGCTAAGCCAGGACGTCCACGGAGCAGCGCGTACGCCAGCGGGTTGATGCCAGAAGCAGCCGCGTGCGGGTTCTCCGCGAGGAACCGAGGTGTATCGAAGCGAGGGTTCGGATCGCGACCCTCCGCTGCGCCGTGGCGGATGTAGTGCAGAAGTGGATTCATGCCGGAAGCCGCCACGTCAGGGTTCTGTGCGAGATACCACGCAGTGTCGAACTCCGGATGTGGATCACGCCCCTCCATGCCCCCGAATCGCAGGAAGTGATCCAGCGGATTCATGCCTTTGGCACGCACGTCAGAGTTCTGTGCGAGATACCACAGGGTGTCGAAGAGGAGATTGGGGTTGCGTCCTTCCCGAGCACCGTGCCGGCGGTAGTGGCGCCCCGGATCGGCACCCTTGTTGCGCACGTCCGGGTTCATCGCCAGGTACCACGATCGATCGAGAAGCGGGTTTCGCCAACCGACCGGGAGCCGGGTCACGACGGCAAACATGGTGGCCTTGGCGGCGGCTCCGCGTCGTCCGTGGGTAGGCCCGGGACTCTGCGGTGTCGATGCGACCGGTGCAGCAATCCTCGCCATCTCGGTGGCCAGCTCCTCCGCCCGAGCGCCTTCCTCGGCAAGGTCGCGCCGGAGTGAGTACCCCTCAAGCTCGGCCGCAGACAGCGCAACGGTTAGTCGGTCGGTCTCGGTGTCCTCCTCGACGAGCATCGCTTCCACCGCTTCGAGGGCCGTCGCCACCCGATCGCCCTCGGCCCGCTCCTCGGCGAGGTCGGACTCCAGCCGCCCGACCTCCGCACCACGCTCGGCGAGGTCGGACTCGAGTTTCTCTGCGTCCGCTGTCCGCTCCGCAACCAACGCCCCGAGCTGATCGACGGCGACCAAGGCCTTTCGTAGGCGTCGGTGCTCATCGAGAGTATCCATCTCCCAGGGCTCTGGCCCCGGGACCTGGAGACTGAAGCGCGGGGAGCTCCATACATCGTCCGCTGGCCACAGATCAAGCATCGCGCGGACACGGTCCGAGTCCCTACCTCTGGTCATGGTCTCCGGCTGGGTAGCACGCCGAAGTTCGGGTCGGACGGCCGCGATTGCCAGGTCCACATCGAAGACCCGACCTCCAGCGAGCGATGACAGGCTTTCCAGGACCTTTGGAACGATCGCTGACGGTGCGTTTGTCAGCGCCTCGTAACGCACCGTCACCGCTGGCAAGCCTTCCAGCCCGGCCGCGAGATGACGGTAGTACGCGGCCCACAGCGCGAGGCCACAGGTCACCGGAATGCCGTCGCGGAGGGCGAGAGACCAGGCCACTTCTTCTGGTGATCTGACGAGAACGATGACTGCGATACGGTCAATCAGCACACGGCGCCACCACGGAATCAGGATCGAGAGGCGCGGATCCTTGATCAGCCACGATTCGAGGCCGGACAACTGGCTGGTGACAAGGGCCCGAGCTTCCGAGATGAACCACGGTCGTAGGCTCGGAGCGGAAAGTGGAGCCGGGTCAGGCGCGTCCCACATCCAGCCGAGCGACGAGAGCAGCCGCTCATTCAGCTCGTACACGTCGCGCCGCTCTACGTAGCCGTCCGGATTGTCATCCGTGGCAGGCAATAGAGCGTCTTCATCGCCAACGGCGATGCCACCAGCCCGAAGTGCAGCTGCCAGGGCAGACGTTCCACTTCGGTGCATGCCGGTGACCAGGAAGTTCACGTTCCCACGTCCGGCGGTCGTCTTCGCCTCCAATCGCACTCTCCGCTGTCAGACAGAAGTCGGCTGTTCTGGTCAGCCGCCTCGGTTAACGGTACCGCGCCGGCAACCGAGGCGGCGTGTAGATGGACCCACGGTGAACCTCACCCTCCCGGACCCACCGTCCACATCGACCTCGTAGATGTCCGGGTGATGTCGACGGCGAACAGGTGGTCGGCTGCGTCCTGGCCGAGGCTGCGTACTCGGTCGAGCCGCGCGCCGCGGATGCACAGGCGGCGAAACTGTCACACCTTGATGCTAGCTGCGCGTCCTGCTGGAACTCCGGAGCTGAGTGGCCGCGTCACGGCCAACCTCTGGCTCGGGGCGCGATGTTCGGGCCGGACAGCACTCGCGAACCCGCCCAAGCTTCGCGGCGGTGCCCGGAGCAAGCGCTCGTCGTGAAGCGGTATGTTGCACCCCAGCGGCAGGTCGTCGACTCATGGCGAGGGCCGCTCCGATCGGGCAGACATGAACAGGATCATCTGGACGTGCTGGTTTCAAGGGCGGGAAGCTGCGCCGCCTCTGGTCAAGAAGTGCCTCGCCAGCTGGGAGCGGAAGAACCCGACCTGGGCCTTTCGCTGCCTCGATGCCACGTCCATCGAGCGCTATGTCCCCCTCGGGAACTACGTCGATCTGGATCGTCAGGCCCTGACGGCCGCTTCCTTGTCTGACATCGTGCGTGTCTTGCTGCTGCATGAATTCGGCGGTGTCTGGGTGGACGCAACGGTCTTCTGCAATCGGCCTCTCGATGAGTGGCTGCCGAGCGTGAACCGAGATGGGTTCTTCGCGTTCGCCTCACCCGCCCCTGACCGGCCGCTGTCATCCTGGTTCTTGAGCTCGGCATCTGACAGCTATCTCATCTCGTCTTGGGCTCGGCGGACGATCGACTACTGGTCCGACCGACCGGCGTCGGATGACTACTTCTGGTTCCATAACCTGTTTCGCGACGTCTGCGAGTCGGATCCGCAGGCCGCGGAGGAGTGGTCGCGAGTCCCCAAAGTGAGCGCCCACGGGCCCCATGCCTTGCAGGCCGCCGGCCGCATGTTTCGCCCAGCCGAAGAAGTCTTCGACCTGATCGACTGGGCGACGCCCGTGTTCAAGCTGACACACCGCCTCCCCGAAGACGGCTGGAAGGCCGGCAGTCTGCTTGACTATCTTCTGACGCGCGACGACGAACGGCTCGTTGGACGTGAGCTCAAGCCTGATGGCGCACACATCACACCGGGTCGCACAGTTCCGAAGAGCTTCGCCTCGCTGAGTGTGTCAACGGAGAACCTCGGCGACCACATCCAGATCATCGCCGGCCTGCGGTTGCTGGCACGATTGGGAGTTGAACCGGCGCGTTTCATCGACCGCGACGACGAGATCCGATTGGCGCCCGGGTTGGATGAGGAAGACGACCCGGTCGGGATCGTGCTCAATGGTTGGTTCAAGACGAATGGATCTGAGTGGCCACCGCACCCGAGACTCGCACCTCTCATCATCGGGTTCCACATGCGACCGCAACAATGTCCGGAGCTTCTGTCGGATGCCTCGATGGACTTCTTTCGCCGGTATCAGCCGATCGGATGCAGGGACGTCTATACGGAGAACCTCCTGCGGTCGAAGGGAGTCGAGGCATTCACGAGCAATTGCCTCTCGCTGACATTGCCCCGCAGGATCGCCCGCCCGACGACACAGACCGAAGTGTTCGTCGTCTCCAGAGACGAACGTATCAGGGACCATCTGCCCGGATCCCTCGGGCCATACACGTTCGTCAACCAGTACTCGGGGTCGCACGACTTCGCCGCGAACATATCGCTGGCTGAGGACCTGCTCGAAACCTATCGTTCGCGCGCGAAGCTCATCGTCACGACGCTCCTGCACTGCGCACTGCCGGCGATGGCCATGGGCATCCCGGCGGTCGTCTTCTACCCGCTCAACGACGGAACCGCACACGCTTCCGATCTCGAGAGGTTCTCGTCGCTTGATGGCCTGCTGCCCGTCCATCATCTCGAGGAGGTCACCGGCGTGGACTGGGACCCGGATCCCGTCGACCTCAGCCGTCTCAAACTCCGGATCATCGATGCCTTCTGCGAAATGGCGGGTCGATGGAAGCTCGCGCAGCCGCCCCCGGTCGGGCCTATCGCAGCATCGAGTGCGCTCCCGGTCCCATGACCGGCGCGACGTCGATCAGGTGCGACCCGGCCATTTGGCTCGGGACGGTCAGCAGGGTCGACGCTGCATCGGGGTGGAAACGTCCCAGGTAGAGCGGATCGGGCTCCGGCCGACGATAATCCCGTCCGCGAATCCTCACGTACTCAGCGTGGAATGAGTCCCACGGAGAGACGGCGGCGTTGGTCGCAACGCCTCCGTGGACTTGGTGGAATGTGCCTTCGCCGAGCAGCACGACGACCTGGGCGCCGGGAAGAGCGCAGGCGCGGGCATAGGTGTCAAGGTTGACGAGACCCCCGCCCGGCGATTGGAACCGCTCGTCAAAGCCCCCTAGCTCGTCCCACATCGACCGCGGCATGAACAGCCCATTGCTCTCGGCGATGATCCCGAACCATCCTTGGCCGGACGACTGAGCAAAGACGGAGATACGGAACAGGCGGTAGCCGTCTTGCTCCCAGCCACTCGATGCCAAGAGGCCATCCTCCGCCGCGACGTCGTAACCTTGGAGCACGGTCCGCTGTTGAGCATCCGAGCCCAGGTGGAATCCGAGCGTGGAGATGACCACCCTCGGATACAGTCGTGAGGCGAGCATGGCGTGTCGGACCAGCCCGGGAGACGCTAACCGCGCTCCGTCCACGAAGACGCCGACGAGGTCTCCCCGGCATGCGGCGATCCCTTGGTTTATCGCCCGCGCGGGCGAGGGCTGAGCATCCCGGATCCGGATGACCGTGACCTCAGGATCCGTAAGCGGGTCGACGGGTGGGTCCGAGCCGTTGTCAACGACGACGACTTCATACGGGATGTCCTCGACGCCGATCTGCATCCCCCTCGAAAGGCTCGTCAGCGTCCGTGGCAGCTCGCGTCTCATGTTGTACGCGACGACGACCATCGACACGAGCGGAATCGGTTGAACCGCGTCGGCGGCCAAGATTCCTCCCAAGGCAACTCCTTCGATGGGCTTGGGTCACGTGACCCGTGGCTGAATGCCGGGTACCATCAGCTCAATGGTGAACCCTTGTTACGACCAGGACAAGACCGGCGATGGCGCGGGGCAGGATTGAGCGTCGTCGGGGGGCTGGCTCGGAGGTTGCCCTTCGTCCGGCGCCCAAACGACTCGATCGCCCAACTGGAGGCCGCGCTCGCGGCAGAGATTCAACGCAGCAAGGAGCTTGCGGAAGCCGCCGCGAACGTGCAGCGTGAAAGAGTGGACATGCGCCAGAAAGAGATCGAGATGCTGGCTCTCGTCGGAGCCAACCTCGCGGCCCTCGCCACACGCCAGAACGACGGATTCCGCGACCTTCGCAACCGACTCGCCGCCGGCACGGGTGAATCGATCGGTTCCGATCTCTACCTCGATCTCCTGGAGGCCGAGCTGACCGGCACTCTTCACGAAGACGCCGAGTCGGGGATGCGGGGCGTCCGTGATCACGACCGGGCTCGGCGGGCCGTGGGCCGCGACTGGCCCGCCACGTCCCTCACGATGATCGGCACGGCGCGGATGCAGAACCTGAGGATGCTCACCCAGCGGGCGCTCGCCGAGGGAGTCGAGGGTGACCTCGTCGAGACCGGGGTGTGGCGCGGTGGTGCTTGCATCTACATGCGAGCGATCCTCGCTGCGGCGGGTGATGCGGAGCGCCGCGTCTTCGTAGCTGACAGCTTTCGTGGTCTGCCGCCTCCCAACGAAGCAGCCTACCCCGCCGATGCCGGAGACAGGCTGCACAGCTATCCGCAGCTCGCAGTATCCCGCCAGCAAGTGGAAGCGAACTTCCGGCAGTACGAGCTCCTCGATGAGCGAGTCGTGTTCCTGGAAGGTTGGTTTCGCGACACGCTGCCCACGGCACCGATCAAGAGCATCGCGATCCTGCGTTTGGACGGAGACATGTACGAGAGCACCATGGACGCTCTCGTTTCTCTCTACGCCAAGGTTTCGCCGGGAGGGTTCGTGATCATCGACGACTACCATGTAGTCAGATCATGTGCCCAGGCGGTCACGGATTTTCGTGCTCGCGAAGGGATCCAGGCTCCACTCGAGGAGGTCGACAGCGTAGCGGTCTGGTGGCAGGTACCTACAGCCGGCGAAACCAGCCGTTAGGCTGAACAGCCCCGAGACATAGCGACACATGGTCGTCATCTCGGCCTCATCTTGCTCGCTCCGATGAGCGCTTGGAACCACAAGCATGGGGAATCGGCGCCGTTCGTTATCCGGGCTTCAGGGTCGGGACTGTCGCTACATCTCCAAGACTGTCCAGGCTAGGTGTCCCGTCTCCGGTGGCGGATGCGGTTGGGGTGACGTTGTCCCGACGATCCCAGCCCGGGTAAAGCGCGGAACGCTGTAAGCCGATCGCTTCGGCAAGCGCGGGGATGATCGAGCCCGTCGCCGCTACCTCCCGTTCGTAGTCGATGACGTGCAATCGCCGGGGTCCGGTCAGATCTCGCAGCACGTTCAGCAAGGCTGAGTAGTCGACCAGCCAGGAATCGGGCTCCGTGTAGGCGACCGTACCCGGGTCCGGGTCCTGGGTCGGGACCGAGAATCCCATACGCTGGAGTGCCGCCCGAAACGAGGCCAGGTAATCGACCTTATTCCTCAGCACGACGATCGCCGTGACTTCGCGGGGCGCCAGCAGTTCCTGGACACGCTTGACCTCTTCCGGAGTACGCATGTATGACAGACCTTCCGTCGAGAAGAGGACCGTGCCAGCGTCCGATTCGACGGTCGTACGGATCGCTTGCCGCATGGCGTCGGCTCCCATCTCATACCCGTGATCGTCGAGCAGCCAGCGATCGGGTGTAAGCAGATCCTGGCGAATCACGAGCGCGGGGACCTCGAGGTGGCTCGGGAGGAAGCAGCCGCGATGCACCAGGATGCCGTGTTCGAGCAACAGCTCCGCACGCCAATCCGCGACATACCGCTGAAATGCGGTCGTGCCGGTCCTGTGCATTCCGACGTGCAGCAGCACTCGCCCCGGGTGGGCCACGGAGTGGCGCCGGTGGTGATCGGGACCGGCAGTGAAGGATGTCACGGAACTCTGCCCCTCCTGCCACCGCGTCGACTGACCGATCCCACGCGTTGAGCACCGACGCGAGACGTACCGCGGGCTCCGTGTCAAGTATGCCTCCGCGACCGGGAGCCATCCCGACCTCTGACGCGTCGCCCTCGGCGACTCGGTGGCCGTGGTATACAACGACTCTCCTGTCTGCAAGCGCTGTGCGACGAGGGATCCTCTGGACATGCCAGCCGGGGAAGTGGGTGGAGTCGGCGACGACGCCAACATCTTGCCCCTGCTGGCCAGCCCCGAAACGGCAAGGCTGCCAGTCAGCGACGCTGCCTTCGCGGAGCTCGCGCGGGACCTGGTAGATGCTGAGTGCTAGGAAGAGCGGACAATTCCTGATGCGCGCGAACCGCTCCACGAGTGACCTATATCTGGACCTGCTGGTCAAGTCCGTTTCGAACCTGATCTATGGTCCGCCGCCGCTCGACCCTTGGAATGATGGACTGTTCCGCGTCGACGCTCGGCCGGGACGGGACCGTCATTCACCCGCTCACACGATGGTCGGACTATTGCGGCTCGAGAATTTGCGCGAATTGGCGCAGCGAGCGATAGACCTGTCAGTTCCCGGCGATTTCATCGAGACGGGCGTGTGGAGGGGCGGCTGCTGCATCCTAATGCGTGGTGTCCTTGCGGCAAACCAGATCGATGATCGGAAGATCTACGTGGCGGACTCGTTCGAAGGGCTGCCCGTTCCCAACGTCGAGGTCTTTCCACAGGACGCCGGAAGCACCCTGCATCAAATAGCTGACTTGGCCGTGTCGATGGAAACGGTCAAGGCGAACTTTGACCGGTACGACCTGCTGGATGACCAGGTCGTCTTTGTGGAGGGATACTTCAGCGACACATTGCCCGCGCTGGATGCGGGCCCGTTCGCGCTCATGAGGCTCGACGGTGACATGTACGAATCCACGTACGTCGCGCTGGACGCGCTGTACCCGAAGCTATCACCGGGAGGATTCATCATCGTCGACGACTACGGAGCCACAGAAGCATGCCGCAGGGCCGTGACCGACTACCGGACGAAGTTCGGAATCACAGGCGACCTGCAAGAGGTTGACTGGACTGCCGTCTATTGGCAGAAGCTCTGAGTCGGACAGACCGCGGAGCATGATGAGACCTTTCGGCGGCGCTGCTATCCGCCTGGGGAGCTCGTGAAGTCGTGGACCAACTCGGGTCGGGAAACGGAGAGAAAAGCTGCCGCAAAGGCATCGTAGGTGACACCGTCGAGGATTGGATGAAGTCGCGAGTAGAGATATGGAAGGTCCCGAACCAACCTGGGAAACCAGAGGAGGGTCGTCGGGATATCGTGCTTGGCGAGCGCCGACAGTAAGCTGTAGATCTGGCGCTCCAGGACTCGTTCTTGGTCTCCGGGATCCGAGGTGAGCCAGAGGCCTCCAGCGATCACTCCGGATGGCTCTCTCCGATCACTCCGCTCCTCGACATCACGTCGACTCTGTGCCGCCGCATGAAGATTTCGCACCGGAATGATCGCGTGATCGACGACGATATGTCGTGTAGAGATTGCCTCGTCAAGGTAATCACACAGCCGAGGGCTCTTGACCAGGTAGTGATTCCATGGCCCGAGGAAGTCGAACTCCATCCCCGCGTCGCAGTTTGCAAAACGGTCATCCCATGGATCGGCGAACCCGGTGTCCATCCCGAGTGCGGTCATCAGCTGCATAAGGAACGTCGTACCCGAGCGACCCGTTCCTGAAATGATCAGGTGGTGTTGCACCTCGCGTCTCTCTTGGTGCGGCACGCCGCCGTACATCACCTAAAGCTTCCGCAGCCAGCCATTGGGGCTCCAGGTGGCATTCCGTCCGAAGTGATCACAAAGGTCGGTATCGACCGAGTAAGAGCCGGGGTGGCTCTTCAGGAAACGTTCGACCGCACGATTGGGTCCATTCGCGTAGCGCAGGTACAACGGATCCTCGAACTGGTCGAGGATCCCGTCCTCCACGACGATGTAGTCGCCTGCCGAGAGATGCGGATGGAAGAAGTCGAGCACGGCGGCCGCATCCTCGAATCGGTGACTGCTGTCCTCTACGACGAGCCATGGCTTGGGAAGGCCTGCCAGTAGTTCGGGACGCAGGGTCGCCCCGAGCTTTGCGGCGTCACCCTCCATGAATGTGATGCGGTCGTCCCGGAAGCTTGCCTGCATCAGGATGTCCACAGAGAGGACGCGAACTCCCGGTCCGCGGTCAGCAGTGAGCATGTCCGCGAACCAAAGGGCACTACCCCCGAACTTCGTGCCGATCTCGATCACCGTGCGCGGTCTCTGGCGTGACAGAAGCTGCAGGTAGAGCGCCAGGTCCAAGGGACTTTTGAAGCAGGGCACGCCCCGGTAGACGCTCTTCATCGTGCCGGCCTGGAGACCGTCAAGGACAGCCCAAGGCAGGGCAGAGGTGAAGGTCCGTCCGTCCACCCCGAGCGGAGCGGGGACCGGCGCGGAAGGCTCCGGATCAGTCATGACCGAGCCTGATCGTGGCGAAGGCAGATCACGCCAGCCCTCGTGCGCGGAGCCGTGCCACCACCAGGTCCCAGTCGTTTGGGACGATGCTCAGATCCGCCTCCATGGCTGCGGCGATGGTCGAGAATGGGGCATTCATGTACTGTCCCACTGCAAGGTCATAGCCGTCGCGCAGTGCCGATGATCCTCGGTCTAGGTTGCAAACGACGGTCAGCCCAGACGGCGGAGTAGCGATGGTGAAGATCTCCAGGTCGGGACGGTACCTCCGAAGGCACAGCACCACCTTCCAGATGTCCCCGGTCCAGAACTGGGTCACACGCTCTCTGCGCTGGGTCGTTTCGTCGAGCGGCAGCGTGTCGTGAAATATGATCACGGACCTCTCGCCGCTACAGGACTCAAGGTTGATGAAGTCACGGAGTGCCTGCTCGAAAGCGTGCAGCCCGTCGATGAAGGCCAAGCCAACCGGTCGATCGCCAAGCAGGGTGTGGAGCTTCTCCTGAGCAAAGAACTCATCGCTCGGCTCGGCGAACATGTGGGTTTCGGCGGTTACCGGCACGACCAGGGATGGCACGGGGTCGACTCCGATCGCGATGGTCGGCGGCCGCGCCAAAGCCAGCGTTCGTCCATTGGCCACCCCGACTTCGAGGTAGACGGCCGGTCGCAGCAGTTCGTGCAACCTCGTGAGCCATGTTACGTAGTCATCCCCCGGTAACAACATGGTCGACAGGCCGAGGTGCGCCCTGACCAGCGCGCCATCAAGACCAAGCGCAGCTCTGTATTCCGTGACCGCTGCAGCCCGGTCACCGATCAACCCGTACGCATCTCCAAGCGCACAGTGGACCTCAGCAGGACCGTCGGCG
This sequence comes from Chloroflexota bacterium, assembly GCA_003169735.1. Classification (GTDB taxonomy): domain Bacteria; phylum Chloroflexota; class Limnocylindria; order Limnocylindrales; family CSP1-4; genus Palsa-1032. The sequence continues at coordinate 32,501 of PNAP01000086.1, read as the reverse complement.
GCGGATGCCGGGCCGCGTAACCAGGCACTGGCAAGCGAGAGCAGCCGCTGGGGTTCGGGCTCGTCCGGCGCAAGGCCCCGAGCGAGGCGACTTACCGCGGCCGCTGCCGCGTAGCGGCCTTCCCGAAACTCGCGGTGGGCGAGCTTGACGAGTTCTGCGTCGCGTGCCGAAACTGGGAGTGCAGGAGTGGCCAACGACCACGTATCGCGATCGAACTCGGTGCCCAGCGGCCCGTCTCCGAACACCGGCGACGTGGCGGCGCGTGCGAAGTGCGAGAGGGCCGAGCGGGGAAGAACGCCGACATACGTTCGATCACGTGGCGACGGCGCTGCCCACGGCCTGCCGCGAATCTCTTGATACTGCGCCTTCCACGTGGCGAGACTCACGGCCAGCTGATCCATGCTCGCGCCGGTCGCAATACCGTTGTGGAGCTGGTGGAACGTGCCTTCACCCAGGAGCACAACCAGCTCGGCATCCGGTAGTTCAAGCGAGCGCCGCAGGAGATCGAGGTTGAGGAACCCCCCACCGGGCATGTCGAATCGCTCATCGACTCCATGCAACGCATCCCACATCTCACGTCGCATGAAGAGGGCGTTGGACTCGCCGATCGGACGGAACCAGCCGTCGATCGATGACCCATCCAGTGCCCCGATCTCGAACAGGCGGTAGCCATCCGTCGGCCAGTCGATGCCGACCAGCAAGCGGTCTTCACGGGACTCGTCATAGCCGGATTCCATCGCAAGCCGCTGGGACGCATCGAAGCCGAGGTGCCAACCGAGGGTGGCTACCACCGCATGTTCATGGAGTCGCGCGCCGTGCAGGGCGAAATGGGCCAGGCCCGGAGTGGCGAGTCGCGCACCATCGATCATCACCCCGATCACGTCGCCCCGGGCGGCCGCCAGACCGCGGTTGATCGCTGAGGCCGGGGATGGCGGGGCATCGTCGATCCGGATCAACCGGAACGTTCCTTGCAAGTCGGCGAACGCACTTGTATCGAGGGGCGGGTCCGAGCCGTTATCGACGACGATGACCTCGTACTCGTCCGCGCCGATTCCTCTCTGATATGCCGCGGAGAGGGCTCGAAGTGTTCGGGGCGCCTGGCGAGCCATGTCATGCACGACGACCACCACCGACAGCTTCGGTGTCAGTTCGGGCATCATCGCCTTACATCCATCGACTCGTGACGCTCATGCGCCTCTGGTGGTCGGCCCGGGGAGTGCGGCCCAGACGTCGGCCAGGGTTTTCGTCAGCGGCGTGGTGGCGGCCCAGCCCGTGAGCGCCTGCACCGCCGTCGCGTCGCCGCGGATCTCGGCCGGATCGTTGGCACGGACCAGCTTAGGGTCGACGCGGATGACGGGCTCGACCCCCGCCAGCCGGCACAACTCGTCAAGCACGTCGCGGATGGCCACCGATCGGCCGGAACAGACGTTGAGGACCAGTCCGCCGACCGCTACCCCTCCCGTGGCCTGGGCTTCAAGGATGCGCCGGTAGGCGTCGGTGACGTCGCGCACATCCATCAAGTCGCGCCGCACGTCCAGGTTTCCGACCGGGATATCCGGGGCCTCGCCCGCCGCGAAGGCGCGGACCCGCCCCGCGAGCGCCGGGACCACGAAGACGGGCCGCTGGCCGGGCCCGGTGTGGTTGAAGGAGCGCGTCACCACGATCGACAGGCCGTATCGCGCGGCATAGGCCAGCGCCACCGATTCCTGGGCGGCCTTGGAGAGCGAATACGGGCTGCGGGGCCGGAGCGCCGAGCTCTCGCGCAGCGGCAGGTCGTCGGGATGCGGCTCACCGTAGACCTCGGACGAGCCGGTGACGAGCACGACCGATGGCCGGGGGAGCGTCCGCACGGCCTCCAGGACGTTGACCGTGCCGCCGATGGCCACCGAGTACGCGGCACCGGGGTCGGCCGAAGCATCGGGGGCGAAGGCGACGGCGGCGAGGTGGACGATGGCATCAGGCGCCGCGCCCGAGATCGTCTTCCCGATCGCCGCCCGGTCGGTCACATCGACCTCGGTGCCGATGTCGATGATCGCGTGCCCGCCGTCGGTGAGAGCTTTGGCGAGCCACCGCCCGACGAAGCCGGACGCACCGGTGATGAGGACCCGCATCGGGTCAGGGCGCTCGGGAGTACATCGAGCTGGCGAGCACCGGATCGTCCGCACGACGGCCTCCACCCAGCCGTGCCAGGTCCGCATCGACCATCATCGTCACGAGCTGCTCGAACCCGACCTTGGGCTCCCAGCCCAGTTCGGTCCGGGCGCGCGTCGCGTCGCCCAACAGGTGATCGACTTCGGCCGGACGGATGAGCGCGGGATCGACGGTCACGTGATCGCGATAGTCGAGGCCCAGCCGGCCGAACGCCACCTCGCACAGCTCACGGACCGAGTGGGCCTGGCCCGTGGCGATGACATAGTCGCCTGGCTGGTCCTGCTGGAGCATCAGCCACATGGCGCGGACGTAGTCGCCCGCGAAACCCCAGTCACGCTGCGCATCGAGATTGCCGAGACGCAGATCCTTGGCGAGGCCGAGCTTCACCCGGACGGCGCCATCGGTCACTTTGCGCGTCACGAATTCGAGGCCACGGCGCGGCGATTCATGGTTGAAGCAGATGCCCGACGCCGCGTACAGGTCGTAGCTTTCGCGATAGTTGACCGTCAGCAGGTGGCCGTACACCTTGGCCACGCCGTACGGACTGCGCGGATGGAACGCCGTGCCCTCGTGCTGCGGCGACTCGGTCACCTTTCCGAACATCTCGGATGAGGAGGCCTGGTAGAACCGGATCGTCGGGTCGACCTGGCGGATCGCTTCCAGGATGCGAGTCACGCCGAGGGCGGTGAACTCGCCGGTGAGGACGGGCTGGTTCCAGGAGGTGGGCACGAAGCTCTGAGCGGCCAGGTTGTAGACCTCGGCCGGGCGGGTTTCCTTGAGCGCTTCGACCAGCGAAGCCTGGTCCAGCAGGTCGCCCTGGACGAGCTCGATCTTGCCGGCGAGGTGGGCGATCCGTTCGTTGGTGATGGTGCTCGAGCGGCGCGACATGCCGACCACGCGATAGCCCTGCTCCAGCAGGACCTCAGCGAGGTACGAGCCGTCCTGTCCGGTGATGCCCGTGACGAGGGCGGTCCTTTGCACGGCACGAGTATAGGTGCCGCTCCCGCCTATCGGACCTTCCCCGGGCTGGAGCCTGCGCCATCGAGAGCCCCGAGAGCCTCGCCGAAAGACTGCACCCAGGCAAGCCACAGCATCCACGGCGCGCTGCGTGCCAGGCGGCCGACCGGTTGGCCGCGTCGGTAGCCGGTCAGCAGGCGTCGCGCCACGCGCGGTCCGGGCAGTGCGAGGGCGCGGACGGCGCGCAGCACATGGCGCTCGGGAACCTCGTCCCGGCGCAGCCCCTCGACGGTCCTGCCGCTGTGGAAGTTCACGCCGGTCGTGCCACGTACGCCGTACGACTCGCTGTGCCAGATCTGGAGTCGGGCGTCGTTCATCGCCACCGATGGGCCGGCTTTCGGCGCGAGCGCCCGCCGCTTGTAGGCCGCGTTGATCATCGAGACCCTGGGCTGGCCGGGCCCACGGTCGATCGGCAACGGCGGCATGTCGGGTACGTAGCCGATATAGAAGGCGGCCCAGTCGAGCGCCGACGCGCGCGAGTCGTTGTCCACCGAGCCGCCGACCACGTCGATCTCAGGGTGTTCTCGATGGATGCTGAGCATCAGCGCGCACCAATCGTCGGTCGCGCGGCAGTGGTCCTCGGTGATGGCGACGATCTCGCCCTCGGCGGCCGCGAGGATATCGGTCCGCAGTCGCGCCACCGAGGTCCGCGGCACGGACCGCCAGTTGACGGCTGCCGGCAGGGCGCCATCGGGAGGCTCGGGCCGACCGCTGCCATCAAGCACGAATACCTCGCCGCCGACGGCGGCGGTCTGCGGCGCGAGCGCATCGCACACGGCACGCAGTTCCGGACCCCAGCCGCGCACGGTCGGGATGCAGACCGAGATGGAGGGCCGCTTCGACACCGACGCGGGACTCAGTGGAGGTTCTCGGCGCTCCGACCCGGCCCGCGGAGAGCACCGATGAACTCGCCCGCGCACTGGGCCGTCTCCAGCACGAGGAGCGATGGCGTGACCAGGGCCAATCGGCCGATCGGCTCGCCCTTCTGCCTCGAGGTGACCAGCCTCTTGGCGACACGCGGGAGGGGTAACAGCACGGCGCGGACCGCCCGGCGTTTCGCGTCCTCGGGATGGTCCATCCGCCGCGTGCCTTCGAAGCTCATGCCGGCGTAGTAGTGGAGCTTCATCGTGTTGACGTAGCCGCGCGACTGATGGTGCACGACCCGGATGCGATGGTCGGAGTAGAGCGGGTGGCCACGCCGCGAGAGCTCACCATTGATGAGCGTCTCGATGGCGCGGCCGCTGAGACCATCCAGCACGGGGATGAGCATCGCTTGCTTGTAGGACAGGTTGGCGCCATTGATGTACGGGACGGGAACGGTCGGCAATGGCGCCATGGACGGCGAGTGGCCGGCGTAGAAGCTGGCCCAGTCGACCAGGTATCGGGTCGAACCGTTGATGACCGTCCCGCCGATGGCCGCCGCGTCGGGGTGCTCAGCGTGCGCTCGAAGGATGGCCTCGACCCAGTCCGGCGCGGCATCGACGTGATCCTCGGTCATGGCGACGATCGGTCCGCGCGCCTCGCGATAGCCGCGCATCCGCATCTCGGTGATGTCCGCGCCCGGCATCTTGATCCAGCGCACGCCCGGCCCGAGCTCGTCGGGATCGGGTGGGTCGTTCTCGCTGGCATCGATGAACAGGATCTCGACACCGGCATGCTCGGCCTGCTCGCGCATCGGCGCATACGCGTTGCGCAGCGCTGGCCACCCTTCGTGGCTGGCGACCGTGATGGTCAAGGGCGGCATCGGCTCGGTGTCGGTCACGGCGCCATCATAGTCGGCGGTCAGACGCCACCTTCACCGCGCCGGCCATCGGGTAGGCTTCGATCCATGGCCGACCCGCGATCCGATTGGCGCCGCACCTCGCTGCCCGAGGTCCTGCTGCGCGACGCCACGGCCGTCGCGGATGCTCGCGGATCCTTTACGGAGCTGTGGCGGGCGGCCGGGACTGCTCCACTGACCGGCGAGCCGTTCGTGCAGGCCAACCTGTCACGCTCGCAACCGCGGGTCCTGCGTGGGCTCCATCTGCACCGCCGCCAGTGGGACCTGTGGTCCGTCATTTCGGGTGATGGCGTCGTGGCGCTCGTCGACGTGCGACCGGCGATCGACGGCGACGCGCCGCCGGTGACCGAGCTGATCACGCTCCACCCCGGTTCGCAGCTGCTCATCCCTCGGTACGTGGCTCACGGCTTCTACGCTCGCACCGAGATCGTCCTCGCCTATCTCGTGACGCGCGAATACGACGGCACGGACGAACTCGGCTTCGCGTGGGACGACCCGGAGGTAGGCGTCCCGTGGCCCGATGCATCTCCCATCCTGTCCGATCGGGATCAGGCGAATCCGTCTCTGCGCGGGTTGCTGGACCGGCTGCGACGGGACGCGGCGACCGATCAGGGGCAGCCGAGCTCGAGGTAAGCGGCAAGCGCCTCCTGCCAGGGGCGGACGACGATCCCGAGCTTGGCGCTCGTCGAGGCGTCCAGCACTGCCCACCGCGGCGCTGAGGACGGCCTCGGGTGGTCAGCCTGGGTGATCGGTCGCGTGACACGACCAGGCGCGCATCGGGCGAGCACGGCATCGGCCCACTCCCGGCGCGTCGCGCTCCCGGCGTTGACCAGGTGGTACAGGCCACCGGGAGCCTCTGCGACGAGGGTCAGGATCGCGGCTGCGAGATCCCGGGTGTACGTCGGTGACCCCGTCTCGTCGGCGACCACCGGCAGTGGCTCAGCGTCCGGAAGGCGCCGCGCGGCGGCGACGATCCGGCTCGGGAAGTCGTTTCCGGGCGGCCCGAAGAGCCACGCCGTCCGCACGATCCACAGTGCCTCTGGACGACCCGCTCGCTCGAACGCCTCCCGCGCGGCATCCTCGCCGGCAAGCTTGCTTCGGCCGTAGGCGTTGATCGGCCGTGTCGGGTCCCCTTCCCGGTAGCCACGCCCGTCATCTCGCCGCCCATCGAAGACCTCGTTGGTCGAGACGAGAAGGAGGCGGCTCCCTGATTCGGCGGCCGCCTGTGCCAGCACTGCGACCGAGGTCCCGTTTCGCCGCATCGCAAGGTCCGGCTCGCGTGCACATCCGTCGACGTCGGTCCACGCAGCCGCGTGCAGGATGACATCGGGCCGAGAGGCTCTGATGAGCTCGGCTGCTCGGCCAGGGGCATCGAGATCGAACATGGGCCGCGACCATGCCAGTGTCTCGACGCCCTGCTCCGCCAGGGCGCGACGGAGAGCCGAGCCGAGACGACCGGTCGCCCCCGTGATGGCCAACACCGAGCGAATGGTAGCGACCGCCCGACCGTCAGCCGGTCGGGCGCCCCTTCGGGTCCGTAGATGCCTCAGCCGCCAGGCGGCCCGCTCCAAGCAGGGACTCGATGGTGCCTGCATCGGACCAGTGCCCCTCGTACCGTCGCCAGAACAGGCCGCCGCGCGCCAGGTAGTGGTTGAGTACGTCGGTGATCTCGAGTTCGCCGCGCGCAGAAGGGCGCAGTCGATCGATGACGCCGAATACGTCAGAGCGCAGGAAGTAGACGCCGATGGGGATCAGGTCGCTCTTCGGATGCTCGGGTTTCTCCTCGAAGCCGACGAGCGTGCCGCCGGCATCGAACTCGGCGACGCCGAAACGCTCCGGATCAGGGACCTGGTAGAGGAGCGTCCCGGCCCCTTCGGGGCTCTTGTCGAAGTCCTCTGCCACGTCGCGCAGCGGCGCGCCGCGAAGGACGTTGTCGCCGAGCACGACAGCGAAACAGTCGTCACCGACGAAGTCGCGCGCGAGACCGATGGCGTGCGCGATGCCGAGCGCGCCGCGCTGGTATCGATAGGTCAGATCAAGCCCGAACTCCTCGCCGTCAGCGAGCAGTTCGACGATGTCGCCGATGCTCTTGCCGCCGAGGATGACCATCACTTCCCTGATGCCCATACCCCGCAACGTCGCGATCGGGTAGTGGATCATGGGGCGGTCGTAGATGGGCAACAGGTGCTTGTTCGTGACGCGTGTCAGCGGATCGAGCCGCGTCGCATTGCCGCCGGCGAGGATGAGCCCCTTCATGTGTCGACGATGGTAGCCGTCAAGCGGGGCTGGATGCGGTCCATATGAGCAGGGCCGGCGATGAGCGCCTGCGAGGCGGTCACCAGCCGGCGGCGCGCCGGTTCGTCGGCCAGCAGCTCGGCGATGACGGTGGGCAATTCGCCCGTCGGCGCTTCGAGATAGTGGACGCCGGCCACGAGTGGGCTCGGATCTCGCAGCGGCTCGGCGACGAGGGCGGCGCCGGCGGCGGTCGCGAGGATGAAGCGCAGCATCGGGTGGTTGCCCGGCACGCGGTGGATGTCGACCACGACGCGGGTCCGGTCGAGGATGGCCCGACGCGGCGGCCCCATCAGCGCGGTCGTGAGGCGCGTCACTGTCACGCCGCGCTCCGCCAGACCGGCTTCGACCAACGGCAGCACCCGCTGCCGGCGCCCATATCGCCCGGGCAGGCTTCCGAGCAGCAGCACCTCGATGTCACGCTCGGCATCGCCGAGCGACGCGAGAGGCCCTGCATACGCCTCGTGATACCCGACCGGTAGGACGTCGACATCGATGCCGGCCGCTCTCGCGCCCCAGGCGCGATCGTTCGAGTCGACGACGATGCGATCGAAGGCTCGGCGCGATGCCTGGAGTCCACGCAGGTTCGCGCCGGTCTCGCGCTCGATGGCAGCTTCCTCGCGCCACCGCGCGAAGACGCCGCTGCGCCCGAACGGGGGCAAGGCGCGGGCGGCTCCGTCGAGGAGGCGGCCGGTCGGGACGCGGCGGTGCAGTCGGTAGATCGCGGTCGGGTCGACCGGCGGGATCGACAGCACTTCCATGTGCCACAGGATCCGGCGCGCGGAAGCGTGCCGCCGGACCAGGTCGGGGTAGATACCGAGGTTGCCGATGGCGAGGACGACGTCGACCCGAGCTTCGTCGGCAGCCGTGGCGACGGTGCGCGTCTCCCAGCCCGATGCCCTCGCCGACGCTGCCACGCCCAGCGCGACGTCTCGCTCGAAGCCGACCCAGCCCTCGTCGGCGATGCCCAGGCGCATGGCCTCAGGAGCCGTCGAGCTGTTCGATGGTCTCGGCGGGGGTGGCGAAGACGAGCTGGGGCAGGAGCGGGTCGCGCAGCAGCCCGTCGAGCTTCTCCTGGACGGCGGGCCAGTACGCCCGCAGCGGTGCGTCGCTGCGCAACGAGAAGGAGAGGAACGGCCGCTCCAGCGAGCGGGCGTGGTCGCCGACGACGCGCCAGTATCGGTCGCCGGCCAGCCCCGAGTAGAGGTGGATGGGTCGGACCGGGGAGCGGCCCGGGTACCGGACGCGGCGCGCCACGCGCCGCCACGCCGGCATCAGCGAGGCAGGGTCGAAGGACGTGTTGGGGATGATCCACAGGTCGTCCGGTCCGCCCGGTCCGGTTGGTGCCGTGCCATCCCGTTCGGGGAGGGCTGCGAAAGGATCGGCCGGGTCCGGGTGATAGATGCGATCCGGTGCCGCCTGCTGATCGGGGATGAGCCCGGTCGTCAGCTCGGCACCGAGTGACTTCGTGGCGGCCGAACCCGGCTCCGGCGTGAGGTCGACGGCGATGCCGATCTCGCGCAGCACGCCGACGATGCGCGCATCGAGGTAGTGGCTTCCGTAGCGGTGGATGCGGCACGGCCCGAGCGTCGCCTCGAACGCTGCCGCCGAGCGGCGGATGGTGCCCTCGACCCAATCGCCGTCGGCGTGATCCTGGAACCAGCGACCGAGGTCGTCGCTCCACCGCCAGGCGTGGGGATGGATGCCCAGGGCATCGCCCTTCGCGCGCAACGCCTCAAGGTTCGTGCCATAGCGATCGACCACCCAGGTCATCGATCCGTAGGCCTCGGCGACCTGGTCGTCGATGCGCAGCGCCCAGGTGAAGTGTGCCGGCCGGCCGGTGGCGCGCTCGAGGGTCGGCCGCAGTCGCTCGACGATCTCGATGCATCGTTCGAATCCGACCCACGGTTCGGTGGTGTGCCGCTCGATCTCGGCCGGATCGGGCTCCGCGTCGATGGTCAGGAGGAACGGGATTCGCGGCTCGGTCATCGCGCCAGCTCCCGGAACCAGGTTTCGTAGCGGTCGGTCACCATCTCCCACCCGAAGCGCGAACGCGCCCGAGCTGCAGCACGCGCGCGAAGCGACCCGGCGAGGTCGAGGTCGTCGAGGACGCACTGCAGCGCTTCGCTCAGTTCCGGCACGCTCCGGTAGAAGAGCCCGGCATCGCCCAGCACCTCGCGATGCTCGGGCACGTCGTTGGCGATGATGGCATTGCCGTAGCCCATCGCCTCGACCAGCGCCGGATGCGTGCCGCCAACTTCGGTCGCCTGGACGTAGGCAGCCGCATGCGATCGCAGGACGCGGTACCCGTCGCCGTAGACCGCGCCGGTGAATCGGACCCGTGGATCATCCGTCTCCTTGATCCGGCCGATGTAGTCGTCCGCGTACGGTGCGTCACCGACGACCGCAAGGGTCAGCTCGGTGCGCACATCCGCATACGCCTCGATGACCACGTGGGCGTTGTTCTCCGGCTCGAGTCGGCTGACGTAGAGGACGTATCGCCCGGGCTCGAGCCCGAGCCGCGCCAGTGTGCCGTCGTCGGCGAGTGGCTCGAGGTCCGTTCCATAGGGAAAGAAGTGGGTCTCGCGGCCGTACGTCGACCGGTAGTAATCCTGGATGACGCGCGCATCGGTGACGATCTCGATGGGCATGCGGGCCGCGAGCCACGCGCAGGCGCGGTAATAGGCCTTGCCGAGCGGGCCCCACTTCGAGCGCTGCCACTCGAGGCCATCGACGTTCAACACGACGCGTCGCCCAAACGCCCGAAGCAGCGTCGCCGCGGGCAGATTGGCCGAGTTGCAGATGTAGATGATGTCGTAGCGCCGGGGCATGGCGTGGAACGCCGAGAAGAGCGTGTGGACGACCGTCTCGAGGTACTTCGACCTGGGCGCCGGCAGTCGCACGATGGTCACGCCGCGGTACCGCTTCATCCCCTTGGGGACCCATCGATCGCGGCCATAGACCGTGATGCGGTGGCCGCGTTGGGCGAGGCGCACGCTCAGTTCCTCGGCGAAGGTCTCGAAGCCGCCGTAGCGAGCCGGGATGCCGCGCATGCCCAGGATGGCGACGCTCAGCGCGCCGCCGGGTGGCGCGGTCGGCCGTCCCCGTATCATCGGCCCGATGGTAGAGGCTGGTGACCGCATCCGCGTCGCCTTCGACGCGCACGTCATCGGCCGCCGCCGGACGGGCAACGAGCGGTATGCCGCGGACCTCGCGTCGGCGCTCGCGGCGCGCCCCGATGTCGACCTGCTGGCGTACGTGGATCGCGGCGCGAGGTGGCCGGCGACGAGCGCGGCGCCGACGAGCGCGGCGCCGACGAGCGCGGCGCCGCCGCTCCGGGAGCTCCGCTTTCCCTGGCCGCAGGTCCGCATCGCGGTGGAGCTGCCGTATCGGGCGTGGCGCGATGGTGCTGATCTGCTCCACGTGCAGTACGTGCGCCCGCCCTACTCGCGGACACCGGTGGCGACGGCCATCCACGACCTTTCGTTCGAGGATCTGCCAGACGCCTTTCCGGGACCGATGCGGATGCGCCTGCGCCTGACGGTCCGGCACGCGGTCCGACGATCGGCCGTGATCCTCGTCCTCTCGCGGTTCACCCGTGACCGGCTGGTCGCGCGATACGGCGTGGATCCGTCGCGCGTCCACGTGGCGCCGCCTGGCGTGAGCAGCGTGTGGTCAGGGCCGCTCGCCCCGGGTGCGGCCGAAGCGCTGCGCGCCCTGGTGCTGCCACCGACGTTCGTCCTCGCCGTCGGCGGCCTGCATCCGCGCAAGAACATGCCGCGACTGATCCGCGCCGTGGCCGAAGCGCGCAGGCGCGGCGCCGGGGACCTGTCGCTCGTCCTGGCCGGAGCCGATGGCTGGCGGATCGGGGAGGTCGACGCCGCGATCGCCGAGGCGGACGGCGGAGCGTGGGTGCGGCGGCTCGGCTACGTCTCGGACGAGGTGCTCGCCGCGCTCTATCGAGCGGCGCGGGTGGTCGCCTATCCGTCGCTCTACGAGGGCTTCGGATTGCCGGTGCTGGAAGCGCTGGCCAGTGGCGCCGTCGTCGTGGCGAGCTCCACGACGTCCGTCCCCGAAGCTGCCGGAGATGCCGCTCTGCTCGTGGACCCGACCGACACCGCCGCCATCGCCGACACGCTTGCCCGCGCGGCCACGGATGAGCCACTGCGCGAACGTCTGTCATCCGCAGGCCCGATCCACGCCGCCCGCTTCACCTGGGCGGCCTCGGCCGAAGCGACCGTCGCGGCGTACCGCTGGGCGCTCGCTTGCTAGACTCCGCGCTCATGAACCGTCGTGCCCAGGCGGCTTGCATGCTGAGCGGTCTCCTCGTCGTCGGCTGCATCACGGTATCGAGCGTCCGCAGCCCGGTGCCGTCGGCGGTCGGCGGTGCAAGTGGAGTCCCCACCGCGACTACCGGCCCGACGCTGGCGCCGCGGCCATCACTACCGCCGTCGCTCTCGCCGTCCTCACGACCATCGCCGTCGCCGTCCGCCCCTCCGCCGTCAGCCACCCCTTCGTCCGGGGCCACGAATCCGCCGCCGACAGGCCTGGTGGGCGACGACTGCACTGCCATCCCTTCCTTCGACCCGAGTGCGTCCTTCCCGCCGCCCGACCTCCCGGTCGACGCCGTCCTTCTCGGCGAATACCCGACATCGGTGGCGGGCCAGCCGATCACTGACGCGGTGGCGATACCGTGGATCTCCGCCTTGTGTGAGTCCGAGGGCCAGGATGGGGTCGATTCGTTGCGCGACGAAGGATCGATCCTCGGTTTTGACCTGACCACGGCCAGCATCGGAAGTTTCGATGTCACCGTCGGCGGCGATACCGTGTCCGTCACGGCCATCCGCACGCCTGGGCAGGATGTCGGCACGCTGCTCACCAATGACCTCGTCGGCGCGATGATCGGCGTGCCCGCCAGCAGCGAACTGACGACCGGTACCGTCGGTGGCAAGACCGTGTCGATCTCGGTGGGCGACGGCGACGACTCCACCTACTACTACGAGACCGGCGATACGTTGTTCGACATCGACACCGCACCCGTCGCCGATGCCGCGGCCATCCTCGAGGCGCTCCCCTGAGGTCGCGCGGCGGATCGAGCCCGGATCCAACGTCAAGGATCGACCTTCGCTCCGCTATCCGAGCCATCAGGCGATCCCTGCATACGTCCATCGGTGATGTCGCGTTCGGCATGGAGGATGGCGCGGTCTCCATCGCCGGGCTCGTCTTCGGTGTCGCCGCGAGCACGAATGACAGCCGCATCGTGCTGCTTGCCGGCGCGACCGGCGCCGCGGCAGGCGCGGTCTCGATGATGGCCGGCACCTATCTCGATGTCACTTCCACGCGCGACCGCGCCAACGCGCTCATCGCCCGCGCTCGGGCGCGATTGCCGCTCGATCCCGCGGCCCATGAGCGCCGCATCTCCATGCGACTCGAGGCGGCCGGCTTCACACCGGACGAGGCCGCGACCGTCACGGCGGCCCTCGCCCGGAACCCCGATGCGATGCTCGCCTACGTCGCGGCCTTCGAGCTGGGGATCGGTCGCGGCGAACCGGACTCGGCGGTCGTCCATGCCCTCTGGATGTTCGCGGCGGATCTTGCGGCCGCGGCCACTCCGGTCATCCCGTTCGCGATCTTCCCCATCGAGCCCGCGCGCGTCATCTCACTCGTTCTGACGGCCACCCTGTTGACGGCGCTGGGTGTCGCGCGGGCCCGCATCGCCCATCGGAGCGTGCTGCGCATGACCGTCCAGACCCTCGCCATCGCGGGCGTGGCTGCGGTCGTCGGCGTGCTCATCGGTCGACTCGTTACCGGATAGCGTCCGGACCGGACCCGGCGCCGTCCCCGTGGACATCGCGCAAACCGAACCGATGCTAACGTGCGCGACGTGCCTGCCTCATGGACCCGGCGGCGCTTCCTCCAGATGGCCACGGGCGCCATCGGCATGTTCGCGCTCGGTGCCGTCGCCGACGAGATCCTCGTCCCGCGCGCGGCTCCGGACAACGGCTCGAGCGACTCGGCGGCGCTCGATTCGGGGCACGCATCCACGTCGGCGCGGCCCTCGCCGACGAGTTCACCGGCCCCGAGCACGCTCTACCGCTCGCGTGGCGACCTTGTCACGCCGCCCCTGACGGTGACCGTCCCGGCCGCCCACGCCGCGCCGGGATACCTGTTCCTGGCCCCGACGTTCGGGGCCACGAGCGATGGCGCCGCGATCTATGACGATCGGGGATCGCCCGTCTGGATGCACCCGCCCAAAGGCACGACCAGGGTCGAGGCATTCCAGGCCAGCACCTTCCACGACGTACCGGTCCTCATCTGGTGGGAGGGCACCGTCTCGAGCGTCGGTCTCGGCGCCGGCCAGTTCGTCATCGCCGACGCGACCTACACCGAGATCGCCCGCTTCGGCGCAGGCAACGGTTTCGATGGCGACCTGCACGAGTTCCTGCTGACACCGATCGGCACGGCATACATCATCGCCGGCCGGGCTGTCCCGCTCGCCGCGCCGATCATCGTCGCGCCGCCACCGACGCCGAGCCCGGCGCCGGGTGCCAGCCTCTCGTCGAACCTCTCGCCAAACGCGTCGCCGTACGAGGTCACGACCGTCTGGGAAGGAATCGTCCAGGAGATCGACGTGGCCACGAGGAACGTGCTGTTCGAGTGGCACAGCCTCGATCACATCGACGTCGGCGAGTCGTATGAGCCATACCCGAAGAACGCCGGCCAGGCGTTCGACTACCTGCACCTCAACTCGGTCGATCTCGATACCGATGGCAACCTGCTCTTGTCGGCCCGCCACACATCGACCATCTACAAGATCGATCGAACCAGTGGCCAGGTGATGTGGCGCCTCGGTGGCAGGAAGACGGACATCGCCGTGGCAGCGGACGCGGCGTTCTCGTGGCAGCACGACGCGCGCCGTGAGGCTGACGGCACGCTGTCCCTCTTCGATGACGACCTCGCCCCCAACCAATCGCGAGGCCTTGTCCTCGATGTCGATGAGACCGGGATGACGGCCAGCCTCGTGCGGGCCTATCCGCATCCCGGCGGCATCCGATCGATCTCACAGGGCAGTTGCCAGATCCTGCCCAACGGCGACATGGTGGTCGGATGGGGCAGCCAGCCCAACGTCTCCGAATTCGATGCCCGCGGTTCGCTCGTCTTCGATGCCCAACTGGCGGCCGGCGGCTCGTCGTACCGCGCCCTGCGCTTCCCCTGGGTCGGCCACCCGGCGGACGACCCGGCGATCGCCCTCGACCTCAGGCAGCCCGGCTCGGTGACCGCGTATGTGAGCTGGAACGGCGCCACCGAGGTGACCACGTGGGAGTTGCTCGGCGGTCGCGATGCCGACACCATGACGCCGCTTGCGACCACGCCGCGGACCGGTTTCGAGACGGCCATCGCCATCCCCAGCACTCCCGGCGCCGTGGCCGTCCGTGCGCGCGATGCCTCCGGGGCCGTTCTGGGAACCTCACCGGTCGTCACGACCAGCTCGTAGGTCATCGCGAGACCGCCACGCGGCCTCCATACCGGCTCCACATCGCGGCGCGACCGTAGAGACACGGGACCCACCCCGAGTCCCACCGCACAAGGAGTCCGCGCACATGCGCCGCATCGTCCCCGCCATCCTGCTGCTCGTCGTCCTCGTCGTCGGCGGCAGCCTGATCGCCGACACTTCCTATCAGGCCGGCCTCTCAGCCGCCGCCACCACCACCGCATCGGGCACGACCGTCGTCGTGCCGGCCGCCGGCTATGGCTTCGGCTGGCACCTGTTCGGTGCCGGCTTCGGTTTCCTGGGCTTCCTCGGCACGCTCTTCTTCCTGTTCATCGTCTTCGCGCTCATCCGCGCGGTCGTCTTCGGCTTCGGCCGGCGCGGCCATCACGGATGGGGACCGGGCATGCGCGAGGCCTACCGGGCTCGCTGGGAGACGGGCTCCCACGAGACGTTCGATGACTGGCACCGGCGAGCCCACGGCGAGCCTCCCAAGCCGACCGATGCAGCTGGTCCCGCGCCGACCGACCGACCCAGCTGAACCTGCGAAGGCGCCTTCGGGACGAACCCCGAAGGCGCCTCCACCCGTCTGGCGCGGCTACGATGCCTCCGATGCGAACCGTCCTCGTCGTCGACGATGAACCCAAGATCGTCCAGCTCGCGCGCGACTATCTGGAGCACGCGGGCTTCGACGTCCTGACGGCATCCGAAGGCGCGGCGGCGATCGAGATCGTGCGTCGGCGGCGCCCCGATCTGGTCGTGCTCGATCTCGGCCTGCCCGGCCTCGATGGCCTGGAGGTGACGCGGGAACTCCGGCGAGACTCGGCCATCCCGATTGTGATGCTGACCGCTCGCGACGATGAACTCGACAAGCTGCTCGGGCTCGAATTGGGTGCCGACGACTACCTGACCAAACCGTTCTCGCCACGCGAGTTGGTGGCACGCGTCAAGGCCGTGCTGCGGCGGACGGAACGAGCGGCTCAACCTGGCGACACGATCCGAGCCTCGGACCTCGTCCTGGACGTGCCCCGCATGCGCGCCGAGGTGGGCGGGCGGCCGATCGATCTGACCGCGACCGAATTCGGGCTGCTGGCCGCTCTGGCGGCGAGTCCGGGCCGCATCTTCACCCGGTCGCAACTCCTCGACGTCCTGCGCGGCGTCGCCTTCGAGTCCTACGAGCGGGCCATCGATTCCCACATCAAGAACCTGCGCCGAAAGCTCGAGCCTGATCCGCGCCAGCCGCGCTACGTGCTGACGGTGTATGGCGTCGGCTACCGCTTCGCGGATGACCGCGAGAGCGGATCGTGAGCGGACCCGGCCGATCGACGCGCAGCGACGGCGGTCCGCAATGGCCGAGCCGGCCTTACGGTCGCGAGATGCGCCGCCGAGCTCGACATGGGCAGCGGCCCGGTGGTCCAGCCGGCCCGGCCCGAGGCCGCCGCCGTTTCTCATTGGTCTTCTTCCTGATCGTTCTCGTGGTCGTGGCATCGGTCGTGGCCGCGACCGCCACGTTGCTTTCCCGCCTGGGACCGATCCCCGTCGTCATCGTGCTGCTGACGGTCATCGGCATCGTCACAACGCTGATGCGCGGACTCTTTCGCGCCGCCGCCGACCTGGATCGGCTGCTGACCGCCACGCGACGCGTCCAGGACGGCGATTACACCGCTCGGCTCGGGCAGACCCGCTCTCGGATGGCGCCCGTCCAGGAACTCGGCCGCGGCTTCGACACGATGGTCGCGCGACTCGAGGCCGACGAGCTGCAGCGCCGGACCCTGCTCGCCGACGTCAGCCACGAACTGCGCACGCCGCTCTCCGTCATCAAGGGCAATCTCGAGGCCATCATCGACGGCGTCTACGCGGCCGACGAGGCGCATCTCGCGCCGATCCTCGACGAGACGCGAGTCATGGAGCGGCTCATCGACGACCTCCGGACCGTTGCCCTGTCCGAGGCCGGGACGCTGACGCTCCACCCCGAACCGACCGATCCGGACGTACTGATCGGCGAGGTCATCCGCGCCTTCACCACGACCGCCGAAGCCGGCGGCATCCAGCTGACCACCGAGGTCGAGGGCGACCTGCCCATCCTGGACATCGACCCCGTGCGCATCCGCGAGGTCCTCTCGAACCTCGTCGCCAACGCGCTGCGACACACGCCGCGAGGGGGCACGGTCGCCATCGGTGGATCGAGCACGCCGGCCGCGGTCACGCTCACCGTCCGTGACACGGGACCGGGCATCGATGCGGCGCTCCTGCCGCACGTGTTCGATCGCTTCGTCAAGGGCGCCGGGTCACGCGGCTCCGGGCTCGGTCTCGCCATCGCCCGCGGGCTGATGGAGGCCCACGGTGGCTCGATCTCGGTCGCTTCAGACAGCCACGGGACGGTCTTCCGCGCCGTCATCCCTCGCCCGACCGACGTCCGATCGGCGGACCTGTAGGGAGAACCTACAGGACGTACGGGTGATTCCAGCGATAGACTCGTTCCGGTCGACTGCTACGCTCATGCACTCATCAGAACATCTTGGTCGATGCGCACCGGACGGTCGCGCCTCCGAGGAAGGAAGCGAGGGTCGCCATGGCGCATCCTGCGGCTAGTGCCGGCCCCCACGTCGTGCGTCGACCTGCGCGCCGGCCGTCGTCCGATCGCCTGCTCGACCAGGTCGAGTCGGTCTCGCGGGTCGGTTCGTACTCGGTCGATCTGGTGGCTGGGAGCTGGACCAGCTCCAAGGTCCTCGACACCATCTTCGGTATCGACGCGGGCTTCGACCGTTCGGTCGACGGCTGGGCTTCGCTCATCCATCCCGCTGACCGCGAGATGATGGTCGCCTACTTCGCCGAGGAGGTCGTGGGGCGCGTCCAGGCGTTCGATCGGGAGTACCGCATCGCGCGCGCCGACACTGGCGAGGAACGCTGGGTCCACGGTCGCGGCGTCCTCGACCTGGATGACACGGGCCGCCCCGTGCGCATGCTCGGCACCATCGCCGACATCACTGATCAGCGAGCCGCCCAGGAGGCGCTCATCCGGTCCGAACTCCGGTATGCAGCCATCTTCGAGGGCACGGCCGAAGCCATCCTCATCGCCGACCTCGACACGGGACGGTTCCGGTGGGTCAACCCGGCGGCGTGCGCGATGCTCGGCTATGAGCGCGACGAGCTGCTCGCCTTGACGGTCCGCGATATCCATCTGGCGAGTGACCTTGCCGATGTCCTCGGTCGCTTCGAAACGGTCGAGGACGGTCGCCTGAGGGAATCCGATTCGGTGCGCTGCGTGCGCAAGGACGGTACCGTCCTGCTGGCCGACATCCGCTCGAACCGGGCGATGGTCGATGGGTCGGCCTGCAACGTCGCGTTCTTCACCGACGTCACCAAGCTTCGCCGGCTCGAGACCGAGGATCGACAACTCGCCACGGCCGTCGAACAGACCTCCGATTCGGTGATGATCGTCGACCTGACCGGCACGATCCAATATGTCAACCCGGCGTTCGAGCGAGCGTCCGGCTTTCGACGCGACGAGGCAGTGGGCCAGAACCCGCGCATCCTCAAGAGCGGTCGGCAGTCGGCGGCGTTCTATCGGGCGCTGTGGCGGCGCCTCGTGCGCGGCCAGAGTTGGAGCGGCACGCTCGTCAACCGGCGCAAGGACGGCGCGCTGTACGAAGAGGAGGCGACCATCTCGCCGCTCCGCGCGCCCGGTGGCGAGGTGACCGGATACGTGGCGGTCAAGCGCGACGTCACCGCTCTGCGAGCCGCCGAAGCCAGCTTGGCCCGCGAGTTCCGCGAACGCGCCGGGGTGGCTGCCGCCCTATCCCGTCTGAAGCGCGGCCCGAACGCCGCAGAGACGGCGGCCGATATCTGCGACGCGTTGCTCGGCCTGCCCGGCATCGACGTCGCGACGCTGGTCAGTTTCGAGGGTCCCAGGCGCGCGGTGACCATCGCCGCGCGGGGACCGGCCGGGCTGCCGATGGTGCCGGGCCGTCCGCTCCCCGCAGGGCGGGCCGCCTACCTGTACGAGCGAGCAACCCAGGGACCGTGGGCGCAGGACTGGCACCTCCGAACCGTCGACGGCGCCTATGGCAAGGCGATGTCCGATGTCGGCATCCAGGCGATGGCCTATGCGCCCATCCGGGATGCCGACCGCCTGCTCGGATTGGTGGCCGCCGGAACGCTCGATGAAGACTATGCCCGGCATCTCATCGACCACCTGCCGGCGGTCGGTGAGTTCGCCGTCGCCGCTGGCGCGCTGGTCATCGGCCAGCTCGAGGGAGGTCGCCGGGATACGCAGCTCCGGGCGCGCATCCAGCGCGTTCTGACCGAACACGGCTACCACCCCGTCTTCCAGCCCATCGTGACGCTTCAGGGCGGGGAACGGGTGGGCTACGAGGCGCTGACCCGATTCGCGGACGGCACGCCGCCCGACCGCATGATCGCCGATGCGCACACCGTCGGACTCGGCGCAGAACTCGAGGTGGCGTGCCTCTCCGCAGCGCTGGACGCGGCGGCATCGCTCTCGCCGGACCTGTGGCTGAACCTGAACGCGTCGCCCGATGTGATCCAGCACTCGCCGGCACTCGCCGAGCTCATCACCGGCCGTTCCCGCCGCATCGTCATCGAGGTCACGGAGCACGCTGCCATCGACGACTATCAGGGCGTGCGAGATGCCGTGGCCGGGTTCGGCCCGCTGGTCAGCCTGGCCGTCGATGACGCCGGGGCCGGCTTCGCCAGCCTTCGCCACCTGACCGAACTCACGCCGCGTTTCCTGAAGCTCGACATCAGTCTCGTCCGCCACGTGGACCGCGAGTTGTCACGCCAGGCGATGATCGCGGGCCTGAGCCACTTCGCAGGGCGGGTCGGCTGCGAGGTCATCGCCGAGGGCATCGAGGACGTGGCGGAGCTCGAGACGCTCAGCGAACTCGGCGTGCACATCGGTCAGGGCTTCCTGCTCGGTCGGCCCGAACCGCTCCCGGGCACGCGAGCAGTCAGCGGCCGCCGCTTCGGTCAGGGTAAGCCCGCCACCACGATGAGCACGGTCGCGAGGCCCGCCGCGCGCTGACGGATGAGCCGGGGTCGGCTCGCGGCCGGGAAGAGCGCCAGCAGATGGCCGGCCGTCAGCGGCTCCAGCGTCGAAACGCTCGCCCATCGACCGTTGCCGGTGGCCCTGAGGATCGGATGGCGCAGGCCGCGCGGCAGCCAATGGACGAACGGCAGCAGCGTGTGCGGGTCGATCGGGAACCCGGCGTTGGGCGTGCAGATGAAGACGCGGCGGCAGGTGCGGAGCATCTCGGCGACAAGGCGACGCTGATCCTCGCGGCCGCCGACGTGCTCGATCACCGCGTTGGAGAAGCCGATCTCGAAGGACCGGTCCGCGAACGGCAGCGCGCGGCCGTCGCCGACCACGAAACTCACCGCCGGGAAGCGCGCCTGGAAGCCGGGCATCGCCGATGGCGCGACGGCAGTGATCCGGTCGGGCCATGGATACGTGGCTTCGAGGAAGTTGCTGGCGCGCCAGTCGCCGTCGTCAACGCCGACATCCAGGACGCGGTCCTGCGCGATCGGCGCCATGGTGGTCATGAAGAGCCGCGCCCGCTCGGATCGAGAGCGGCTGGTGAAGCGCGTCGTCCAGCGCCACGATCGTCCCGACGGGCGAGCTGCCCGACCCGGCGGTTCAGGCACGGGCGACCGCCCGGATGACCCGCCAGGATGCCCGAGCGGTGTCTGCCCACTGATAGCGGCGGGTGATCGCCGGGCCATCGACCGCGAGACGAGCCCGGAGCGAACTGTCCTCCACGAGGCGGGTGACGGCGGCGGCGATGGCCTCGGGCGAGGATGGGTCGAAGACGATGGCGCCTCCGGCCGTGACCTCCGGCAGCGCTCCCGCGTCGGCGACCGCCGTCGGGACGCCACGCGCCATCGCTTCGAGCGGCGGCAGTCCGAAGCCTTCGGCCAGCGACGGGAACACGAAACAGGTCGCGTCCGTGTAGAGGCGGGCCAGCGTCTGCTCCGGCACGCGACCGAGCCGCCAGATGCTGGTTCGAGCCGGCGAGGCGTCGATCAGTCCGGCGATCCTGGGCTCGTCTCGGCCGGGCGGACCGGCGATGACGAGGGCGACGCCTGCCGGGACGCCGAGCGACCAGGCCTCGACGAGTCGGCCGACGTTCTTGTGCGGTTCGGTCTGGCCGACGAACAGGGCATACGCCGCCGGCAGGCCCGGTGGTCTGTCACCCGGCGCCACACGCAGCGCATGATCGAGACCCGGGTAGGTCACCACGATCCGCTCCGCCGGGACCTGGAGGTCGGCGACGAGGCGCTGCCGAGCGTCTTCCGACAGCGCCAGGATGGCATCCGCTCGCTGGCCCGCCGCGCGAAACATCCACCTCGCGTACGCCGCATACGCTCGATCGTAGTCGTCGCCCACCGCCACGACGTTCGCGTCAAGGATGGTCACGATCTTCGGCCGCGGCAGGGCGAAGGGGAGGACGTTGGCGGGCGAGAACCACGCGTCGCTCTTCTGACGAGCCACCACCGCCGCCGCGCCGAGCGTCAGCCAGCCGAGGTCCGACGCGAGATTGAGCCCCCGACGCGCGCGGCTCCCGCGCGCCAGGCGTGGCCAGCCATCGGTCGTGGCGATCTCGTCGGCGCCGACCTGGGCCTGCATCGCGCGCAACAGCTCCACGGCGTATCGAGTCGTCCCGGCTGTCGGATGTCGAAGGATGGACAGGTCGTAGCTGAGGCGCATCCGGCTCAGACCGCGGCCGCTCGCACCGGAAGGTCCTCGTTCGGTTGCCGTCGCGCGGTGCCGAAGGCGAACCCGAGCGCCGCTCCGAGGAGCAGCCAATTCAGCGCGAAATGCAGCGCGTTGGTGGCCTGATAGGCAACCACGAGCACGGTCAGCGCCCCGAGATAGGCCGCCGCCGTGCCCGTCGACCCGGCCCGCCGCGCCGACCGCCACAACGCCTGCGCCGCGAGGAGCATCACGGCCAAGAGGCCGGCCACGCCGACCAGCCCCGAGTCATAGAGGACGTCCAGGCCCATGATCGCGATGTGGTCCGGCGCCCCGCCCTGGCTGGGATCGGCATGGCGCTGCCCGTACGACTCGGCGCCGAGCCCGATGAACGGGCTGGTCATCCAGTCGTCGAGCGCGGGCTTGATGCGGTCCAACCGGAAGGCCACGGTCGAATCGGTGGAGCCGACCGCCGGCCGGAGCGTCGGCAGCGGCCGCGGCGTCGGCAGCGGCCGCGGCGTGGGCGATCCCGACAGCGGCCGCGGCGTCGATGATCCCGGCGAGACGGATGCCGCGGGTGTGGCCGTCGGTACCGGGGGGAGCGCCGCGATGAGATGGTCGAGCTGCACGGACGAGTCGAGCAGGACAGACGCCAGCACGAGGCCGACCAGCGCGCCGCCGACCGTCACCGCCACGGCCCGCCCGAGATCGAGGCGTGGCACGCGCTGCCGGAACAACACCAGCGCGTACAGCGTTACGCCGGCTGCCAGTCCGAGCCATGCGCCACGGGTGATGCCCAACGCCATGCCCGCCACCAGCGCGGCGACGAGCGCGGCCATGGGCGGCCTCGGTCGGCGCCGATACTCCTCCAGTGCCAACGGCACGATGGCCGCCACATAGATGGCATACAGGTTCACCTCCCACGCCCAGAGCTGGACCCGTGGGATGATCGAATCCGGACCGTCGACGCCCGCGATGTAGGGTCCGACGAGGTAGAACAACACCGCCGCGGCGATGCCGCCGAGTGCCGTCGCCGCGCCGGCGCCGACCATCCATGCCGTCGGTCGTTCCACCGCCCGGGCCCGCAGCGCAGCGCCGGCGGTGAGCAGGTAGGCCGCGACTCCGGCGACCATCGACACCCCGGTCCACGCCACGATGCGCAGGCTGACACCCCGATCGGGGGCGTTCAGCAGCGACGACGCCGCGAGCGCGGCGAGGTAGACGGCCGCGGCGACGCAGATGGGCACGATGGGCCGAATGGACGGCAGCGACATCCTGACCCGGAAGACGAACAGTGTCGCCACGACGACCGCGATGGCGGGTTGCTCGAGGCGCATCGCGCCGATGGGCAGCTCCACGTCGAAGCGCGTCAGCGACGCAAGGACGAAGAGGACGCCGAACGCGGCGACGGGCCATTTCGGGGCCAGCAGGCCGGCCACGGCGGCGCCGCCGAAGGCGATGCCGATGGCGAGGAACGTGGAGAACCCGCGATCGGATGCCAGCCACGCCACGATGGTCGCGACCACGGCCATCGCCACGAGCGACGCCGGCCACGCGCGCCGGACCCGATCACCGAGGCTCATCGCCACCACGGCGGCAGGGTAGCAGCGGGCGCCGCACGTATCATCGTCGCGTGATCACGGCCCCGGCCCGCCCGCGCCGATCCCGCGGCCACGCATCTGGGACCGCGCGGTGATCGAGGTCGAGGAGCTGCCGACCGGCGACCCGGTGCCCATCGACGTCGGCCAGCGCGGCCGCGATGCCATCGTGCAACTCCTGCTGCGCACCATCGTGATGCGTGGCGTGACCATCGTCGGCACCGTCGTCCTCGCGCGGCTGCTGCTGCCGTCCGATTTCGGTGTCTTCGCCGTGATCCTGTTGTTCTCGCAGGTCCTGGTCATGGTCGGTGAGGCGGGCATGGCCGCCGGCCTCGTCCAGCAACACCACGAACCGACGCCATCGGAACTCGGCACCGCGTGGGTCAGCCAGCAGTTCATCTGGGTCCCCGGCCTCGCCATCGTCTGGCTGTTGACGCCGGTCATCCATTCGTTCTACCCGACGCTCGGGCCTGACTTCGAATGGCAGCTGCGGGTCACGGCGCTGATCATCCCGCTCATCATCCTCCGCTCGGTGCCGGCTGCGATGCTGTCGCGCGACCTCCGATTCCGGGCGCTGGCGACGATCGAGGTGATCCAGCACTTCACGTTCTACGGCACGTCCATCGGCCTTGCCATCTCGGGCGCCGGGGTCTGGAGTTTCGTGATCGCGGTCGTGGGTCAGACCGCAGTTGGTGCCGTGCTCGTCAATCTCCGGTGGGGTCGCCGCCCGCCACTCCACTTCGATCGAGGGATCGCTCGACGGCAGCTCGGATTCGGCGCCGCCTACCAGGCCTCGAACATCATCGCCTCGTCACGCGACGCGGTCGTGCCCGTGTTCGGAGCGCTCGCGGGGGGCGATCCGGCGACCGCCATCGGCCGCATCGGCTTCGGCTTCGACATCGGCCAGGCAGCGGCGACGGTCGACGACATCCTGGCGCGGGTCACGTTCCCGGCCTTCAGCCGCCTCCAGGGCGATGCGCGACGGATCGCCAAGGTGGCGTCCGACCTCGTCGTGGTGGGCGGACTCGTGGTGGCGGGCGTCCAGGTCTGGCTCATCGCCTCGGCGCCGTACCTCGTGCCGGAGGTGTTCGGAGCCAAATGGATCCCGGCTGTGCCGGCGATGCAGCTGGTCTGTCTCGGGACGCTCGCCACGGTGCCCACGGGACTGCTTCGATCGCTCGTGCTCGGCCAGCGCCGCTCCCGAGCGGCGCTCGGGCTGGCCCTTGCCAGCACGGTCACGATGGTCGTGCTCTTCCCGCCGCTCGTCGTGTTGTTCGGGATCGCCGGCGGCGGCCTGGCATTCGTCGGCTCGGCGCTCCTCGCGCTGGCCGTCAGCGCGCGTGCGGTGCGTGCCGTGGCGCCCTTCCCCTGGTTCGAGCTCGGACGCGTCTACGTCCTGGCCGCCTTGGCCGGTGTGGCCGCGTGGCTGGTGGCGGCGACGCTCGGCGGCAGGGTCGGGCTGATCGCCTCCGGGCTGGTCTTCGTGGCCCTGGATGCGGCGCTGGCGTGGCTGTTCGCCCGGCGGTACGTGGAGCTGATACTGAGCCTCATCCGGCGTCGCGGTGCCTCGGGAACGGCCCCGGTCAGCCCGTGACTCGGTGCTATCCTCGGGCCGGATGGAGCTCCACCAGTACCTGATCCCCGGCCTCGGGCACATCAGTGCCCTCATCGCTGACGAGAGCCGGGGCGTGGCGGCGATCGTCGATCCGCGCCGGGACATCGACCTGTACCTGGACGAGGCGCGCCTGCACGGCGTACGCATCACGCACATCGTCGAGACGCATCTCCACAACGACTATGTCTCGGGCGCCAAGGAGTTGGCGGCGGCGGTCGGCGCGGAGCACGTCCACGCGGCCCGGGCGGAGTTGCGATACCCCTACCGGCAGGTCACCGGCGGCGATGCGTTCGATGTCGGGTCGCTCCACTTCCGCGTCATCGAGACGCCCGGCCACACGCCGGAGCACCTCAGCTACTCGGTGGCGGATCGGTCGCGCGCCGATGAGCCGATCCTCCTCTTCACGGGTGGCTCGCTGCTGGTCGGCGCGGTCGGGCGAACCGACCTGCTCGGCGCGGAGAACGCCGAGCCGTTCGCGCGGGCGATGCATGCCTCGCTGCACGGCGCGCTCCTGACCCACGAGGACTTCGTGTCGGTGCTGCCGACCCATGGCGGTGGCTCGCTCTGCTCCAAGTCCATCGCATCGACGCCGTGGAGCACCATCGGTTATGAGCGGCGCCACGATCCGCTGCTCGGCATCGAGGATGTCGAGACGTTCGTGCGCGCGCTGCTTGCCGACCAGCCGGCGTTTCCGCGCTACTTCGCCCGGATGCGGCCGATCAACCAGGCCGGGCCGGCGCCGCTCGGCTCGATCCCGGCGCTGGTGCCGCTGCCGGTCGCCCGGGTCGAGGAGCTGCTCAGTGCAGACGCGCTGCTCATCGATGCGCGGGCGCCGGAGGCGTACGCCACCTCGCATGTCCCCGGCTCGCTCTCCATCCCGGCCGGCTCGTCCTTCGGGACGTGGCTCGGCTGGGTGGCGCCGCCCGACCGCCCGCTCGTCCTGCTGCTCGACGCCGAGGCTGATTGGGACGCCCAGATCCGCCAGGCGCTGCGCATCGGCTTCGAGGAGATCGTCGGCTTCGTTGCGGGCGGTTTCGCGGCATGGCGTGACGCGGGCCTGCCCATCGAATCGGGCGCCGCCATCAGCGTCGAGGGCCTTCGCCGGGCGATGTCGAGCGAGCCGGACCTGCTGCTCATCGACGTCCGCCAGCCAAGCGAGTACGCCGAGGGCCACGTCCCCGGCGCCGTGCATCTCAACGCCGGCGACCTGCCCGCGCGACTCTCCGAGCTGCCGCGCGACCGCCCCATCGCCACCATCTGCGCGAGCGGCTACCGCAGCTCGGTCGCCGCAGGACTCCTGCGCCGGGCCGGCTTCCAGGATGTCCGGGCGGTGCGCGGCGGAGTGCCTGACTGGGATGCGGCCGGCTACCCCGTCGAGCGTGGAGGCGGCTGAGTCGAGTGCCGCGCAGCGACGACCCGGTCGTGTCGACGCTTCTGTGGGCGGTCCGCGAAACCGTCGCGCCGGGGAGATCCGCCCCGCGCTTCGCCGCTATCGACGCGGAGACATGGTCGCGGATCCTCCGCGCGAGCGTCGACCACAATCTCCTGCCGCTGCTGGATCGGGCACTTGCCGGACGCGACGACGTGCCGGCGCTCATCCGAGAGGATCTCGCTCGCGGCGCGGCGCAGAACCAGCGCCACAACCTCCACTTGACGGCGGAGCTGCTCGCGGTCATTCGCCGTCTCGACCGCGCGGGGATCCGCGCCGTGGCATGGAAAGGGCCGCTCCTCGCCCAACGCGCTTACGGCGACGTCAGCCTGCGGTCGTTCTTCGATCTCGACGTGCTCGTGACGCGCGTCGACCTGCCTCGCGCGCGAGACCTCCTGCTGGCCGAAGGATTTCGCCCGGAGAAGCCGATGACCGCGCGCCAACAGGAAACCTACATCGACCACCAGGGCGAACTCGAGCTCGTGCGGGAGACCGATGGGCTATGGCTCGAGCTGCACTGGGCCGTGGTTCCCAACTACTACGCCGGGGCGCGTACGGCGGGGGACCCGTGGGCGCGGCTGGTCCGGCTGGCCTTGCTTCGTTCATCGGTCTTGGCGCTCGCCGTCGAGGACGATCTCGAAGCGCTCTGCGTGCACGGCTCGAAGCACCGCTGGGATCGCCTTCTCTGGATCACCGACATCGCGATGCTCGCACGCGCCGAGCCGGGCCTTGACTGGGACGGGCTGCTCTCTCGGGCGAGAGCGAACGGTACGCTGCGGATGGTCCGATTGGGCCTGCTGCTGGCGCGCTCGATGGCGGGTGGACCCATCCCGGCCAGGGTGCTCAGTGAGGCGCGGGGCGATCGCGGGGCGATGACCCTCCACGCCGAGGTGTCGCGGGCGCTGTTCGCGCCGCGCGCGGGACGGTTGGACGCGTTCCTGTTCCACGCCCGCATGTTGGAGCGCGGTCGCGACCGTGCCCGCTACGCGCTGAGTGCTCTCTTTACGCCGAGCGGCGCCGATTGGGGGGGCGCGACCCTGCCGCCGGCGCTCTTCCCGCTCTACTCGGTAGCGCGGCCGTTCCGTCTCGCGGTCAAGTACGGTCGGCGCTTCGTCGGAGATGCCGACTGAGCGCGGCGCGAAGGTCGAGGCACAGCCCGATGAACAGCGCGCCGGGAGTGACCGCCGCCACGAGGGCAGCGGTTCCCCGACCCAGGTGGCGCGCGGCGTAGCGTCGGGCACTCGCGGCTCGGATCCGGGCGCGGCGGACGCGCGGAATGCGACGCCAGCTCATCGCTCCGTGATGCCGGACGGTCACCGCCGCGCAGAGGCGGAAGCGCCCGCCGATCGCGAGGAAGCGCTGGCAGAGGTCGACCTCCTCGTACCAGAGAAAGAATCGATCGTCCAGGCCACCGAGCGCCGCCCAGTCGACCCGGCGGATCGCGAACGCCGATCCGACGACGAACCCGCCATCGCTCTGGAACGTGCCAGGCTCGTCCGCATCGTGTTTCGGCCGCCGCATCGCCCGTCGCACCGCGTCGATCCGCAGGACATCGCCCACGATCCCGACCCCGCTTGGTGCCGGGCGCCAGGCTGGGATGGGTCGGCCTGCGCCATCCACCAGGTCGAAGCCGAGGATGACCGGGGCTGGGTCGGCAAAGGCGGCCGTCAGGTCCTCGGCTCGGCCACCGATGATCTCGGCGTCGGGATTCAGGAACAAGATGAGATCGGCGTCTCCAGCCGCCGCACCGGCGTTGCAGCCAGCTGCGAATCCCCGGTTCTCGGGCAGGCGAACGGCCGTCACTCCCTCCCCGGTCACAGCATCCTCGAACGTGCCCTGATCCGAGCCGTTATCTACGACGATGGGATGGCCGCCGAAGGCGCGTGCGGAGCGCACCGCGTCGATGAGCTCCGGACCGGCGTTCCACGCGACGGTGACGATATCGAGCTTCATGAGGCCGTTAGACTACGGCCCTGGCGGTGCGCACACGGCTGCGACGACGCAGTGGATGGGAGACACGCTCGCGATGGACGGACCGGTCCCGGATGGCCGTTGCTACGTGCTGCGGCCCGACGTGGTCGCCACCGTGCTGGACCACGGCGCGCTGCTGCTCGACCTCGAGAGCAAGTACTTCTTCCAGCTCAACTCAACGGGTTGGGCGGTGACCCAGCTCTTCGAATCCGGGACGTCAGCGGACACCGCGGTGGCCCGATCGCGTGCCTGGGGCGCGCCGAGCGAGGACGAGGCGGCGGTTCGCCAGTTGGTCGGCGCGCTCATCGACTTCGGCCTGGTCGAAGAGGTGGAAGCCGACGCCGCACCAACGGGCGAGGTACCGGCCGGCTGGCAGACGCCAACCATCGAGCGTCAGCCCCAACCGCTTCAGCGCGTGATCATGAGTGCGTTCGATCCCAGCATCCCGCTCGCCGAGTGACCATGCGGGTCCCGCCCGGTATCGGGCCGGACCGCTCGAGCTTAGCGTTACGGGGGTCGGCCGTCCCGCGCTCGAGCTGATCGATCGCACGCTCGCGCTGTACGACGTCGCCTGGCCGATCGCCGGCCCAGCCTGGCGCGTCGAGGTCTCGACCCGCCTCGTCCCCGAAGCGCCCGGCGAGCCGGCCGAGGGTCGATATCTGGCTGCCGCCCAGATGCGCGTCGATGCTACGGTCGACGGCGTCCGCGCGACCACTGCCGTGGGCGCCGAGGGCGTCGGCCGGTTCCTTGACAGCGGCGAGCGATGGAAACTGTCACTGCCGCGGGCGATGGTCGAAGGCGACCGATGGATCGAGCTCGAGGATCTCCTGAGCCTGGTCCTGACCACGGGCTGGCGACGCTCCGGCTGGGTGCCGCTCCACGGCGCGGGACTCCTGCGCGGCGACCGCGGCCTCATCGCCTGTGCCCAGAGCGGCGGCGGGAAGACCAGCTTCACGGTGGCGATGGTCCGTCGCGGCTGGCGCGCGCTTGGCGACGACAAGTTGCTGCTCGGAGCGATGTCCGGAACGCCGGTCATGGTCGGTCTCGCCCAGACGCTCAACCTCGATCCGGGCGCCGGCGCGTGGTTCCCGGAGATCGGCGACCTGTCGGCACAGGCGGCCTACTCGTCGTTCACCGAGAAACGGCGCGTGAGCATCGAACGGATGTGGCCGGGTCGGGTGGCTTCACAGGCATGCCCGACCGACCTCGTCTTCCTCGACCGGCCGGTCGGCCATCGCGGTATCACCATCCGACCGCTGACGCAGGTCGAGTCGAGCTCGCTCCTGCTCCGACAGACGGTCATCCCCAACGATCGAGCGCTGGCGCGCGACATCATCGGCTGCCTGTGGCGCGTCTCGGCCCGCTGCCGAGGATGGCAGGTCGACGTTGGCCACGACGCTTACCTCGCTGCCGATGCGCTCGACGCCGTCGACGCCGTCCTCTTGTGAGCGCTCCACCGCTCGTCAGCGTCGTGATCCCGGTGTTGGACGGCGCGAGGACCATCGAGAGCGTCTTGACCGCGCTGCGCGCGCAGGCTGGAGCGCCGCCGTTCGAGATCATCGTGGCCGACAACGGCTCAACGGACGGGACGCTGGCCATGGTCACGGCACCGGACGTGACAGTGCTCAGGGAACCTCGACGCGGTGCGGCCATCGCTCGCAACCGCGGTTTGCGCGAGGCGCGGGGGGCCATCGTCGCGTTCCTCGATGCCGACGCTGTGCCGAGCCGCCGCTGGTTGGCCGAGCTCACAGCCGCATTCGATGAGCCGACGACGATAATCGCCATGGGTGGCATGTCGACCTATCCGGCGCGCACGCCGGCTCAGCGGTTCACGGTCCGCTACGGCCTGCACGACCCCGGATCGGAGATCCTGCGCGGTCCCATCCCCTACGCCAACACGCGCAACATGGCCGTCCGTCGCGATGCGGCGCTGGCCATCGGGGGTTTCGATGAGTCGATGTCGACGCTGGAGGATGTCGACTTCTCGGTGCGCCTCATCCGCATGACCAAATGCACCATCGTCCATCGGCCGCGCGCGGTGGTGCTTCACCACGACCGCGAAACGGATGAGGAGCTGCGCCTTCAGGCGCTCGGATATGGTCGGGGAATGGCGCTGATGTATCGGCGCTACCCCGATCTCCTTCCGTGGGGCCGCCGCCAGCGCGTCGCCGTCGTTCGACGGATCGGACGACGCGTCGGCCTTGAGTGGGTCGTCGCCATCCAGGGCCGGCTTGGCCGGCGGTCCGCGGACGACGTCGAGTTCGCCCACTACGCGCGCCGCTGGAACTGGTGGTTCTGGCAGGGCTTCTGGCAGGGCCGGCGGCGGCCTGAGACCGACCGATGACGCTCCGGGTGTCGGTCGTGATCCCGGTGCTGGACGGCCGAGCGACGCTCGGCGATTGCCTCGTGGCGCTCGGCAGCCAGTCGCTCGCGAAATCCGAATACGAGGTCATCGTCTGCGTCGACGAGGCGACTCGCGACGATTCGGAGGCGATCGCCCTCCGGGCGGGCGTGACCGTGCTGCGCCTGACCGATCATGGGGTCGGCCGCGTGCGCAATGCCGGCATCCGGGCGGCAAGCGCGCCGTGGGTGGCGTTCACCGACGCGGATTGCCTGCCCACGCGGAGCTGGCTCGCATCGCTGCTCGCGGCTGTCGAGACGGCCGGGACGTCCGGCGAGGCGGTCCTTGGCGCGGCGGGCCGGACGATCGGGTATCGCTCGGAAACGGCGGCGGCTCGTTTCGTCGATCGGTCCGGCGGCCTCAGTGCCGAGCGACACCTGTCACACCCGCGGTACCCGTGGGCGCCGCCTGGCAACGTGCTGTACGCGCGCGCGGCGCTCATCGCGGTGGGTGGCTTCGACGGCCGCTACGTCACCTACGAAGGATGCGACCTCTACACCCGGCTGGTGGCCGGCGCCGGCGGGCGGATGGTCTACGAGCCACGGGCGGTGGTCATGCACCGCCATCGGGTCGGCTGGCGCGCCTATACCGAACAACAGATCGGCTACGGCAAGGGTTATGCGCAGTTCCTGCGAGCCCACGCCGACGTCGCACCCTGGTCGGTCGGCCGGGAGGCCGGCGCGTGGGCGGCACTGATCCCGGTGGCGGCGCACGCCGCGCTGGCGCCGAGGGGAGACGGTGGCCTGCTGGCGCGCGGATCGTTCATCAAGCGATCGGCGCAGCGCATCGGGTTCGTGGCGACGTATTGGTCACCGCGGGATCGGCGGCGATGGCGTGGCGCGGGCACCCTGGGCACGCCGGGCACGCCGGGCGGCGCTTTGGCGCGGAAGGGGCTGGTCGCACGCCTGTCGCCGTGGTGGACGCCGTGGGGAGCGACGGCCCGCCTGGCGCGGGTCATCCGGACCCCGAGCGACCTGCCGCTGCTGCTGCGCATCGGCTGGTTCGTGGTGCGCGTTCCATCGGACATGGAACGCCTCCATCTCGACGCGTTCCTTGACGGGCTGGCAGCGGCTGCTCGGCCCAGGGCGAGCGACCCGTGGTCGAGCCGCGACCGGATCGCCCGCCTGCGAGCGCCGTGGCTTCGCCTGCCACACTTCCGCCGGCGCGACACGTGCTACATCCGGGCGCTGACGCTCTATCGGTTCGTCGACGGCGGCAGCCACGATGTGCAGCTGCGCGTCGGCGCGGAGTGGTTCGACCGGCCGGGTGGCGTCCTGCGCGGCCACGCCTGGGTCGATATCGATGGCACCGTACTCGAAGGGCCACTCGAGAGCGAGGCACATGCCCGGCTCCAGGAGATCGCGCTCCGCCCGTCGGTCGCCCCGCTCATGCGACGTGAACCCCCACCAGCCCGAGGAGCCCGACGCCGATGAGGGCACCGTCGAGCAGCACGACCAGGATGATCGAGACGGCGGCCAGGATGTTCTTCCAACGTCCGTTGACGTGCTCGCCCAGCAGCCGCTTGTCGTTCACGAGCAGGTACAGGAAGATCAGGATGACCGGCAGCAGCAGGCCCTGGAGATACTGGCTGGCCACGATCATGCCGATCAGGTCGAGACCCGGCAGCAAGAGGATGGCCGCGCCGACGAACAGCACGAAGGTGTAGATCCCGAAGAACGCGGGTGCCTGGCGGAACGGTTTGCCGACGCCGGACTCCCAGCCGAACGCCTCGCAGATGACGTAGGCGGTGCTGATGGGCATGATCGTCGCCGCGAGCACGCTGGCACCGAACAGTCCGATAGCGAAGAGCGTCTCGGAGAACTGGCCGGCTACCGGCCTGAGCGCCTCCGCCGCCTGGCCGGCGGTCTGGAGCGTGATGCCGCTCCCGAAGAGCGCGGCCGCCGTCGCCACGACCACGAAGACGGCGATGACGTTGGTCCACACCGACCCGACGATGGCGTCGGCCTGCTCGAGACCGAGTTCCTCTTCGTCGATGCCCTTCTCGGCCACGGCCGACTGGAGGTAGAACTGCATGTACGGCGTGAT
>PNAP01000087.1 GCA_003169735.1 Chloroflexota bacterium | reverse complement strand
ATCCAGTTCACGCCCGACCTGGTGCCCGCCGATCTCGTCGGCACGCGCATCTACAACCAGAAGACCGGCGAGTTCGGGACCTCGCTCGGGCCCGTCTTCGCCAACGTGCTCCTCGCCGATGAGATCAATCGGGCGCCGGCCAAGGTCCAGAGCGCCTTGCTCGAGGTGATGCAGGAACGGCAGGTCACCATCGGACGCGAGACCCACCGGGTGCCCGATCCGTTCCTGGTGCTGGCGACGCAGAACCCCATCGAGACCGAGGGCACCTATGCGTTGCCAGAGGCCCAGGTCGACCGATTCATGCTCAAGGTGCTCATCGGCTACCCGAGTTCGGCCGAGGAATTCGTCATCGTCGAACGCATGACGGGGCCGCTCGATCCGGTCCAGGTCGTGCTCACGACCGATGACCTGCTGCGGCTGCAGAAGGAAGCCGACCACGTGTATGTCGACCCGGCGCTCATCACCTATGCCGTGCGGCTGGCCACGGCCACGCGCAGCCCGCGTTTGCACGGCATGCCCGAACTCGAGCCATACATCACCCATGGCGCCAGCCCACGTGCCTCGATCAACCTCATCCTGACCGCGCGTGCCCTGGCCTTCGTCCGTGGCCGCGACTACGCCCTGCCGATGGATGTCATGGATATGGCGCGCGACGTGATGCGCCACCGGCTGGTGCTCTCCTTCGAGGCGCTCTCCGACGGCATCACCCCCGACCAGATCCTGCGCACCGTCCTCGATCGAACGCCGGTCCCGAACGTGCCCCTGAGGGAGAATCCCAACGTCCGCGTCACCGCCTGAACGCCTCCTCCAGCGGCTCGACTGGCACGTCATCCGCCGGCTCGACGGCGTCCTCCAGGGCGACTACCGCAGCCTCTTCTACGGAAGCGGCGTGGATCTCGCCGACATGCGCGAGTACCAGGTCGGTGACGACGTGCGGTACATCGACTGGAACGTGACGGCACGGATGGACACGCCGTACGTCCGCCAGTACCACGAGGACCGCGAGATCACCGCGTGGTTCCTGCTCGATCTCAGCCCCTCGGTCGACTTCGGCACGGTCGAGACGGACCGGCACAAGCGCACCGTCCTGATCGACCTCGTGGCGACCATGGCGCGACTGCTGACCCGGCACGGCAACCGCGTCGGAGCGGTCTTCTATGGCAGCCGTGTCGACCTGACCATCCCGGCGCGCGGCGGCCGCCTGCAGGTCCTGCGCGTCATCGACGAGTTGCTCAAGCGACCGCGTCTGGCCTCATCTCCGGCGACCGATCTCGTGCCGCTGTTCGAGACGGCCGCGCAGGCGATCAAGCGGCGCTCGCTCATCTTCATCGTGTCCGACTTCATCAGCGAGCCGGGCTGGGAGCGCCCACTCCACCAGCTCAACCGGCGCCACGAGGTCATCGCCGTTCGCCTCACCGATCCCCGCGAGGTGGAGTTGCCGGACATCGGGCCGCTCATCCTCCAGGACGCGGAGACGGGCGAGCAGCTCTACGTCGCGACCCACGACAAGCGGTTCCGCCAGCGATTCCGGGACGCCGCCCGACGGCGTGAGGAGACCGTCAACGCCGCCTTCCGCCGGGCCGGGGTCGATGCGATGGCACTCTCAACGGATGACGACCTGGTGACCGCCATCGTGCGCATGTCCCGGGCACGCAAGAAGCGACGGAACTAGGCCGTGTCGTTCATCTGGCTGCCGATGCTCCTGTCGCTGGCACTCATCCCGGTCGGTGCCTGGCTGTATGTCGCCCTGGGGCGACGGCGGCGGCAGGCGGCGGCGACGTATGGCGGGCTCGGCCTGACCGTGACCGGACGCCCACTTCGCTGGCGCGCCTGGATCCCCGCCGCTCTCTGGCTGGGCGGTTTCGTCCTGATGTGCATCGCTCTGGCACGGCCGCAGGGCACCGTCTCGCTGCCAAGCCAGGAAGGGACGGTCATCCTCGCCTTCGACGTGTCGGGCAGCATGGCCGCCGATGACCTGAAGCCGACGCGCTTGGACGCCGAGAAAGCCGCCAGCCAGGCCTTCGTGCAGGCGCAGCCGGCGGGCGTCGATATCGGCGTTGTCGCGTTCAGCGGCGCGGGACTGTCCGTCCAGGTCCCGACCAGCGACCAGGGCGCCGTGCTGGCGGCCATCGACCGCCTGACACCGCAGAACGGGACGTCGCTCGGTCAGGGCATCCTCGCGTCGCTCAACGCCATCACGGTGGCCGAGGCCGGTCCGAACGTCGACTACTACACCAACCGATCCCCGGCCCCGACCACATCACCCGCGCCGGTGCCGCCGGGCAGCCACACCTCGGCCGTCATCGTGCTCCTCAGCGACGGGGAGAACAACGCCACGCCGGACCCCATCGCGGCCGCCCAGGCTGCGGCCGATCAAGGCGTCCGCATCGACACCATCGGTATCGGCACCGCCGCCGGCACGGACCTCGAGATCGGCGGCTTCAGCGTCCACACGCAACTCGATGAGGCGCTCCTCCAGCAGGTCTCGCAGATGACCGGCGGCACCTACTACGACGCCACCGACGCCGCGGGCCTGTCCGCCATCTACGGCACGATCCACGCGGCGCTGCTCATCACGCCCCAGGTCATCGAGCTGACCGCGCTCTTCGCCGGCGCCAGCCTGGTCCTGTTCGTGGCCGGAGGTCTCGCATCGCTCGCCTGGCTGGGGCGGTTGCCGTGAGCGCGTGCCGCGCGCGTCACGCAACGCCCGCCGAGAGCGCGGTCTAGATGGATCTCCTGTGGCCTGCGTCGCTGCTGCTCCTGGCGCTCGTGCCGGTCGTGCTGGTCGCCTATGCCTGGAGCCTTCGCCGACGGCGACCGTCGGGTGTCCGCTACTCGAGCCTGTCGCTCATCCGAGACGCACGTCCGCCGTCGTCCCGGGTACGACGGCATCTGCCGGTGGCGCTCTTCCTGCTTGCACTGATCGCACTCGTTGCGGCACTCGCTCGACCCGTGGTCGTGGTCAGCGTGCCGACCAACGAGACGACCGTCCTGCTGGCCATCGACGTGTCCGGCAGCATGTGCTCGACCGACATCCCGCCCAGCCGCCTGCAAGCCGCCGAAGCGGCAGCGGCGGCCTTCATCGAGAGCCAGTCCGGCACGACCGAGATCGGCATCGTCGCGTTCAGCGGTTTCGCTGAAGTGGTCCAGGCGCCGACGACCGACCAGACCGCGCTGCTCGACGCGCTCCACAGCCTCACGACCGGTCGACGGACGGCCATCGGCAGCGGCCTGCTGGCCGCCCTGGATGCCATCGCCGAGATCGACCCGAGCGTGGCCCCGAGCGTCATCGCCGGTCGTCCCGGCATCGAGCCGACGCCCGTGCCGGCGGGCGCCTACGCCCCGGACATCGTCGTCCTCCTGACCGACGGCGTGAACAACGCCGGGCCCGAGCCGCTCGATGCCGCGCAGCAGGCCGTCGATCGCGGGGTGCGCGTCTACACCATCGGGTTCGGCACCGCCGACGGCGGCTCGGCCGATCCCACGTGTGCCGCCCAGTTCATCGGGCGGGAGCCGGGGAGCGCGCCCGGGTTCGGTGGCGGCTTCGGCGGCCAGGGTTTCGGTGGCGGAGGACCGGGCGGCGGGTTCCGGCGCGGCATCGACGACACGACGCTGATCCAGGTGGCGAACCTGACCGGCGGCCAGTACTACCCAGCCGAGAGTGCCAGCGAACTCGAGAGTGTCTTCGCCGGACTGCCCACATCACTCATCACCAAGCACGAAACGATCGAGATCAGCGTCGGCTTCGTGGCTCTTGCGCTGGGGCTGGCTGCCCTTGGCGTGCTGCTCGGACGTGCCTGGCGTCCCCTCCCCTGAACCGACGGCTCGCATCCACCTCCCGGCGCAGAACTGCCACCATGGCCGCGTGATCCGCGTGCTGCTCCGCTCGACGAGGTGAGTCGCAACCACGGCCGCCTCGCGGCGATCGTCGTCGCGATCTCGCTCGCCTCGGGTTGTGCCGGCCCCGTCCAACCGACACCCTCGAACGTTTCGCCGACGGCGACGGTCGGCGCCAGCCCCAGCGGACGCCCGACCGACTCGCCCGCGCCGACCACCCCGCGTCCGAGTGCGTCACCCACGCCGACCGCCCGGCTGACACCGTCCGCGTCACCCAGGCCGACGCCTTCGCCCAGCCCGACCCCGACCGCCAGCCCGACGGCAGCCTGCGCCCAGCGCACCCTCGATTCGCTCACTGAGGCCGAACGGGTCGGCCAGTTGTTCCTGCTCGGGTTGGCCGATGACCAGCTCGGCGTCGACGAGCAGGCAGCCATCGAGACGGACCACTTCGGATCGGTCTGGTTCACCGAGACGAGCCAGGCCGGCGTGGCCGGCATCCGGTCCGTGGCCGACGCGGTCCAGACACTCGCCGCGGGGACGGCCGGCGGCGTGCACGGCATCGGCTTCTTCGTCGCCGCGAACCAGGAAGGGGGTCTGATCCAGGCGCTGAACGGCCCGGGATTCTCGGTCATCCCGACCGCCGTCGACCAGGGCAAGCTCGCCACGTCGACCCTGACGAGCGATGCCGCCACCTGGGGTCAGCAACTCACGGCAGCTGGCATCGACCTCGACTTCGCGCCGGTGACCGACGTCGTGCCGCCCGGGACCGCTTCACAGAACCAGCCCATCGGGGTCCTGCATCGCGAATACGGCCACGACCCGGCCACCGTGGGTGGTCACGCCTCCGCGTTCCTGGAGGGCATGGCCTCGGCCGGCATCCTGACCGTGGCCAAGCACTTCCCCGGTCTCGGCCGGGTGGTCGGCAACACCGACTTCACAGGCGGCGTGGTCGACACGGTGACCACCCGTGACGATCCCTACCTCGACGCGTTCCAGGACGTCATCGACGCCGGCGTCCCCTTCGTGATGGTCGCCCTCGCGACCTACACCCAGATCGATCCGGACCATCTCGCGGCGTTCTCGCCCGTGGTCATCGACGACCTGCTGCGGACCCAGCTCGGCTTCACGGGCATCGTGGTGTCCGATGACCTCGGCGCGACCGCGGCGGTCGCCGATATCCCGCCGGCGACGCGTGCCATCGACTTCATCACCGCCGGCGGCGACATGATCATCAGCAAGACGATCGACCCTGCCGAGCAGATGGCCCTGGCGCTCGTCGCGCGCGCCAAGGCGGATCCCACCTTCCGAGCCCTGGTCGACGCTGCCGCCCTCCGCGTCCTCGAGCTGAAGAAACGCGACCAGCTCCTCAGCTGCGGGAGCGGGTAGCCCGCCCGGCATCGGCCCTAGCCGGGTTCCTCGTCGCTGCCGGCGTCCTTCTTCCAGCCAAGATGCTTGCGCAACCAGCCGACCGAGGCGAGGTGGTAGGTGCTCTCTTCGGCATACGTCGGCAGCGACTGGATCTCGGCGAGGGTCAGCGTGACGCGGACGGCCGCGCTGGTGAGATCGTCGACGTCCCCGGCCGAGACCATGACGTCGCGCTTCTGGCCTGCAACGGCCACGCTGAGACCGTGGAAGATGTCCTCCGCGTCCGACCCGAGGACCTCATGGACCTCACCGACGGGTCGGCCGTCGCCGGAGATGACGGGAGTGCCATAGACGATGGCACGCCACGAGATGGATGGGACGTCTGACACTGCGTACTCCTGGTCGGTGACGGTTGGGACGGGCACGATCGTAGCGCGGGCGCGTGCCTTTACGCCCGACCGCCTTGGAGGCTATGGTTGCCGGGTGCCACCGTGGTCGTTGGCCCGGCACGGGAGCGAGGGAGAAACATCATGCAGCCGCGCCTGAAGCGCTCGTGCGCCATCATCGGTGCCGCCCTATTCGCGGCGAGCATCCTCCTCGGCGGATCGGTCGCGGCGGCATCGCCCCGGCCGGCCGATCACGGCGACCCGGATCAACCGCCAGTCGGGCTCGACATCGCACCGCATCGATACCTGAAGCTGCGCGAGCATCAGGTGGCGCTGTACCGTGGGGCGCCGTTCGATCTCGCGTACAACGCGCGGCTGACGGCCATCGACGAGATGCTCCAACAGCAGGGCCGGGAAGCTGCTGTCCGACCCGCCAGCGGCCCCGTCTGGACCTCGATCGGGCCGGCTCCCCTGCCCAACGGCCAGGTCGCCGGTGACGCCACGAACATTCCGGTCAGCGGGCGCGTCACGGCCATCGCCGTCGACCCGACCGACCCTGCCACGGTCTACGTCGGGACGGCCCAGGGCGGCGTCTACCGCACGACCGACGGCCAGGCTGCTTCGCCGGTCTGGACGCCTCTGATGGATGACGCGGCCTCGCTCGCCATCGGTGCGGTGACCGTCGACCCGAAGAATCACACCGAGGTCTGGGTCGGCACTGGCGAGGGCAACTTCTCGCTGGACAGCTACGCCGGCGTGGGCCTCTACCGCATCAAGAACGCGAACGGCGGCAGCCCGATCCTCCAGGGACCGTTCGAGACCAAGGTCCCCGGAACGGGCACGACCGCGGAAGGCGGGCACGCCTTCGAGGGCGAGTCGATCAACCGCATCGTCTTCGACCCCAACGACGACTCCCGCATGTTCATAGCGAGCACGATCGGTTTCGCCGGCATGTCGGGTGACACCTCACCAGTGGCGGCCCCCGTGGGTCTCTACTTCACGGCCAACGCACAGGCCACGACACCGACGTTCTCGCGGGTCAGCGGCGTGCCAGGGGGCGGCAACGGCGCGGTCAGTGACGTGGTCTTCGCACCCGGCAGCTCATCGATCCTGCTGCTCGGTCTCTATGACCTGTTCGGCTCCAACAGCGGCCTCTACCGCACGACCAACGCCAACGTGGCGGCGACCGGCAGCGGCGGCGCGAGCCCGACGTTCACGCGCATCGTCAACACATCGGCGGCCGGCGCCGTCAACATCAAGCTTGCCGCCAACTTCGTCAGTGGCACGATCACGGTGCTGGCCGCGGTCGAGGACAGCAGCGGCGGCCACCTCATCGAATCGACCAACGCCGGCCACACCTTCCCAACCACGCTGAGCGCGGCGGCCGGCTTCTGCGACGGGCAGTGCTTCTACGACATCGCTGTCGCCATCGATCCCGGCACCGCCCAGAAGATCTACGTCGGCGGCTCGGTCGACGGCGGCAACGCGACCCAATTCGAGCGATCCACCAACGGCGGCACCGCGTTCCACGCGACGGACACAAACCTGCACGCCGATACCCATGCCATCACCGTGGCACCGTCCCACCCGGCGACCATCTACACCGGCAATGACGGCGGAATCTTCCGATCCGACGACAGCGGCGCGACCTGGAAGAGCC
Organism: Chloroflexota bacterium; assembly: GCA_003169735.1. Taxonomy (GTDB): domain Bacteria; phylum Chloroflexota; class Limnocylindria; order Limnocylindrales; family CSP1-4; genus Palsa-1032. Next base: position 29,327 of record PNAP01000087.1, on the reverse strand, counting down.
TTAACACCAGCACGTTCAGCGCCACCCAGTTCGAGAGCATCGCCGTCCATCCCACCAACGCGGACTTCACCATCGGCGGCACCCAGGACAACGGCACCGACTTCCGCAACGGCGCCGGCAACTGGACACGGGCCGACTTCGGCGATGGCGGCTTCTCGGCCATCGACCAGAACGCCACCAACACCTCGACGGTGACGATGTACCACACCTACTACAACCAGAAGAACAATCTGCTCGGCTACGCCCGGGTGACCCAGACGTCGAACGCCCAGGACGGCGGCTGGACCTTCATCGGCTGTAACGGGAACGTGGCCGGGAACGGCATCGGCTGCAACAACGACACGCTCTTCTACGCTCCGCTCGCGCTCGGACCGGGCACGCCGAACACGGTCTACTTCGGGACCGATCGCCTCTACCGGTCGGCCGACTCGGGCGACAGCAACAGCGTCGTCGGCTCGAACCAGGCCATCGAATCGGGCCAGCCGATCACCGCCATCGGCATTGCCGCACTCGAGGACAAGATCCGCATCGTCGGGCTGAAGGACGGTGACGTGTATCGAACGACCGCCGCGGCGCCAACCAGCCTGGTCGATGTGACCGGCGGTTGGCAGCTGAAATACGTGTCACGTGCGGTCATCGATCCCACCGACAGCGGGACCGCCTACGTCGCGCTCGACGGCTTCATGGGCGGGACGACCGGCGCCGATTCGCACATCTGGAAGACGACCAACCTCGGCAACGCCACCCCGGCATGGACGTCGGCCGGCTCCGGCCTCCCGGATGTCCCGGTCAACGCCTTCGTCATCGACCCGAACGACGACCAGCATCTCTTCGCGGGAACCGACATCGGCGTCTACGAATCGACCGATGGCGGCAGCAACTGGAACCCGTTCGGGACGGGACTGCCCATCGTCGCCGTCTTCGACCTGGCCATCGCCCGCCCCGGCACGGCCAGCGAGACGCTGCGGGCGGCCACCCACGGCAAAGGCATCTGGGAAGTGCCGGCGTCGCCGAGCAGCAGCTTCACGCTGACCGTCAACGTCACCGGCACGGGCTCGGGATCGGTGACGAGCGACGTCGGCAATATCGATTGCCCCGGCACCTGCTCCCATGACTACGGATCCGCGACGTCGGTGGTCCTGACCGAATCGCCGGACGTCAACTCCACGTTCGGCAGCTGGGGTGGTTGCGACTCGACGACCTCGACCACCTGCACCATCGACGTCAACGCCGCAAAATCGATCACGGCGACCTTCGACTCCAGCGACTCCGTGAATCCGACGGCTTCCATGGACGAGCCGAGCAGCGTCGATGACCCGACCAACAGCATCGCCCTCGCCTGGAGCGGCGATGACGGCGGTGGGAGTGGCGTCGCCGACTTCGACGTCCGCGTCCGCAAGGCCAAGTACACGACCTCGACCTTCGGCGCCTATGCGCCTGTCCTGACCGGCACGAGCTCGACCTCGACGAGCTTCGCCGTCAAGCCCGGCTTCACGTACTGCTTCTCGGTGCGTGCCACCGACAACGCTTCGAACACCGGCTCGTACAGCGCCGATGACTGCACGATGGTGCCGCTCGACGACAAGACGATGACGCATTCCTCGGGCTGGACCCAGAGGACCGGCGTCAACGGGGAATATCTGGGCACGATCTCGCTCTCCACGACCAAGAACAAGACGCTGACCATCACGGGCGTGCATGCCAAGCAGCTCGGCCTGATGGCCATCGGATGCAATAACTGCGGCAAGGTCAGCGTGACCTTCGGCGGCAAGACCTGGATCGCCAACCTCAACCAGACGCCCGGCAACTACATCTTCGAGACATCGGCGTTCAGCTCAATCAAGAGTGGCACCCTCACCATCAAGATCACCTCGTCGACCGCGGCTGCGCATAAGGTCCAGATCGACGGTGTCATCACCCTCATCGATGGGACCTTCCCGCCACCGACGCGGCCGACGACCCGTGTCGTCAAGGCTCGGCGACTCTGAAACGAGGACGGACGATCCCGCGTGACTGAGCCGAGCGTCATCGGTATCGGTGGCATCTTCTTCCGCAGCCGCGATCCGAAGGCGCTCCAAGCCTGGTACGCCGAGCACCTCGGCCTGCCCGTGACCGACGATGGCGTTGCCGTGTTCAACTGGCAACGCGCTGACGGGACCCACACGCCAGAGTCGACCATCTGGTCCCCGTTCCCGGAGGTCACCGACTACTTCGGGCCGGGCGGGAGCGAACTGATGCGGCGCCAGGCGACGTAATCCATCCGAAAGGCCGCGTCGTGGATGCTGCGGTCATGAAGTCGAATCAGACCTGGCGACCAGCCGATCGGGACCGTGCCCTGCGGCGCCTCCGCTTGACGACGCTCGCGACCGGCTTCGCCGGCCTTGCCGCCATCGGTGGTTTCGGGTATGTCGCCGCCGTCACATCTGCCGGAGCGGTCGGGTTGGCAGGTACTGCCGACTTGGGCACCGGCACCACGTCGGTGATGAGCGCCACGACCGCCACGATCGGGACCCAGACCACGGTGACCGCCACCGGAACGGGAACATCGACCTCGGACGCCACCCTGAAAGCGGCGACCGTGGCCCCGGCGGCAACCATTGCTCCGTCCCATGTCACCTCGGGCGGATCGCACTGAGCCCGAGATCCTCACGGATGGCGACGCCTCAGCGCCAGAGCATGCCGTAGGCGTTCGCGCCCACCAGCGGGCGATCCTCCGAGAAGCGCTGCAGCCCGTAGCCGGAGATATCGGCAGTCTGGGCGTGTCCGTCGAGGATCAGCTCGGCCATGCAGGCACCGATGGCCGGCGCGGTCTTGAAGCCCGTCCCCGAGTGCCCGCAATCGAGGAAGAAGCCCGAGGGACCGGCCTGACAGAGGATCGGCCGCTGATCCGGCGTGATGCCGTCCTGCCCGCCGTGGGCGGCCCGGAAGGTGCCGTTCTCCATCCACGGCAGGCGCCGACAGATACCCTTCACCATCACGTCCGTGGTCGACGCGTCCATCGAGGAGTCGGGCCGATCGGGTGAGCCGCCGACCTCATTATCCGTCTCCAGCCCGACCAGCATCAGCGCTCTTCCTTCAGGTCGGAAGTAGATCCCGCCCGCGAAGTCGATGACGACCGGGAAGACGGGCGACCGTCCGGAGGGCAGGCCGAAGTACGCGGTATTGTGCCGCCACGGCTGGACCGGAATCTCGACGCCGACCGTCCGAGCGATCTCGGCCGCCCAGGCACCGGCCGCGTCAACGACCGTCGGCGCGGACCATCGACCCTCGGCGGTCGCTACGCCGGTCACGCGGCCAGCCTCGACGGTGACGGCCTCGACCTGGCAGCCGGTCACCAGACGCGCGCCCAGGCGACGCGCCGCGGCCATGAAGCCGGCCGCCGTCCCGTCCGGGTCGGCATACCCCGACGACGGCTCGTACGCCGCGACCACGACATCGTCCACGACCATCCCAGGCACGAGCGCGCTGACGTCAGCCGGGCCGACCAGCCGCGTCTCGATGCCGATCCCGCACTGCATCTCGACATTCGCGCGCAGGGCATCGGCCAACTCGGGCGGCACGAGCTGCACGAAACCGGTCTGCACGAAGCTGCAGTCCCCGTCCCCGACCCGGCCGCGCCAATCCTGGAAGTACGGCAACGACGCCCACGCGAGGCGTGAATCAGCTTCGAGGTCATAGTGCATGCGGACGAAGCCCGACGAACGGCCAGTCGCGCCAGCGCCGACACTGCCACGCTCGAGCACGACGACATCCGCTCCCCGTCGAGCCAGGTGGAAGGCTAAGCTCGCCCCGTGGACACCCGCCCCGACGATGGCGACATCGGCCGTCTGGTTCATCGACTGGCTCCCTCGTATGCGGTACGCACCGGCCTCGCGGCAGCGATGCGCCAGACTCCCGACACCCGGGCGTGTCGGGCCTCATCATCGGCGATGTGAGCGATCCCCGGAAGGTTCTTCCCGGCGTCAAACCGGGCGACCGGCGCGTGCGCGTCAACCGGCCGCGCGCGAGGTTCTTCCGCTATCAGGCTGCCGGCGTCCTGAGCGCGAAGCTGTCGGCCGAGGAGCCGAGCACACCGGTCGGCAAGGCGCTCGCGCGGGCACGCCGCGTGCTCTTCGGGCGCCCGCTCTCCAATGAGGAAGAGGGGGCCGAGCGCCTTTCGAAGCTGAAAGCCCTGCCGGTCTTCTCGTCCGACGTCATGTCCTCAGTCGCGTACGCCACCGAGGCGAGCCTGTTCACCCTCCTGGCGGCGGGCACCCAGGCATTCGAGTGGCTGCTGCCGATCTCGTTCGCCATCGTCGGCGTCCTGGCCCTCGTCACGATCTCCTACCGCCAGACCATCCGGGCATACCCGAACGGCGGCGGCAGCTACATCGTGGCTCGCGCCAACCTCGGTCCGCTGGCCGGACTGATCGCGGCGGCGGCTCTCCTGACCGACTACGTGCTGACCGTCGCGGTGAGCGTCTCGAGTGGCGTGCAGGCGCTCTATTCGGCGTTCCCCGCCCTGACATCGGCGGCCGTTCCGCTCATCGTCGTCGCCATCCTGCTGGTGATGACGGTCAACCTCCGCGGCATCCGCGAGAGCGGCACCGTCTTTGCCGCTCCCACCTACCTGTTCCTTGGCAGCGCTCTGCTGATGATCGGGCTGGGGGTGGTGCGCACGGCACTCGGACAGCCACCGCAGGTGACCGATGTCGTCCCGCTGCACCTGCAGGCGGAAACCTTCGGGCTGCTCTTGCTGATGCGCGCCTTCGCCGACGGCTGTTCGGCGATGACCGGCACCGAGGCCGTCGCCAACGGCGTTCCCGCCTTCAAGCCACCCGAGTGGCAGAACGCCCGCACGACGATGCTCGTCATGTCGCTGCTGCTGGGCACGATGTTCCTCGGCACCTCGTTCCTTGCCCACGTCAGCGGCGCCGTGCCCGCCGCGAGCGGCGAGTCCGTCCTCTCGCAGATCGGGCGGTCCGTGTACGGGCCGGGCCTCCTCTGGTACGTCCTGCAGCTCTCGACGATGGGCATCCTGATCCTTGCCGCCCAGACAAGCTTCGCCGACTTCCCGCGCGTGGCATCCATCCTGGCGCACGACGGATACATGCCCCGCCAGTTCGCCTTCCGTGGCGAGCGCCTCGCGTTCAACGCCGGCATCGTCGTGCTCGCCCTGGTCTCGATCGTGCTGGTGGTCGCGTTCCAGGGTCGCGTCGAGGCGCTCATCCCGCTCTACGCCATCGGCGTCTTCACCGCCTTCACCCTGTCCCAGGCGGGCATGGTTCGGCACTGGTTCAAGGAGCGCGGCTCGGGCTGGCGGCGGAGCGCCTTCCTCAACGGCCTCGGCGCCGTGGTGACGGGCATCGTGGCGGTCATCTTCGCCATCGCCAAGTTCGCGCTCGGCGCCTGGATCATCCTCGTCCTCGTGCCGATCCTCGTGGCGGTGATGCTGTTCATCCATCACGAATACGCGGAGGAGGCACGCGGCATCGCCGTCCGCCCCAAGTCGGTCATCCCGCCACCGCGCCATCCACAACACGTGATCGTCGCGGCGCCGGCGTTCACGCGAGCCGTCGTCCAGGCCATCAGGGTCGGCTTGACCATGGCCAAGGATGTCGATGTCGTCCATGTCACCGACAGCGTCGCCGAGGGCGAGGCCTTCCGGGATCGGGTGGAACAGCAGGTACCGTCAGCGGTCGTGGTCGTCGTCGAGTCGCCCTATCGCTCGCTGGTCAACCCGTTCGTGCGCTACCTCGAGACGGTGCAGGCCGAGAACCCCGACGAGGTCATCATGGTCCTCATCCCCGAGCACCTTGCGCGCCATTGGTGGGAGCGCCTGCTGTACAACCAGAACGGAAACCGCATCCGTGCCGCGCTCGTCGGCCGGCGTGACATCGTCGTCCTCGATGTGCCCTACCGCCGCGAGCGCCCCGCGCCTGCCCGGCGCTAGATCGACTTCGCCGGGGTTCGGCTTCAGCCTCCAGCGGCCGTGAGGTCGTATAGGGCGCCGCCAGCCGTGCTGCCGTAGTCGACGACCGTCCCGTTGGCCTCGACCCAGCTTGTCACGTCGCTCGACCCACCGCCTGGGCCTCCGCCCTGCCCATCGATCAGGACATAGCGCAACTGACCCGACGCCACGTCGGCCTTGAGCTCGTCGAGCGTCGGCGCCGGATCGCTGCCGTTGAAGCCGCCCATCGCCATCACTGCCTCGCCTGTGGCGAGCTCGATCGACGCGGCGCTGCCCGAGCCGCTGGTCGCGACGATCCACGTGGCACTGCCCCTATTCGCGACGAGGTAGCTCGTCAGGGCAGAGTCGGCGCCGTTCTGGCCGCCGACCGCGCCGCCGATCGGGGCTCCACCACCGGCCGTGCCGCCACCCGGCGCCCCACCGGATCCGGGCGGCTGGGTGCCACCGAACCCAGGACCACCGAGCCCGGCGCCCGGCCCACCACCGGCGAATCCGATTCCGCCGCCGTTCTGCGCGTCCGTGACGGTCGGCCCGGCCGAGACGATGGAACCCGAGTAGCCCGTGTTGATGGTGTACAGCGTGGACGCCGCCGGACCTGCGACCATGGCCACGAGGCCGAGCACGACGGCCGCCCGCGCCATCCAAGGCACCTCGTGTGCCACCGGCACGGCCAGCACCACCGCCGCGGCGACGCCGATCGCGATGATGCCGATGGAGAGCCCTGGCATGAACGTCGGCGTGCTGTCCAGCAGCTGGGCCGACCACCAGGCCGTGGCCACGATGCCCGCACCGAGGACCAGCCCGCCCCATACGGATCGTTCCCGCAGGCGCCACAGCTCGACCAGGCCGGCACCGACGAGCGCGCCGATGGCCGGCGCCAGCACGATGCTGTAGTAGGAGTGGATGATGCCACCCATGAAGCTGAAGACGAGCGCCGTCACGCCGAGCCACAGGCCCCACACGAGGTAGCCGGCGCGGGCACGATCGGTCCGCGCCGCGCGACCGCGGATGAGCAACCCGCTGACCAGCGCCAGGCCGGCGAACGGGAGCAGCCACGCGATCTGCGTCGCGAACTCGGCGTTGGCGAGCCGCAGGATGCCAGTCTCACCACCGAACCCCCGCCGCCGCCAGCGGGCGCGCCCTGGCCGCCCGAGCCACCGAAGATCCTGCCCAGGCCGTCATAGCCGAAGATCAGGTCGAGGACGCTGTTGTTGGTGCTGCCGCCGATGAACGGCCGCATCGAGGCGGGGATGGCCTCGACGATGGCGACCCACCAGCCACTGCTGACGAGGACCACGGCACCCGCCACCGACAGATGGCCCAGGCGGCGGCGCCAGGATCCCGGCGCTGCGATGGCGTACGTGAAGATGAAAGCGGGCAGCACCAGATATGCCTGCAGGTACTTGGTCAGGAAGCCGAACCCGACGAGCGCCGCGGCCACGATGACCCAGCGGAGGCGACCATCTTCGAGCGCCTTCAGGAAGGCCCATGCGGCACTGACCAGGAGCAGCGTCAACAGCGCGTCCGGGTTGTCGAACCGGAACATGAGGGCGGCGACGGGCGTGACCGCCAGGACGAGCGCGGCGATGAGCCCGGCAGCCGCCCCGAACGAGCGACGCACCGCCCGGTACAGGACGAGGACCGAGGCCACGCCCATCAGCGCCTCGGGCAGGAGGATGCTCCATGAGCTCAACCCGAAGGCCCGCACCGACAGGCCCATGATCATCGTCGACAGCGGTGGCTTGTCGACGGTGATGAAGTTCGAGGCATCGATCGAGCCGAAGAACCACGCCGCCCAGTCCTTGCTGGCAGCCAGCGCCGCCGCGGAGTAGTACGTGTTGGCGTACCCGTTGACGGTCAGGTTCCAGACGTAGATGACCGCCGCGAGCGCGGTCACGCCGAGCAGTGCCGGGCGCACCCACGCTTCATCGCGGATCGATCCGCGGATCAGGGCCTGCGCCGTCGCTGCCGGATGGACCCGGCGAAGCGTATAGCCCAGGCGCGGGCGAGCGACGGTGGTCACCGGGCGACTCCTTCAGCGCCGAGCGGCGCTTGACGAGATGGCTGGCGCGTGCTGGCGATGCCGATGGCCACGAAACGCGAGATCCGCCGGCCCGAGCGCGGCAGCGACGGGGTGAAGCGGATCTCGGTTCGAACTGTCATGCCGCGAGTATCCGCGGCACAGGCTGTCCGAACGGTTACGAACCCGTGCAGTCCTTCCGGGTCACCCCGGGATGTACGGCTGGTACTCCGGCCACCAGATCGCCCGGTCGACCGCCGGCTCGATCTCATCGTCTCGGTACTGCCTGCCGTAGCCGCTGTCCCGCAGGTCGCGGACGACGGCCACGGCGATGGCCCGCGCAGCAGGGCGCAGTTCGGCGATGGGCGGGTAGATGGCTCCGCGTGCGAGCCGCTCCGGATGCACCAGCGATGCGAGCTCGTGCGCGGCGATGAGGAATGCATCGTCGGTCACTTCGCGCGCCTCGGCGACGATAGCCGCCAGGCCAACGCCGGGGAAGATGAAGACGTTGTTGGCCTGACCGATGGTGCGCGTGCCACCGTCGACCCGCACATCTCCGCTCGGGCTGCCGGTGGCGACCAATGCCCGACCGCCGGTCCAGGCCATGATGTCGTCTGGCTGCGCCTCCGAACGGTCGCCTGGATTCGAGAGTGGCATCACGATCGGCACCCGGGCGCGTCCGGCCACCTCGCGCACGAGCGCCTCCGAGAACGCTCCGCGGCTGCCGGTCGTCCCGATCAGCACCGACGCTTGAAGCGTCCGCGCGACGGCCACCGGATCGACGAACTCGGCCTCGCTCAGTCCGGCCTGGACGAACCAGGCGGGGTCGACCGCGAATGGGCGCAGATCGTCGGGCACGTTCTGGCGCTCGATGTGAACCAGGCCACCCCGATCCATCATGGCGAAGGCCGGCGCGCCGCCGTCCGCCGATGCGCCGCAGGCGAGTTCCCGACGCAGCAGATTCGCGATGCCCTGGCCGGCCGCACCCGCGCCGATGAAGAGGAACCGGTCGGTCGCGAGTTCGCCATCGTCCCGCCGCGCCGCGAGCAGGCCGGCAAGGACGACGGCGCCGGTGCCCTGGATGTCGTCGTTGAAACTCGTCAGGCGATGGCGGTAACGCTCCAGGATGCGAAGCGCGTTGTGCTGTTTGAAGTCCTCCCATTGGACGACCGCCGCCGGGAAGACCCGCCGGATCGCGCCGACGAACGCCTCGACCACCTCGTCGTAGGCCGGACCGCGCAGGCGCGGCGCGCGATAGCCGAGGTAAAGCGGATCGACCAGCAGGTCCGCACGATCGGTGCCGACATCGAGCGAGACCGGCAGCGTCCAGGCCGGATAGATGCCGGCCGCAGCCGTGTACAGAGCGAGCTTGCCGGTCGGGATGGCCATGCCCCCGGCACCCTGGTCGCCGAGTCCCAGGATGCGTTCGTTGTCGGTCACGACGACGAGGCGGATGCCGCTGTCGGCCGCGCCGCGCAGGATGCCGTCGATGCGGCCGACGTCGTCCGGCGTGATCCACACGCCGCGCGGCCACCGCATGATGTGGCTGAATTCCTGACAGGCGCGGCCCACCGTGGGCGTGTAGACGATGGGCAGGAACTCCTCGAGGTTCTCGGCGAGGACGCGATAGAAGAGCGTCTCGTTGCGATCATGGAGCGCCGCCAGGCCGATGTAGCGCTCGAGGTCGTCGGGCTTTCGCCGGATATGCTCCAGCTCGAGCGCCATCTGCTCCTCGATGATCGTGACGCGCGCGGGCAGGAGCCCGCGCAGGCCGAACGCGTCGCGCTCCGCCTCGGTGAAGGCGGTGCCCTTGTACAGCAGCGGCTGCCCGATGAGGTCGCGGCCACGCTGGCGGACCACGCGGCTCCCGCGCGGCGCTTCAAGGTCGCCTGGGCTCGCCGTCGGCGCGTCCATCAGCCCATCACGCGTCGATGACATGGATGTCATGGGCGGCGCACATCTCCTTCAGGACCTTCGGCCAGACGCTGACACTGACCTCGCCGAGGTGTGCCTTCTTGAGCAGGAGCATCTGCGTGCGTGATTGGCCGATGCCGCCACCGATGCTCAGCGGCAGGGTCCCGTTGGCGATGCCCCGGTGGTAGGGCAGTCGCAGCCAGTCCAGCTGACCGGTGATCTCGAGCTGCTTCCGGAGTGTTTCGGCGTTGACGCGGATGCCCATCGAGGTCAACTCGTGGCGGCGTCGCGTGACCGGGTTCCAGACCAGGATGTCGCCGTTCAGGCCATGCATCGGGCGTCCGTCGGCGCTGACCGTCTCGGTCACCCAGTCGTCGTAGTCGGCGGCGCGCATCTCGTGCGGGTAGCCGTCATCGAGCGTCCAGCCGATGCCGATGATGAAGACGGCCGGGAATTCCTGGAGGATGAGCGTCTCGCGCTGCTTGCGCGGCAGGTCGGGGTAGCGCGCCAGGAGATCCTCCGCGTGGATGAAGGTCAGCTCCTCCGGCAGATCCGGGTACCGATCGGTGTGCAGTTGGGGGAACGACTCCTGCACGTGGGCCTCGGCGCCGCGCAGGACGCGCCAGATAGCGCGCACCACGCCCTGCAGATACGCCAAGTCGCGCTCCTCGGCGGTGATGACCTGCTCCCAGTCCCACTGGTCGACATAGACGCTGTGATCGTGGTCGAGGAAATAGTCCTTGCGTACCGCCCGCATGTCGGTGCACAGGCCTTCGCCGACGCCCATACCGAACTGGGCCAGCGCGGCACGCTTCCACTTCGTCGCCGCCTGGACGACCTGGGCATCGATCGGGTGCTGGTCGTGATCGTTGGCGATGTGGAAGGTGATCGGTGTGCGTGACCCGTCGCGGTCGAGCATGTCGTTGACGCCCGACTCCACGTCGACGATGAGCGGCACCTGGACCATGCTCAGGTTCAGTTCTCGGCACAGGCCTGCCTCGATGAACGCCTTGACGGCGAACATCGCTTCCTGCGTCTCACGCGGCGTCAGCAGCGAGTGGTAATCGGTCGGAAGCACCTTCTCCAGCTCGGTGTAGTCACCGATGCCCGGCCCGGCCAGGTCGGCCTCCTTGCGGGCGGACAGCATCGTTGCGGACATGGCGTTCCTCCTCGAGGGCGGCACCGGCCGGACGGTCGGTCGCCAGCGAACGCCTCATGGTCAGCGCCTCGCAACGGCACTTACCAGTGCCGAACGGGCCGTTCCCGGCGACCGACTGGCCTCCCACCGGACCGCGCTCTAGGCGGCCTCGCCGAGCGGTTCCACGAACTGGCTGTTGTACAGGTCGTAGTAGAAGCCACGCTGCGCGAGCAGCGCCTCGTGCGTGCCCGTCTCGATGATCCGGCCGTGATCCATGACCAGGATGGTGTCGGCGTCGCGGATGGTCGAGAGCCGATGCGCGATGACGAAGGTCGTACGACCTTCCATCAGCTTCGACATCGCCCGCTGGATGAGCACTTCGGTGCGCGTGTCGACGGAGCTCGTAGCCTCGTCGAGGATGAGGATCTGCGGGTCGGCAAGGAAGGCACGAGCGATGGTCAGGAGCTGCTTCTCGCCCTGTGACAGGTTCGTGGCATCGTCGTCGATGACGGTGTCGTAGCCCTCAGGCAGGGTGCGCACGAAGTGGTCGACATGGGCAGCTTCGGCGGCGGCCACGACCTGGTCTTCGGTGGCATCCTCTTTGCCGTACGCGATGTTCTCGCGGATCGTGCCGTGGAACAGCCACGCGTCCTGGAGGACCATGCCGAACGTGCGACGCAGCTCATCACGCGTCAACTCGCGCGTGTCGATGCCGTCGACGGTGATGCGTCCATCGTCGATCTCGTAGAAGCGCATCAGCAGGTTCACCAGCGTGGTCTTGCCGGCGCCGGTCGGGCCGACGATTGCGACCGTGTCGCCCGGCTGCGCGACCAGGCTGAGGTCCTCGATGAGCGGCTTGTCCGGCAGGTAGCGGAAGGAAACGTCGTCGAAGACGACATGGCCGACGACCGACGGCAGGTGGCGCGGTTCGGTCGTCTCGGGCACCTCCTCGGCCTCGTCAAGCAGCTCGAAGACGCGCTCGGCAGAGGCGACCGCTGACTGCAACACGTTGATGATGCTGGCGGCCTGGACGATGGGCTGGGTGAACTGGCGCGAATACTGGATGAACGCGACGACATCGCCGAGGGACATCTGGCCCGACGCGACGCGCAGGCCGCCGATGACGGCGATGGCCACGTAGTTGAGATTGGCGATGAAGCTCATCGCCGGCTGGATGATGCCGGAGATGAACTGCGCGCGGTAGCTCGCGTGATAAAGCCGAGCGTTCTCCGTCTCGAACTTGGCGATCGATTCCTTCTGGCGGCCGAAGACGGTCACGATGTTGTGGCCGGTGTGCATCTCCTCGACATGCCCGTTGAGGGCGCCGGTCGAGGCCCACTGGACGGCGAACTGCTTCTGCGAACGCTTGGCGATGAGGATGGTCACGACGATCGATGCCGGCACGGCCAGGAGCGAGATGGCTGCCAGCAGCGGGCTGACGAGCAGCATCATGATCAGCACGCCGATGACCGTGAAGACCGATGTGATCAGCTGGGTGAGGCTCTGCTGGAGCGTCTGGCCGATGTTGTCGATGTCGTTCGTGACGCGGCTCAGCACGTCACCGCGGCTGTGATCGTCGAAATACTTGAGCGGCAGCTTGCCGAGCTTCTCGTCGACCTCGCGGCGCAGTCGGTAGACGGTCCGCTGCGTGACGCCGGCCATGATGTACGACTGGCCCCAGCTGAAGAGCGCACTGATGACGAAGACCACGATGAGCAGCAGCAGGATGCCGCCGAGCGCTCCGAAGTCGATGCCGACGCCCGGCGTGACGTGCATGCCGGAGAGCAGGTCCGCCGCCTGACCGTTGCCCTGGGCACGGAGACCGGCCTCGATCTGGGCCTGCGTCGCGCCCGCGGGCAGTTGCTTGCCGATGAAGCCCTCGAAGATGAGGTTCGTCGCGTTGCCCAGGATGCGTGGCCCGAGGACGGCGAACGTCACGCTCACGATGGCGAGCACCATCACCAACGCGACCAGCAGGCGCTCCGGGCGCAGCCGCCCGAGGAGTCGGCCGAACGAGCGCCGGAAGTCCTTCGACTTCTCTGGCGGCATCCCGCCCATCATCATCCCGCCGGGACCCATGCCCCGGCGCATCGGCGGGCGTCCGCCTGGACCGAAGGCACCGGCACCGCCCGCAGGAGCACCACCGGCCGTGGGCCGCGGGGGCATCGCCGGGCGTCCCGCCGAGCCATTGCCGTTCTGGCCTGGTCCGCTCATGCCGCGCTCGCCTCGGCCGGACTCAGCTGGGAGTAGACGATCTCGCGATAGGTCTCGCAGCTCTCGATCAGCTCGGCATGCTTGCCGACACCGACGACGCGTCCCTCGTCCATGACCACGATCCGGTCGGCGTTCATGATCGTGCCGACGCGTTGGGCGACGATGATGACCGTGGCCGAGGCCAGCTCGCGATGGAGAGCGGCCCGCAAGCGGCCGTCTGTCCGGAAGTCGAGCGCCGAGAAGCTGTCGTCGAAGATGAAGATCTCCGCATTCTTGACGAGCGCCCGGGCGATGGCGAGGCGCTGGCGCTGGCCGCCCGACACGTTCGTCCCGCCCTGGTCGATGGGCGACTCCAGCCCGGCCGCCATCTCCGACACGAACTCTCGCCCCTGGGCGATGTCGAGGGCGTGCCATAGATCGTCGTCGGTGGCAGCCTCGTCGCCGAAGCGGAGGTTCGTGGCGACCGTGCCGCTGAACAGGAACGCGACCTGGGGGATGACCCCGATCTTCGCCCACAGGTCCTCGCGCCGCATCTCGCGGACGTCGATGCCGTCTACCAGCACGGCCCCGCCGGTCGCGTCATAGAAGCGCGGGATGAGGTTGACGAGCGTCGACTTGCCACTGCCGGTGCTGCCGACGATGGCCGTCGTCTGGCCGGGTTCGGCGATGAACGAGATCTCCCGTAGCACGGGCTGTTCGGCGCCCGGATAACGGAATTCGACGTTACGGAACTCGACCGTGCCGAGACCGCGAGCCATCGGTTGGGCGGCTGGTCCGGCGGTTGCGCCGCCCGCGCTGCGCGCGCCCCTGGGAGTCGGCTGCATGATCGGCGTCGGCGGATCCTGGATGGACAGTTCCGTATCCAGGACCTGGCTGATGCGATCGGCCGAGACCGCCGCCCGCGGCACGAAGATGACCATGAAGACCGCCATCAGGACGGACATGAGGATCTGCATCAGGTAGGTCAGGAAGGCGGTGAGATTGCCGATCGGCATCGCGCCGCTGTCGATGCGCTGAGCGCCGAACCACATCACCGCGACCGATGACAGGTTGAGGATGGCCATCATCATCGGCAGCGTCACCGCGAACAGGCGATTGACCCGGATGGCGGTGTCGAACAGGTCCTTGTTGGCGCCGTCGAAGCGCTCCTCTTCGTGGCGCGTGCGTACGAAGGCACGGATGACGCGCACGCCGGCGAGTGCCTCGCGCATGACCTGATTGATGCGGTCGATCTTGACCTGCATGGCGCGGAACAACGGGATGGCCCGCGACATCACGAACCCGATGAAGAGCGCCATGATCGGCAGGATCACGATCAGCAGGCCGGACAGCGGCAGGTCCTGCTGCGTGGCCATGATGATGCCGCCGATGCCCATGATCGGCGCCAGGATGATCACCGTCAGGGCCATGAAGACGACCATCTGGACCTGCTGGACGTCGTTGGTGTTGCGCGTGATGAGCGACGCCGTCCCGAAGCGGTTGACCTCGACCTGCGAGAAGCTCTCGACCTTCTGGAAGATGGCGCCACGGACGTCACGCCCGAATCCCATGGCCACACGGGCGCCAAAGTAGACGGCGATGACGGAGCACACCGCGAGCAGGAAGGTGACGATCAGCATCACCGCGCCGACGCTGATGATGTAGTCGTTGTTGCCCTTGGCGACGCCGTTGTTGATGATGTTGGCGTTCAGGTCAGGCAGGTAGAGATTCGCGATGGCCTGGATGAGCAGGAGCGTCAATACGAGCACGAGCTGACGGCGGTACGGCCGCAGGTAGGTTCGCAGCAAGCGGATCAAGGAACAGGCTCCGGCATCGCGTCCATCAGGCGCATCCGGGCCGCCCGAAGAGCGCGCAACCCGACGAGGAAACCCGACAGCTCTTCGTCGGAGAGCTCCTGGGCGAGTCGTTCGAGGTGCGCCCGACGCTGCCCGTCAACGTGGTCGAACATGCCGATACCGCGCTCGGCGGCCTGGACCTGGACGACGCGGCGATCATCGGTGTCGTGATGGCGGGTCACCAGGCCCCGCTTCTCCATCCGGTCGATGATGCCGGTGGCACTCGCCACGGAGACATCGAGTCCGTCGGCGAGCCTCGTCATCGACAGCGGCCCTTCGGCTTCGAGCAGGGCCAGCACATTGAGATGGATGAGGCTCACCGCGCCGTCGTGCCACTGCTTGAACGCGGCCCGCCGCTCGCGTGGGTTCCATGCCGTCAACTCGGCGATCAGGTCACGCACAAGCGTCTCGCGGGTCACGCTGATGGTCAAGGCAGGCTCGATGTTCAATGTCACCTTGCCATTATACGTCGAGCGAAAGGAAACGTCAGTCGGCGTCTCGGTTCCGCCGGCCACCACCCCGCCCGGCCGGCTTCGATGATCCACCCACGATGCGCCGAGCGACCCGGCGGAGCAGGCTGCGTCGTCCGGGAGGCCGCTTGCCCTTGCCGCCGCCCGCGGTGGCGTCGCGTCCCTCCACCGGTTCCATGCTCCACTTGGCGGCGAAGCGTCGGCGGTCGACCTCGCGGTCGCTCGTCTGCTTGAGGGTGGCGCCCTCATACGGGACGGGCCGGTGGTCGAAGATCACGCCGGGCAGCGCTTCGATGCGGACGTTCTGCTGACGGCACTGCATGAAGAAGTCGTACAGCTCGAAGAAGAAGTCGTACCGAGGGTCGAACGAAGCGCGCTCGAAGACTGCGCGGCGCACGAGCATCGTGGCCTGGACACCATCGACGCGGACGGCCGAGAGACCAAGGCGGAGGGCCTCGTCAACGAGCACGAACTCCTTGTAGACCGCATCGCCACGCGCGTTCCGTCCGAAGTGGAAGTACTGGCCGAGAGCGCGGCGCTGCTCGGCGCGATCCTCGCGCCAGGCGCCGGCCGCGATATCGACCTCGGGATGGTCGTCGAGGTGCTTGAGTAACGCCTCGACGCTGCCCGGCGTGACCAGGTTGTCATCGTCCAGGAAGAGCACGAGATCGGTGTCCGCCTCGGCAGCGATCAGGCGCCGTGCCTCGGACGGGCCGATCGGCTTCTCGCGCGCGATGACCGTCACGCCCGGATAGCGGGCGTACATCTGCCGCCCCGCGTCGGTGATGAGGCTGTCGACGACGATGACGCGGTGCTCGGTCGTGACGTTCGCGGCGATGCTGTCGAGGCACGCTTCGACGGCCCGCGGACGGCCACAGGTCGGGATGCCGATGGCGAGCTTCAGTGGCATGAGCCGACGATGCTACATCGGGACGGCGAAGCGGCCGGCGCGACCCTCATCCGGCCATCGGGACGACGCCGTCCGGCGCCAGCGGCAGGGCCCGGAGTCGTACCCCGGTGGCGGCGAAGATGGCGTTGGCGAGCGCGGGCGCGATGGCGATGATGGGCGTCTCACCGCCGCCCGCCGACGGCAGGTCACGGCGGTCGAGGAGGATCACCTCGACGTCGGGCACGTCACCGAAGCGTGGCACGCGGTAGGCCGACATCGAGCCGTTGGAGATCTTGCCCGCTTCGAAGTGGATCGCCTCGAAGAGCGCAGCGCCGAGGCCCATCACGGTCGCTCCCTCGACCTGATTGGCCAGGCCGTCCGGGTTGACGATCGCGCCGCACTCGAAGACGGTCACGATGTGCAGGACCTCCAGGCGTCGCGCCGCATCCACGCGCACCGCCACGCTGGTGGCCACACGGGCGCCCTTCTCGACACCCCCGGCGATGCCGATTCCGACACCCGATTCGCGCTTCGGGCCTGTCTCGTCCATGCGCTGGGCGGCCGTCCGCAACACCGTCGCCAGTCGTTCGTCCTCGAGGTGGCGCAGCCGAGACTCGAGCGGGTCGACCGCGAGCGCGTGCGCCAGCTCGTCCATGTGCGACTCTCGCGCGAAGTGATTGGCCGTCGCCGCCAAGGCGCGATACGAACCCTGCGCCAAGGGAGCATCAGCGGGTTGATAGTCCAGCCGCTGGTTGGCCACGGCGTACGGACCCACGAGGCCGAACATGCCGCTGTTGGTGTTGCGCATCTGCCAGGCGGTGATCGCACCGTCGCGCGTCGCGCCGCTGCTGATGTCGATGACCGCAGCCGGTCGCAGATAGCCGCTCGTGAACTCCTCGGCGCGGCTCCAGCGGACCTTGACAGGACGCTTGGCGGTATGTGCCAACCGAGCTGCCTCGACGGCCACGTCGCCGCCGTGCTTGCCACCGAACCCGCCGCCGGTGTCCGGCACGATGACGCGGACCTTTGCTTCGGGCACGTCCAACGCCTCGGCCAACCGCCGTCGCACGCCGAACGGCACCTGCGTCCCGACCCATACCGTCAGCCGGTCGTCGTCCCACCGCGCGAGTGCCGTGTGCGTCTCGAGCGGGACGTGCGCGATGTACGCGGTCGTGTATGTGGCCGTCAGTGTCACCGGCGCAGCAGCCAGTGCCGCCTCGACGTCACCCGTCTCCTGGTGGAACGATCCCTCCCAGCCTCCCTCATCGACGGGGTGGTCGCGCAGGTGGGCGGCGAGATCCGTTTCTGATGGTTGCGGCGCAAGGACCCAGTGCGCGTCGATGGCGGCCAGCGCGCGCTCAGCGAGCGAGGCGTCCGCAGCTGCCACGGCCACGAATCCGTCCTCGTGGACGACGACCACTCCCGGCAGCGCGGCCGCGCTCGCCGTATCGACCGCGGCCATGGTCGCGCCGACGGCCGGCGGCCGCAGCACGCGCCCATGGAGCATGCCCGGCAGCGCGAGGTCGGACGGGTAGCGTCGCGTTCCAGTGACGATCTCCGGCGCTGCGGCACGGGCCGCCGCGTGGCCGACGACCTGCTCCGCCCGCCCCGGCGTCGTGGGCGCGACCGACAAGCTGATCTCGACGCGGCGCAGGCCGCGCACCAACTCACCGTAGGTCGCGGCGTGACGTCCATCCGTCGAGCGGACGCAGCCGGCGTCTGCCGTGAGCGTGGTTGCGGCGAGCTGCCACTGTGCCGCCGCTGTGCCGAGCAGCGTCTCCCGCGCGGCCGCTGCGGTCTGCCGCAGGCTCTCGCCGGCGTCAGGCATCGACCGGCTGCCGAAGGTGCCGGCGTCGAACGGACACACGTCGGTGTCGCCCATCACGAGTCGAACGGCGGCCGGCGGGACGCGCAACTCCTCGGCGACGATCAGGGAAAGGGCCGTCCGGTTGTCCTGGCCGACATCGACCTTGCCGGTGAAGGCCATCACGAGCCCGTCGCCGCCGATATGGAGCCATCCTCCGGAGGTCGTGGACCAGCTATGCGACGCCGATCCGCCCTTCGGTGCTGGTGGCTCGTGGATCACGATGAGTCCCTCGGGGAGGACGTCGAAGAGGTCGCGCTGGCCGGCGGCGGTCAGGTCCCACGGTCGCTTCGGCCGGGCCAGCAGGTCGCCGCCGGTGCTCGATGATAGGCGGCGCCCCGAGTGAACCGCACCATCCGGCGTCCTCTTCGACCGGCCAGCGAGCTGGACTGCTCGAAGGATGCGTGGATAGGTGCAGCAGCGACAGACGTTGTCGGCCAGCGCGGCCTTGATGGTGGCGTCGTCGGGGTCGGGCTCGCGCTCGAGCAGCGCGACCGTGCTCATGATCATGCCGGTCGTGCAATAACCGCACTGGAATGCGCCGATCTCGACGAACGCGTCCTGAACGGGATGAAGCCGGCCGTCGACCGCCAGCCCTTCGATCGTCCGGATCGTGTGTCCGACGACGCTCGCGGCTGGCGTCCGGCAGGCACGCACCGGTCGATCGTCGAGCAGCACGGTGCATGCGCCGCACGCACCCTCACCGCATCCAGGCTTGGCGCCGGTCAGCCCGAACTCCTCGCGCAGCACGTGGAGCAGGCTTCGCTCAGGTTTGATGGCGAGGTCGCGCCCGACCCCATTGACGACGACCCGGACCGAGCTGCTCATGCTCGTCCTTTTCGCGTTCGATATGGGACTCGGCAAGGATAGCCCGACGTCGATGCCTGCGCCGTCAAGGGCGCAGGCGCCCAGAAGAGAGGCTGCCTCAGCTCGCCGTGGTGGCGGGACCGGCGGCGGCCGCTTCGCCGGTCGGCCGCCCCTCAACGGCCGGCCGCGCGGCGTGCGTCGTGCGGAGCGGGATCTCGTGGAGGAAGAATGCCGCCACGACCGAAAGTAGGGCGGCTCCGACGCCGAGCAACATCGAGTTGGCGATGGCGATGGTGAACGCCTGGTGGAAGCCCTGGGTGAAGGCACCCTGCAGCTCGGCCGGGACCTGGCTCAGGAAGGCGAACGGATTGGTGTTCCCCACCGCGTTGACCAGGGCGCTCACGTCGAAGCCTGGCGGGGCCGCGACCGAGACCGAATCCGGCGGAGCCCCCGAGAGGAGGATCTGGTTCCGCAGCAGGTCCCAGGTCAGGTTCTCGCGGAAGAGGGTGAACGCGAGCGTCAGGCCCATCGTCGTTCCGATCTGCCGGAAAAGCGTCAGGTCGCTGGTCGCCGTTCCGAGTTCGTGGAACGGGACCGAGTTCTGGACGATGATGGTGAAGACCGCGAACATCGGGCCGACGCCGGCTCCTGCGACGATCATCCAAAGTGACAATTCGATGTCAGAGGTGTTCGCCCGCAGTCCCGACATCAGGTACAGGCCCACGGTCAGGATGATCAATCCGACGACGATGACCGCCTTGTAGCGACCGGTCCGGCTGACGATCTGCCCCGATGCGATCGAGGAGACGATGAGTCCGAGCAGGAATGGCAGGAGTTGGTAACCGGAAGCGGTGGGGTCGGAGCCCTGGACGACCTGGAAATACAACGGCAGGAACACGATGGCCGCGCCGAAGCCGAAGGTCGCCAGGAAGATCGAGATCATCGACGCGCTGAACGTTCGATTGCGGAAGAGATGGAGCGGGATGATCGGCTCGGGGGCCCGCATCTCGACAAGGATGAAGATCCCGAGGAGCACGATCCCCGCGAGGATGCTGCCCCAGACTCCCGGATCGGACCACGATGACGTCTCGGCGACGGTCAGGCCGATCAGGATCGGGACGAGCCCCAACGTCAGAGTGATCACGCCGAGATAGTCGATCTTGACCTGGCGCGCCCGGCCCTTGATGTTCGGCAACAGCCGCGCGATCACGGCCAGGGCGATCAGCCCGATGGGCACGTTGACGAAGAAGATCCAGTTCCAACTGATGTTCTGGGTGATCCACCCGCCGAGCCCAGGCCCGACCAGGAATGCCACCCCGAAGACGGCCCCGAACAGGCCCTGGTACTTGCCTCGCTCGGCCGGCGTGAAGAGGTCCCCGATGACCGCGAGCGCGATGGGAAAGAGTGCTCCGGCACCCAGACCCTGGAGGCCGCGGAAGAGGACCAGCTCCCACATCGTCTGGCTCAATCCCGAGAGGACAGAACCGATCAGGAAGATGCTGATACCGATGAGCAGCAGCGGGCGGCGGCCGTAGATGTCCGAGAGCTTGCCGTAGATGGGCACGGTGATGGTGCTCGTCAGAAGGAAGCTGGTGACGACCCAGACATAGAGATCTGCGCCGTTCAGGTCCTTGGTGATGGTGGGCAACACCGGACCGACGATCGTCTGGTCGAGCGCGGCCAGGAACATGCCCAGCAGGATCGCCCCCAGGATCTCGAACTTGGCGCGTCGTTCGAGTCCGAGCGCCGGGTCTTCGCCGACGTTCGGCTCGATCTCGGTATCAGTCGGAAACGCTTCCATCGATCCCTTTCCTCAATTGGTCGTCGCGCGGTCGCCCGCTTCGACTTCTGCCGCGATGGCACCGCGCACGTCGGCGATGGCCATGGTGATGCGTTGGAGTTGGGCCTCGTCGAGTCGCTCGCAGATGGCCCTGATCCGATCGAGCTTGATGCCGTCGGCATCGTCGAGCGCCTGCTGCCCTTGGACCGAGGGCCGGATCATGACGACCCGTCGGTCATCGGGAAGGCCGACCCGTTCGACCAGACCGTGTTCGACCATCCGGTCGATGAGGCCGGTCGCGTTGGAAACCGACACGTCGAGAAGGTCGGCCATGTGGCTCATCGACATCGCGCCGTGCTGCTCGAGCTGCCGGAGGACGTGGATCTGGGTCATGCTCACGCCGTGTTTCACGAAGCGCTCGGCGGCGGCGCAGCGCAACTCGCGAAGTGATTCGCCGACGTCGACGACGATCGCGTCGATCAACACGTCACGGCTGTCCAAGGTAGTTCGCACGGCATCAACTATCATACAGGTGCGAACTGTTCTGTCAACCGGGGGTCAGGCGGCAGAATACTCGTTCGACGCGTCCGAGACGGTCATCCTGCTACGTCAGACGACCGTGCCGCTGGTGCTGGGCGTACTCGGGCCGCTCCTCCCCAAGAATATCTCGACGCTCCTCCCGAGCGGCCTGCCGAACGGACTCCCGCATCTCCCGACGTCCTGACGGGACCCACGGCCCTCGCCATCGGGAAGACCGGCACTTGGTGACGCCACGCGGTCCCGCTTGACTTCCGCCAGGAGGTGAAACGTCATGTCCGTCGGTAGCGTCGCCCGTCCATCCGCCTCGGCTGCCCTTCCCCGTTCCGAGTTCGGGCGAGCCGGGAAGATCGCCATCGCCTTCCTTTCAGTGCTCGGTCTCGGGGCGATGGCGGGAGGCCTGTCGCTGGCGCTGAAGCCGGACGGCAGTGTGATGCAGTTCGACGTGAAGCTGCTCGCCGGCAGTCCGTTCAGCGACTACTTCCTGCCCGGGCTGATCCTTTTCGGCCTGTTCGGCGTCGGGTCCCTGGCCGTCGTGGCGCTGGGTCTGCGGCACGGGCGGTTGGCGCCGTTCCTCGCCTTCGCCATCGGCTGCGCCCAGATGATCTGGATCGTGGTCGAGCTGATCGTCATCCGGGAGTTCAGCTTCCTGCACCCGACCTGCTTCGCCATCGGCGCGATCATCGCCATCGCCGCCGTGCCCTGGGGCTGGCCGATCCTCCGGGCTTGGCGGCGCCCTTGACGGCAGGAACTCACCGAGTGTAGAGTTCCACGACTGTTGAATTCTCGATGCCGTGGGTGATGCCATGTTGGCGGTCGTGATCAAGGAGTTCCGGGAATTGCGGCGCGACCACCGCACGGTGGCCATGCTCGTGCTCATCCCCTTCGTGTTGCTGCTCATCTTCGGCTTCGCCGCCAGCTTCGATGTCTCGGTCCTCAGCGTCGGCGTCTACGGTCCAGGGGCCGCCAGCGTGGCATCGAACCTGCCGGCCGAGCACTTCGACGTCGTTGTGACCGACCCGGCCGGTGGCAGCGACCAGGCCCAGGATCTGCTCCGTCGGGCCGGCGCCAACCTCGCCATCGTCACCGGACCCACCCCCGCCATCTACATCGACGGCGCCGACCTCTTCGCCGCGCGCGCGGCGGTGGCGGCCGTGGCCCAGATGCCGCAGCTACCCGCGCCGACCATCCTGTTCAACCCCGACCTCAAGACCTCGACCATCATGGTGCCGGCGATCATCGGCATGATCCTCGTCTTCGTCGGGACCATCGCCACCAGCCTGGGCGTCGTCCGTGAACGCCAGACGGGCACGCTCGAGACGCTCGCCGTGATGCCGCTGCGGCCGCGCGACGTCTTCCTCGGCAAGATCGCCCCGTACTTCACGGTCGCGGTGGTGGACATGATCATCGTCGTCGCGGTGGGGCTGGCCGTCTTCGGCGTGCCCTTCAGGGGCGATGTCCTGACCTTCGCGCTCGGGGCGGCGCTGTTCCTGTTCGTCACGACCGGGCTCGGGGTGCTCATCTCGACCGTCTCGCAGAATCAAGGTCAGGCCATCCAGCTGGCGCTGATGACGCTGCTGCCGCAGATCCTCCTGTCGGGCATGGTCTTCCCGCTCGCCGCCATCCCCATCGGCGTGCGCTGGATCAGCTATCTGTTGCCGCTCACCTACTTCACGCAGATCGCCCGCGGCGTGCTCGTGCGCGGCACGCCCATCGACGGCCTGGTCATCCCGCTCGTCGCGCTGGCCATCATGGCGGTGCTCATCTTCGGTCTGTCCGTGCTGCGCTTCCGTCGCGACCTGGCGCCATCGGCGGGCCGGGCCAGCGCCACGACCCCGTGAGGCACGCGCCATGACGGCGCCCTCATTCGGAGCGAGCGACGTGACCGTCAGCCTCGACGGCCGCAACGTCCTCGAGGGCATCACCCTGGAAGTCGCTCCTGGCGAGATCGTGGCCGCGGTCGGCGGTGACGGCGCGGGCAAGACGACGCTCCTGCGCACGCTGGTCGGCGCGATCGGCGTCGCGTCGGGGAGCATCGAACGGCCGTCGCGCGACGCCATCGGCTACGTCGGTGCGACGCCGAGTGGCTACGGCGACCTGACCGTCGGTGAGAATCTGGCCTTCGTGGCGCGCGTGTATCGCGTCCCGCCAGCTGAACGGGCGGCACGCGTCGAGGAACTCCTCCGCAGGACCCGACTCCTCGACGCGCGTGACCGCCTTGCCGACGAACTGTCGGGCGGCATGCGCCGGAAACTCGGACTGGCCATGGCGGTCATCCATCGCCCGCGGCTGCTTGTCCTCGACGAGCCGACCACGGGCGTGGACCCGGTCGGTCGGGCCGAGCTCTGGCGGTTGCTGACGGCACTCCTCGTCGAGGGCACCGCCATCGTCTTCAGCACGACTTACCTCGACGAGGCCGAGCGGACGTCCCGGGTGCTCGTGCTCGCCGATGGCCGCCCGCTGCTGAGCGGCACCCCGGATGAGCTGCTGGCACGGATGCCCGGCGTCGTCGGCGCCACCGACCAGAAGCCGAGCGTCGGCGAACCTTGGCGCCACGGCACCGGTTGGTACGCGTGGGTCGCCTCGGGACAGCTGCCGAGTGGCATGGTGCCCGTCACACCGACGCTCGAGGACGCCGTCATCGTCGCGCAATTGATGAGCGAACAGACCGATCGAGCGGCGGCTGCGGTGGCCGCGGCGCCAGCCGCATGAACCAGATCAGCGGCGCCGGGCTCACGCGCCACTTCGGAGACGTCGTGGCCGTCAGCAGCGTGGACGTCGCTGTCGATGCCGGCGAGGTCGTTGGCATGGTCGGCGCCAACGGATCGGGCAAGACGACGCTCATCCGGATGCTGCTGGGCCTCTTGCCGCCGACATCCGGCACGGTCAAGCTGCTCGGCGGCGCGCCGACGCGCGAGGCACGCGCACGCGTCGGCTACGTGCCCCAGATGGGCGGCCTGTACGACGACCTGACGGTCGCCGAGAACCTCGCTTTCACGTTCGCGGCCTATGGCGGCCACGGCCGGGCGACCCTGCCCGAGGACCTGGCGCCAACGGCCGGGCGTCTCGCCGGCGACCTCTCGCTCGGGCTCCGGCGGCGCGCTGCCTTCGCCATCGCCCTTGCCCACGATCCCGAGCTGCTCGTCCTTGATGAGCCGACGTCGGGCGTCGACCCGCTGGCGAGCGCGCGCCTCTGGGACGCCATCCGTGGTGCCGTCGAACGCGGACTCGGCGCCCTCGTCACCACCCACCACATGTCCGAGGCTGGTCAATGCGACCGCCTCATCGTCCTCGCCGCGGGTCGCGTCGTCGCCCACGGCACGCAGCGCCAGATCGTCGGCGACACGCAGGTCGTCGAGGTACAGACGGGGGATTGGGAGCGGGTCTTCGAGACACTCGACGCGGCTGGCGCCCTGGTCAGCATCCGCGGCCGCACGGTCAGGGTCATCGACCGCGGACCGGACGAGGTCCAGGAGGCCCTCGCCAGGGCCCATGTCGAGGGCCGTGTCTCGCTCGAGCCAGCCACCCTGGACGAGACGTTCGTGCGCCTGACGGCCGACTCCCCGGCGTGAGGACCGGGAAGACCGGCCGCCGCCCCGGCCGCAGCGGGTCCCGAGAGCGGATCCTGGAAGCCGCGCGGCAACGGTTCGCGGACCACGGCTACGACGGCGCGTCGATCCGTGCCATCGCGGCCGACGCCGATGTTGATCCGGCCCTGATCCACCACTACTTCGGCCCCAAGCAGCGCCTCTTCGTGGCTGCCGTCGAGTTGCCCATCGATGGACGCGACATCGCGCCGCTCCTCTCGAGCGGGCCGCGCGAGGAGACCGGCGAGCGATTCGCCCGGTTCTTCCTCTCGATCTGGGAGGACCCGAGGCCGCGGGCGTCGCTGTCCGGCATGCTGCGCTCGGCCATCACCGATGCCGGGGCCGCGGCGATGATCCGCGAGTTGCTGCTGGTGCGGATCCTCGGCCCGGCCGTCGCGGCGCTCGGCGTCGGCGATCCGGAGCTCCGCGTAACGTTGCTCGGCTCGCAGGTGATCGGCCTCGCGCTGCTCCGGTATGTGCTCGTCGTCGAGCCGCTGGCGTCCGCGTCGCTCGACACCGTGGTCGGCGCGTTCGCTCCGACCTTCCAACGCTACCTGGTCGAACCACTCGGTCCGTGAGTGCATGGAATCAGCGCGGGGCGGTGTTGTATCGAGTGAACGGCACACCCGCCACACTCCGATGCAGCAGCACGAGGGACCGATCATGGATCCGATCCGACCTTCCATCGACAGCGATCTGCGAACGCGCATGGTTGCGTTGGAGGCCCACGCACCCGTCAACGAAGGACCGCCGCCCCTGACACGAGCCGCGCGACGAGGACGCCTGGTCCGCTCGGCATCGATGGTCACCGTGCTCGTCGTCGCCATGGCCGCCACCGCCATGGCCGGCGCAGCCGTCGTGGTCACGAACCTTGCGCACGGCTACGAGGGCGTCGAGAACCCCGGTCAACCGCTCGCCGGCGCGAACATGGAGTGCATGACCCCGCCGCAGGCGGCCGCCTTCCTCGCCGGCCGTGGCTACACGGGTGTCGTCTGGCAGGTCGAGTCGGGCGATCCGTCGGCCAACGGCAAGGGCACGACCAGCGTCCTGCAGTCGACGCCGCCGGCGCATGGCTTCGTGGTACCGGGAGCCATCCTCGGCGATGGCCACCTGCACATGGTCATCGACCAGCAAAGCGGCGCCCGGGGAGCCGGGGACTGCCTCGGGCAGTCGATGCCCTGACGTGGCGACCGTCATCCGACCGCGTTCCCTCCCCCGCTCCGCCTCGAAGGTCGATCCGGTCGCCTTCGAGGCGGCCGTCCGGCCGCACTACGACAACCTCGTTCGTCGTCTCGTGCTCGTCCTCGGCGACCCCGACGATGCCCAGGACATCGCCCAGGACGCGTACCTGAAGGCGTACCGGTCATGGTCGCGCTTCGACGGCAGCGACGTCCGGGCGTGGCTCTACACGATCGCCCTACGCCTCGCCTTCAACCAGCTGCGCGGCCGGCGACGGTGGCTGGCCGCACTCCACCGGGTCGAGCCGCGAGGCTGGGCGGACCCCTCCGACCCGGACCTGTGGGCGGCGCTGCGACGGCTGGACCCTCGGACCCGATCGGCGCTCCTGCTGAACGTCGTCGACGGTTACACCCAGCGGGAGATCGCCGTCATGCTGTCCGTGCCCGAGGGGACGGTGGCCAGCTGGCTGTCGCGCTGCCGGGCGTCCCTGCGCGAGGACCTCGGCCGCGATCGCTGACACTCGACCGACCCAGCGCGGATGCTGCATGCTCCCCTGATCCATCCCCAGGATCGAGAGGAGCCCGAGATGACGCAGCACGGAGTCCAGGTCCCGGAGTCGGAAGCGACGCTCGCCAAGACGTCGCCCAATCTCCACGTCCCGCGGCTCGTCCTCTCGCGCGACGTTGCCGGCGAGGGCGCTCTCGACCGCATCGCCGACGTTGTCAACAAGCTCGTCGGCTCGATGTGGCTGTTCGTCGGGATCACCGTCGGCATCGTCGTCTGGCTCTTCGCCGGCAACGTCATCGGCTTCGACCGGACGCCGTGGCCGCTGCTGTTGACCGTCCTCAACCTGCCCCAACTCTCGATCATGATCTCGCTCCAGGTGAGCGCCAACCGGGCGCAGGCCGCCAGCGACGCCCGCGCCGAGGCCGACCACGCCACGCTCGTGGCAATCCACGAACTCGGCCGGAAGCAGCTCGAGATCCTGGACGGACAGAACGAGGTGCTCGCGATCCTGCGCCGCGCCGCTACCGCGACCTCCGCCTGACGGGGCGAGCGTCAGCTCAGGGCAGGCACCATTCGCCCCGGTTGGCGAACCGGGGCATGGGCAATGGCGGGCCGGCTGTCGATGGCACGCACGAATTCGAGCAGCGAACGGCCGAGCACGGAGTCGGCGCGATGGTGCATGAACGGCTCGCCACTGTTGAGGGCGCTGATGGCGACGCGGTAGTCGTTCACGACCTGGTAGCGCACCGGCCGACGCAGCACGCCCTCGACGGACTTGACCGAGATGCCGGTGAAGGCGTTGCTTCGATTCATGAAGAGCTGGACCTTGTCGTCGGGCAGGCCGATCTGCGCCATCGTCTCCATCACCAATCGGACGTTCTTGATGCACGACAGGTCTGCGGTCATGATCACGAACAGGGTGTCGGCGGCGGTGATGGCGTCGAGGCTGTGGTCGTCGAGGCGCTTGTCCAGGTCGATCACGACGTAGTCGTACATCGTCCGCAGCGCGTCGATGATCTGGATCATGTGCTGCTTGTGGGCGAGGACCTGCTCGGCCTGTTCGGGGGTCGGCGGGGCGAGCAGGACGTCGATGCCCGATTCGTGGTGGACGACCAGGTGGCGCAGGAACTCGCTGTCGATGGTCGGCGAGGCAACAGCATCGACGATGGAGCGGCGATCGGGACCGAGGTCGAGGAAGACGCGGTGGTCGCCGAATTGCAGCCCGGCATCAACGAGGACCACCTTGCGATGCGCGATGCGATGCAGTGCCACCGCCGTGTTGACGGCGATGGTCGTCGTGCCGACCCCGCCCTTGGCGCCGTAGTAGGCGTGGACCTGGCCGCGGACGGGGCCCACCGTAGCACGTTCGACGGGACCGAAACGGGTCAGCAGGCTGCGCATGCGTGCCAACAGCTCGGCGGCGTGGATGGGCTTGACGAGGTAGTCGTCGGCGCCCGCTCGTAGGCCGCGCACCTTGTCGGCCACTTCGGTGCCATCGCCGAGCATGATCATCGGGACGTGGAGTCCGACCTTCTCGGCGTCTCGGACACGCTCGACCATGGTGTAGCCGTCGAAGCCCTCGAGGTGGCTCTCCAGGATGATGAGATCCGGTTGGTCAACGTTCCAGCGGCGGAGGCCATCCGGACCGGTAACGGCGGTCAGGAGATCGTGGCCCTCGCCACGCACGGTATCGGCGAGCATGCGCTGGAGACTGGGGTCTTCAGCAACGACAAGGATCCGGGCGGCCATCTCGCTGCCATGCTAACCGCAACGGACCTCACAACGGCGTCGTCGGAAGTACCCCGTAGCGAAGAGCGAAAGTCCCTGACGGCATGCTTTCAGCTCGAGGCGGGCGGCGCTCCCGGCGCGGCGGGTGGCGGCCCTGGCGGACCCTGGCGCTCGCCACCGATCGAGCCCATCGAGGCCGAGTCGGGGGTCATCGGCGCCAGCGGCCCGGCCATCGTGCTCGCTGCGGCGAACCCGCGATCGACGTAGTTGCCGACGCGGCGTGCGAGGTCGGTCAACTCCAGCGGCAGGATGTACTTGGTCGACGGCGAAGCGCCGAGCGCCTTGAGTGCCTCGAGGTACTGGAGCGTCATGGTGCGCTCGTCGACCGTGCGCGCGGCCTGGAAGATGCGTTCCAGCGCCTGGCTGAAACCCTCGGCTTCGAGGATGGCCGACTGGCGCTTGCCCTCGGCGCGCAGGATGGCCGCCTGCTTCTCGCCCTCGGCGACGTTGATGTTCGACTGCCGGGCACCCTCGGATTCGGTGATCACGGCGCGCCGGTTGCGCTCGGCGGAGAGCATCCGGTTCATGGCTTCCTGAACGTCGCGCGGCGGGATGATCTCGCGGATCTCGACCGTCGTCACCTTGCCGCCCCAGCGCTCGGTCTGCTCGTCGAGCTTGGCGCGCAACATCTCGTTGATCTGGTCGCGCTTGGACAGGACGTCGTCGAGGAGGATGTCGCCGATGACGGCACGCAGTGTGGTCGTGGCGATGCCCTGGAGTGCACCCGCGAAGTAGGCGACGTTCACGATCGAGCGGAGCGGATCGACGATGCGCCAGTAGATCAGGAAGTCGACGTTGATCGGCGCGTTATCCTTGGTGATGGTGGTCTGGCTGGGGACCTCGATGAA
>PNAP01000073.1 GCA_003169735.1 Chloroflexota bacterium | reverse complement strand
TGGCTGGCGAGGAAGGATTCGAACCTTCGATCTCCTGATCCAGAGTCAGGCGCCTTACCGCTTGGCCACTCGCCAGTGGGCTGCGGATTCTACTCGATGGGTGCCGGTCAGCCTGCGGCAGCGCCTGAGATGACGGCCTCTGCCTCGATCTCCACGAACCAGCGCGGGTCGAGCAGCGCTTTGACGACGACCATGGTCGAGGCGGGGCGGATGTCGCCGAAGATCTCGCCGTGGGCTCGGCCGATCGCCTCCCAGACGCTCGGGTCGGTCAGGTAGATGCGGGTCCGCACCACGTCCGCGGCGGTCGCGCCGGCCTGCCCGAGGGCCGCGACGATGATCTCGAGGCAGCGAGCAGCCTGCGTATGCGGATCGGGGTCGACCGAGCCGTCCGGCCAGACAGGTGCCGTGCCCGCCACCAGCACCCGGTCGCCGACGCGGATTGCACGCGAGAAGCCGATCGGCTGCTCATAGGGTGAGCCAGACGAGATGCGTTGCCGGTCGGGAACGCTGCTGGCCGGCGTCGTCGCCTCAGCGTCCGTTGCCGGCGAGGATGGCGAGCTTGGGACCGAGGTGGATGGCGTCGCCAACGCGGCTGGAGTCGGCGAAGTGGCGACGTTCACTGGCTGGTCGGTCATGGCTCGCCCTCACTCGTCCGATTCGCCCATGCCGGCACGATCTCGGCTATTGCGAACCCGGGTAGCGTAATGCAGCAAGTCCTCTCGATCCAGGCCGCGTGACGGCGTCACGAGCGTGATCAGGAGCCTTGACGGGCCATTCCCACGCTCACGCCCAAGTCGTTCGCCCCGTCGACGTGGCTCACCCGCCGGCTTCGGTGGGATAGCGCTACCCGGGTTGGCGTATGCCAAAAGTGGTCGATCTCGGCCCGGCCACTCGCGGCAGACAGCACGATCCGCACCTGACGCGGCCTGACGGCCAGGCCAGCGGCTCCTACCCGCGGCACGGATCAGAGGCGTCCGGCGCGGATGATGCGGTCCAGGAACTGCCGCGTCCGGGGCTCCTTCGGGGAGCTGAAGATGGCGCTCGGCGGCCCCTCCTCGAGGATCTGGCCAGCGTCGAGGAAACAGACGCGGTCGGCGATGTCACGGGCAAAGCCCATCTCGTGCGTGGCGATGAGCATCGTCATGCCCTGGGTGCGAAGGTCGCGGATGACGTCAAGGACGTCGGCCACCAGCTCGGGGTCGAGGGCACTGGTGACCTCGTCGAGCAACAGCAACTCGGGCCGCATGGCCAGGGCGCGGACAATGGCCACGCGTTGCTGCTGTCCGCCCGAGAGTCGGTCGGGGTACTCCAGCCGTTTGTCGGCGAGGCCGAACCGCTCGAGCAGGGCATCCGCCTCCTCCACCGCCTGCTGGCGCGACAGCCCGAGCACCTTGCGGGGAGCGAGGATCACGTTGCGCAGCACGCTCATGTGCGGGAAGAGGTTGAACGACTGGAAGACGATGCCGATGCCGCGCCGAACCTGGTTGGCGTCCACTCCCCGCGCGGTGATCTCGCGGCCGGCGACCATGATCCGGCCGCCGCTGACGGGTTCGAGAAGGTCGATGCAGCGCAGCAACGTTGACTTGCCCGAACCGGACGCGCCGATGAGGCAGACGACCTCGTGCGTCGCCATCGTCAGGTCGATGCCTCGCAGCACCTCGAGCCGCCCGAACGACTTGTGGACGCCTTCAGCGTGCAGTGCCTCAGGGTGCGCGCCGACCGCGGTCATCGGGCGCCCGCCCCGGCCATCTGCCGCCGTCGGTCGCGCGCCACGAGCCAATCGACGAAGCGCGCCATGGGCACGGTGATGATCAGGAAGAAGACCGCCGTGGCCGCATACGGCGTGAAGTTGAAGTCGCCCGCCGAGATGATATTCGCGCGCTGGAATGCCTCCACGACCCCCAGGAAGGAGACGAGTGCCGTGTCCTTCTGCAGCCCGATGAAGTCATTGAGCAGCGGCGGGATGACGCGGCGCACGGCCTGTGGCAGGACCACGTAGCGAAGCGCCTGGGCACGGCTCAGTCCGAGCGACCGAGCCGCGGCGTTCTGGCTCGAATGGACCGAATCGATGCCGGCCCGGTAGACCTCGGCCACGTAGGCCGAGTAGACGAGGATCAGCGCCACCAGCGCCCAGAAGAACGGGTCGATGGTCACGCCCGGGATCTGCAGCGACGGGATACCGAAGCCGAGGACGTACACGATCAGGATGCCCGGCACGCCTCGGAAGAAGTCGGTGTACACGACGCTGATGATCCGGAACGGCAGGAAGACCGGCCCATCGAGGCTGCGCATCACTGCGAGGAGCAGCGCGAGGACCAGGATGAAGACCTCGGCCAGCAGGAAGAGCTTGATGTTGACGAGGAACGCCGCGCCGATCGACGGCAGCGACCTGGAGAACTCGCCCGAATCGAAGAAGCCCTGCTGGAACTCGGTCCATCCAGGCGTGTTGACGATGAGATAGCCGAGCACGGCGAACACGACGACCGTGCTGAGCGCCGCGACGCCGACGCTCTTGGCGGCGCTGTCCTGGACCCCTCCGAAGAGGTGCGAGCCCCGGCGACCGTTCACCGGGTCGGGATCACTGGAAGGCGGGTGCGCTTGCCTTGTCAGCCAACCATTCGGCGTAGATGGATTGCCAGACGCCGGTCGACCTGATCAGCGCGATGGCCTCGTTGACGCACGAGGTCAAGCTGCTGCCCTTCTTGAGCACGAGCGAGAAGTACTCCTGCCCCGTGGCCGGCGTGGGGAACTGCCCGACGATGACGCCGGTGGTGTTCTTGCCGGTGAGCTGGGCGTCGCGCATGTAGAAGGCCGACGGAAGGTCGACCACGATGCCATCGATCTGGCCGTTCTTGAGCGCCTTCACGGCCTCGTTCTGATCGTTGAATGCCGACGGGTCCTGCGACGGCTGGATGACGTTCGTGATGGTGTCATAGCTGGTCGTGCCGACCGGCGCGCCGAGCTTGAAGTCCTTCAGTCCGGCGACGGTGGTGACCGACGCGATGGGGTTGCTGGTCAGCGCGACGAGGGCCTGGTTGACGTCGTAGTAGGAGTCCGACATGTCGACCGCCTGCGCCCGCTTGGCGCTGTAGGAGACCTGTGCCAGGTAGAAGTCGAAGGGCTTCGGTCCGGGAGCGTAACTCTGCTTGAAGGCGACTGGCGTCCAGTCGATCTCGTCGGAGGTGTAGCCGAGCGCGGTCGCCACGGCGCCGGCGATGGCCGACTCGAAGCCCTGTCCGGACGGCGGGAAGCCGAGCGACCAGTCCGAACCGTTGGGCGGAGTTCCACCCCACCAGGGCGGATACGCGGGGTTGTCCGTGCCGATGGTCAGGCGGCCGTCGGTCTTGGTGGCGAGGTTGGCCTTCTGGCACTCGCTGCTGACCAGGCCAGTGCTGGACGCCGATGGGGTCGGCGTGCCGGTGGCACTCGGCGACTGCGATGCTCCGGGTCCGGTCGCTGTCGGACTCGGGTTGGGGTTGCTGGAACTGGGACTCGGGGTCGGCGTCGCCGGGCCGGACGAGCATCCGACCATGGCCAGCGTCGCGATCGCCGCCAGGAGGGCCGGCCGAAGGCGGCCCGTCATGCAGCGGCGCCCGCCAGCGCCTGAGCGGCGACCCGCTGACCATCGGCGTCGAATACGTGCATCTTGTCGAGCGGCAGCCACAGATCGAGCGCATCACCGGGCTTGACCTTGAGCGCCGAATCGACCAGGGCAAGGAGCGTCCGGTCGGCGACCGTGACGTGCAGCAACTCGTCGTTGCCGAGGAATTCGACCACGTTCACCTTGGCGTGGAGCTCGGCGGCCGTCCCCGCGACGGCTGCGGCCGTGAGGTGCTCGGGACGGAACCCGACAGTCACGGCCCCATCCTGCCGACCCTGGAGCTCTGCTGCCAGCTCCGGCTGGATGGGCGCTTCGAAGCCATCGGCCCGAAGCACGCGCTTGTCGCCGTCGTGGACGAGATTGGAGTCGATGAAATTCATCGACGGGCTGCCGATGAAGCCGGCCACGAAGCGATTGGTCGGGCGGCTGTACAACTCCTGCGGCGACCCCACCTGCTGGAGGATGCCGGCGTTCATGACCGCGATGCGGTCGCCCATCGTCATCGCCTCGACCTGATCGTGCGT
>PNAP01000023.1:2145-15488 GCA_003169735.1 Chloroflexota bacterium | reverse complement strand
GAACGGACCCGCGAGATCGGCATCCGCAAGGCCATCGGGGCGCGGGGCCGTGACATCCTGGCCCAGTTCCTCGTCGAGGCTCTGACGCTGTCGCTCCTTGGCGGCGCGCTGGGGGTGGCGGCCGGCCTCGGCGTCTCGATGGTCATCGCGCATATCGCGAAGTGGCCATTCACCTTCAACCCGCTGACCGTCGTCGCTGCCGTGGGGTTCTCGGCGGCGGTCGGTGTGATCTTCGGCGTGTGGCCGGCTCGACAGGCCGCTCGCCTCGATCCGATCGCAGCCCTTCGTTACGAGTAAGAGGAGTCCGTCATGCCGGTCGATCCGAATGATCCCAATCGTGTCGGCGCGTCGCCCGACCAGTCCCCGCCGGTCTTCCCGGTGACCACTGCCGGGACACGACCGATCGCCCGCACTCCGCAGAAGAAGGGCGGTTCGGGTTGGGTCAACATCCTGCTCGGCGTGGCGGTCCTCGTTGCCGTCGGCGGCGTGGCCTTCGCGGTCGGCCGCACGACGGCGCCGGCGGCGGCGTCCACCACGGACGGGCGCGGCAACTTCGGCGGTTTCCCGGGCGCGAGTCCGGGCGCGTCGTTCCCGGCGGGCGGCTTTCCCGGCGGCGGCTTCGGTGGCGCCGGCGTCTCCGTCAGCGGCAAGGTCGTCTCGATGACCGGAGACACGCTCACGCTCCAACTGACGACCGGCAACACCATCCAGCTCACCGTCGGGCCGACCACGACCTACCATCAGCAGACGTCGGCCACGTCCACGGCCGTCTCAACGGGGAGCACCGTCATGGTCACGCTCGATCGAGGCGCTCGCGGCAACGGCGCCCCCGGCGCGTCCAATGCACCGGCCGCGTCTGGCGCACCCGGTGGCTTGACCGGTACCGCGACCGATGTGACCGTCGTGGCGCCGTAACGGATCGGGGGATTCCCGCATGCATCTCCTCGTCGTCGAAGACGACGCGCGACTGAGCATCCTGCTCAAGCGCCTGCTCGAGGAGGACCGCCACGTGGTCGACGTGGCTCACGACGGGCGGACGGGCTTCGAGTACGCGTCCGATGCCCGCGGCATCGACGTGGTCATCCTCGATGTCGGCCTGCCCGACATGTCGGGTTTCGAGGTCGCCAAGTGGCTGCGGCGGGATCGCATCGACGTCGGCATCCTGATGCTCACGGCCCGTGATTCGGTCGGCGATCGGGTCGCTGGCCTGGACGCGGGAGCCGACGACTACCTGGTCAAGCCGTTCGCCTTCGAAGAGCTCTCCGCGCGCCTCCGAGCGCTCTCGCGGCGCGGCCCGACCGGGCCTCGACGCGTGGAGCCGCGGCTGACGGTCGGCCCGGTCACCCTCGACGAGACGCTGCGCCAGGTCACGGTCAACGGTGTTCCGGTCGAGTTGAGCCCGCGCGAGTTCTCGCTCCTCGAGTGCTTCCTGCGGCATCCCGGCCAGACGCTCACGCGTGACCAGCTGCTCGACCACGCCTGGCCGTTCGGCGCTGCCATCACCCCCAATGCCGTCGACGCGTATGTCCACTACCTGCGCGACAAGCTTGGGCAGGCCGGCGCGTGGATCCGGACGGTCCGCGGAGTCGGCTACCGGATGAGCGATGCCTGACGAATCCAGCGGCGCCGGGCACGAGGCCAGCGAGCGCGAGGCCAGCGAGCGCGAGGCCCGGCTCGTCCGCCGTGTCCGCTGGCGGCTGGTCATCTGGAGCGGCGGCACGACGCTGCTGGTCCTGCTCGCGCTGGGTATCGCCATCTACGTGGCGGTCACCAACACGCTCGCCGACACGGGGGTCAGCCAGCTCAACGACCGAGCCAGTCAACTCACCGAGGTCGTCGAGCGCGGCTTCGGTCCGGGCGGGCCGCCGACCGACTTCATCTTTGGCGGCGGCGGCTCGGGCACGTTCGCGTTCCTCGTCTCGGACGACGGTTCGGTCTTCGGCCCGAACGTGACGGTGCCGGACGCGCTGCCCGACCGCGACGGGATCGCGGCGGCGCGCCTGAACGGCCGCGACGTGCGCGAGCTGGACGTCGCCGGCGTCCCCATCCGCATCCTCAGCCAGTCCGTGACCGACCAGGCCGGCACGTCGGTCATCCAGATCGTCCAGGACCGCACCTCGGAGCAACGAACCCTCGACGTGCTGGTCTTCGTGCTCTTCCTGGGCGGCATCGTGGTGCTGCTGGTCGCCGTCGGCGTCGGTGCGGTCTACGCGCAACGCGCCCTCGTGCCGATCCGCGAGTCACTCGCCGTCCAGCGCCAGTCCCTTCGCCGCCAGCGCGAATTCGCGGCCGACGCCAGCCACGAATTGCGAACGCCACTGACCGTCATCCGGGCCAGCGTCGAGCATCTGAAGCGCAACCGTGACAAGCCGGTGGCCGAGGTCGGGGCAGCCCTCGAGGACATCGATGCCGAGGCGAGCCAGCTCACCAACCTGGTCGAGGACCTGCTGCTCCTGGCGCGGTCAGACTCGGGGGTCATCGAGCTGGCTCGCCAGCCGGTCGATCTTGGCGATGTCGCCGCCGATGCGGGGACGCTGATGGTCACGCCCGCCGCCGCCCACCATGTGAGCGTCGTGGTCGACCCGGAACCGGCGATGGTCGTCGGTGACAGCAAGCGGCTGCGACAGGTCGTGACCATCCTGCTCGACAACGCCATCCGCCACAGCCCGAGTGGCGGGACGGTGACAGCCCGTGTCCGAGCCGAGGGTGGCCGGGCATCGCTCGTCGTCGAGGACGAGGGACCCGGCATCCGCCCCGAGGATCTGCCGCGCGTCTTCGATCGTTTCTACCGCGCCCCCGGCGCGCCAAGTGGCGGCACCGGTCTGGGTCTGGCGATCGCGGGCTGGATCGTCACTCACCACGGCGGCCGCATCGGCGTCTCGAACCGCCTCGAGGGCGGCGCCCGCTTCACCGTCGAGATGCCGAGCCTCCGTGGCCCCATGGGGCCGTTCGCCGCCGGCCCGCACCCGGCTGCGCCCGAGGCGGGGTAGCTCCGGCTTCGTCGGCCGTCGTTCAGTCGGGCTTGCGTCGGAACGGCGCTGGCCGAAAACCGAAGAACGCGAACGAGATGGCGAATGTCGCGGTGACGAGAACGGTGACTGCGACGCCCATGTCATCGGACCCGGTGGGGTTCGGCTGGCTGGCCACGCTCGAATCGGGGAGTGTAGAGAGGACGGCCCCGACCGATCCGCACGCGTCGCTGCTCACGGTGATCTTGATCCTTGTGACGGATGGATCAGGCGCGAAGAACGTGTACTTCCACCAGCTGTTCGGGTTGTAGTACGGAGCCTCGATCGTGTAGGAGGTGACGGGACCGAGTTCCTCCCGATCCCACACGAGGACCGGACTGTCGAACGCCACGGTCGCGGGTTCGGCGCCGAACCGAAAGCCGAGGACGTTGAACCAGTACGCCTCTCCACCACCCAGGACGGAGCCGAGCCCGATACGAGCGATCTCTACCGTGCACG
This sequence comes from Chloroflexota bacterium, assembly GCA_003169735.1. Classification (GTDB taxonomy): domain Bacteria; phylum Chloroflexota; class Limnocylindria; order Limnocylindrales; family CSP1-4; genus Palsa-1032. Next base: position 12,021 of record PNAP01000023.1, on the reverse strand, counting down.
GTTCGGTCGATGCTCCGGCGGCTGTCGTGAAGGTGGCTCCGCCCGTGGTCAGCCCGAGAGCGAGCGCTGCTGCCACGACACGAAGGATCTTCCAGCGCCGTTGGCGCATCCTTGATCTCCTCGCTTTGGCCCCCGCGGTGCGTGTCTGCGCGAGCCCGGGTGATCGCCACGGCCATTGTCGCACCGAGATTGAAGAGGCTGGCAGTCGAAACGCCCGATGCCAGCCAGGCTGGCATTTCCGATGTCCCGAGACCGCCAATACCCGATCCCGACGGCCGCTGACGGTCGTGCCGTCGCCTCCCGAGCGTGGATCGACGTCCGGATCCGGCCAAGATGCCGAACGACCTGCGGTTGGCGCCCCTTATCCGACCCGTAAGCCACGCGATGCCAGCCTGCCTGGCGTCAACGCGGCGAAGCCGGGCAGGATCAGGATCGCGCGGCCAGCTTCATCGACGATGCCGGGCGGGTGCGTCGGGTCGACCGGCGGATCGCCCGTGGTCAGCCCAGACCCATCCGGTCGCGAACGACGCGAAGCGTTTCCGCGGCCATCGGCGCCAGTGTCTCGGCCCCGGCGCGGAGGACCTCCTCGACGTAGCCGGGCTTCGCTTCCAGTTCGCGGCGGCGCTCGCGGGCCTCGGCGAAGAAGGTAAGCATCCGGTCGGCGAGGAGCCGCTTCGTGTCGACGCAGCCGGTCCGCGCGGTCCGCTCGCCATCCCAGATCAGCTCGTAGTCGTCGCCGAAGAAGCGATGGAGCTGGCAGACATTGCAGACCTCGGGACGGCCCGGATCGGTGCGCAACACGCGCTGGGTGTCGGTCACCATCGACATGATCTGCTTCCGGATGACGGCCTCGTCACCGAAGATCTCGACCACGTTGCCGAGCGACTTCGACATCTTCTGGACGCCGTCCGTACCGCGCACGACCGGCGAATCGGTGAAGACGGCCTCTGGCTCCACGAAGTAGTCGCCGTAGCGCGCGTTCCAGGCCCGCACGATCTCGCGCGCAAGCTCGAGGTGGGCGGCCTGATCCTTGCCGACCGGGACGTATCGAGCGTGGTAGATGGCGATATCGGCCGTCTGGAGGACCGGGTACGTCAGCAGGGCGTGGTTGACGTCGTCGGGCTGGGTGCGCTTCTTCTCCTTGAACGACGGCGTGCGCTCGACCCAGCTGACCGGGACGACGGTCGAGAGCAGGTAGGCCAACTCGGCATGCTCGGGCCGGTCGGACTGGCGGAAGAGGACCGCCTTCTCGGGGTCGAGCCCGAGCGCCAGCAGCCCGAGCGCCATCTCGTGCGTGTTGCGGCGGATCAGCTCGCTATCGTGGGTCGAGGTCAGCGCGTGGTAGTCGACGATGCAGTAGATCGCGTCGTGGCCATCCTGCATCGCGATGTAGTTGCGGAACGCGCCCAGGTAGTTACCGACATGCGGCAGCCCGGACGGCTGCACGCCACTGAAGACCCTGGGGAGTGTCTCTGTCGTCAAAGCCGGCCGAGTCTAGCAGCGGCAACCGGGCCTACGCCGAACGACGCGGTCGAGGCCGGGGGCACTCCTGCTAGGCTCCCGCCATGGTCGACGGTCGCGCGCAGGTCCCGGAAACGGGAAGGCCGTTGCGTGTCGCGCTGCTCGGACTCGGGACGGTGGGGCGAGCGGTCGCCGAGCGGCTGATCGACGCTGAGTGGCGAGCGGCGGTCACGGCACGCGGCGCCAATCCGCCCGAGCTGGTCGCGGTCGGCGTCCGCGAACCCGGCCGCAAACGCGCCCTGACGCTGCACGCGTCGATCCGCCAGACGGCCGACCTGGATGAGCTCGTCGCAGACCCGGGCATCGACGTCGTGGTCGAGCTGATCGGCGGCCTTGAGCCGGCCGCGCAACTCGTCCAACGCGCGTTCGAGGCCGGCAAGCACGTCGTGACCGCCAACAAGAAGCTGCTCGCTTCCTTTGGGCCGACCTTGGAGACGGCCGCTCGGGCGGCGGGCGTCGTGCTGCGCTTCGAGGCAGCCGTCGCGGGTGGCATCCCCGTGCTGGCGCCGCTCGTGCTGGATCTGGCCGGGAACCGCATCTCAGGGGTGCGCGGCATCGTCAACGGCACGACCAACTTCATCCTGACCGCGATGGCGCGCGACGGGCGAACGTACGCCGATGTCCTCAGCGAAGCGCAGGGCCGGGGCTACGCCGAGGCCGACCCATCGGCCGATGTCGAGGGCTTCGATGCGGCCGACAAGCTGGCCATCCTCTCGCGCCTGGCCTTCGGCGCCTGGCCGGAGGTCGGTCAACTCCGGCGCGCCGGCCCGGACACGGAGGGCGACGCCACGGCTGGCATCACCGCCATCCAGCCTCTCGAGCTTCGGTATGCCGCTGAACTCGGCCTGGCCATCAAGCTCGTCGGTGATGCCAGCCTGTGGGGCGACGCCGTGATGGCCTCGGTCATGCCCGTGGCGGTCCGCGCGTCCTCGCCGATCGGCTCGACCGATGGCGTCACCAACGTGGTCGAGATCACCGCCGCGCCCGTCGGCGTGGTCACCTTCCAGGGGCCGGGCGCGGGTGGTGGCGCGACCAGCAGCGCCGTCCTCGCCGATCTGCTCGCCCTGGCACGCGGCGCCGGCTCGACCTGGGGGCAACTTCCGGAACCGACGCGCACCCTGCGCATCATCGATCCGCTCGAGGTCCCGCGTGCCTGGTTCCTGGTCGCCGCCGACGCGATCGGTGACGGTGTCGCGTACCGCGTCCAGGACCTCGCTCTTGCCTCGGCCGGAGATGCCGTGGTCATCCAGCCGATGGGTCTTGGCGAGCTTCGTCACCGATTGGAGGATCGCGGCATCCGCGCCAACCTCTACCCGCTCCTGCCCGAGTCATGACCGGCTAGGCTTCTGCCATGCGGATGAGTGACGTCCTGCGCCAGCTGCGCCAGCAGCACGCCCTCGCCGGCGCGCGGCCGCGGCTGCTCGAGCGTTTCGAGGCCTTCCTGCCGATCACCGACGCAACGCCGCTCATTTCGCTCGGCGAAGGGTTCACGCCGCTCGTCCACGCGCGCACGCTCGGTCGTGCCATCGGCTGTCCGCAGCTCCATCTGAAGATCGAGGGCCAGAACCCGACCGGCTCGTTCAAGGATCGCGGCATGGTCCTGGCCGTGGCCAAGGCGATGGAGGACGGCAGCCGCGCGCTGGTCTGCGCATCCACAGGAAACACTGCCGCGTCCGCTGCCGCGTACGGAGCGCACGCGGGCATGGACGTCATCGTCGTCCTGCCGCGCGGCCAGGTCGCGATGGGCAAGCTGCTCCAGGCGCTCGCCGCCGGAGCGCGCGTCATCGCCGTCGACGGTGGGTTCGATGGCGCGCTCCGGGCGGTCCGCGAACTCGTCCACGATCCGGACCCGGCCCATCCCATCACCCTCGTCAATTCGGTCAACCCGTTCCGCCTCGAGGGCCAGAAGACGGCGGCCTTCGAGGTCTGCGAGGATCTCGGCGGTGCGCCCGATTACCTGGCCATCCCCGTCGGCAACGCGGGCAACATCACCGCCTATTGGCAGGGCTTCTGCGAGTATCGCGCGGCCGGCCTGGTGGAGACGGCGCCGGTGATGCTCGGCTTCCAGGCGGAGGGCGCGGCGCCACTCGTGACCGGCCGGACGGTCGCAGATCCGCAGACCGTGGCGACGGCCATTCGCATCGGCGATCCCGCCAGCGGCGCTCGCGCCCTGCGCGCCCGGGACGAATCCGGCGGCCGCATCGAAGCGGTCAGCGATGAGGAGATCCTCGACGCCTACCGCGACCTGGCGCGTTACGAGGGCATCTTCTGCGAACCTGCCAGCGCGGCGTCCGTGGCCGGCGTGCGCAAGCTCGCCGCGGAAGGCGCGATCGATCCGGGCACGACCATCGTCTGCGTCCTGACCGGCCACGGGCTCAAGGACCCTGAGACCGCCAAGCGTGAGGCGATCTCGCCGACGCTGGAGTCCGAGCCGACGGCCGACGGGATCCGCCGGGCGCTCGGCTGGTGAGCACGGCGAAGGGCTCGACGACGTGACGCTGGGGCGCGGCCCCATCACCCTCGATACGCCGGCCACCAGCGCGAACCTCGGGGCCGGTTTCGATGCGCTTGCGCTGGCGCTCGACCTTGCCGATGTCATCACGGTCGAGCGGGCCGACGACCTGGCGAGCGGAACGGTCGAGCTGACGGTCTCGGGCGAGGGCGCGGGTGCGGGCTCGGGAGCCGTTGTCCCGACCGACGGTTCGGACCGCTTCACGACGGCGCTGCGGCGCGGCCTGGCCGAGGCGTTGCGCGAGCCACGCGGCGACGCCTCGTCGCTTCACGAAGGCAGTTCGTGGCGGATCCGGATGATCAACGCCATCCCGCTCGGGCGGGGGCTCGGCTCGTCGGCGGCGGTGACCGTGGCGGGCCTGGTCGCGGCTCGGGTCCTGACCGGCGGCGACTCCCTTTCCGACGAGCAGATCCTCCGGCTTGCGATCGAGATGGAGGGGCATGCGGACAACGCGGCGGCGGTGCTGCTCGGTGGCTTCACCGTGGCCTCGACGGTCGATGACGACCCGGTCGCCGTCCGCCTCGACCCGCCGGCGGACCTGCTGGCCGTGCTCTACATCCCCGATCGCGAGCTGGCCACCTCGGCGATGCGCGCGGCGCTGCCCGATTCCGTGCCGCGCGTCGATGCCGTCCACAACGTCGGCCGCGCCGCGCTGGCCGTGGCCGCCTTCGCCACCGGCCGGCCGGAGCTCTTGAGCGCCGCGACGGAGGATCGGCTCCACGAGCCGTATCGCGCGGCCGTCTATCCGGAGCTGCCGTTCATGACCGCCGCGGCCCGCCGTGCCGGCGCGCTGGGAGCGTGCCTCTCCGGCTCGGGCTCCAGCATCATCGCCTTCGCCGATGACCCGGAGCTCGCACGCGGCGTGGCAGTGGCACTCACCGGCGAAGCCGAGCGGCGCGGCCTGACCGGCCGTTCGCAGGTCGTTCGCACCCGCGGCGAAGGGATCATCGCCAGCGGCCGCGTCTGATGTTCATCAGCCGGCTGGAGCACTTCGCGAGCGTCGACTCGACCCAGGGCGTGGTGCGCGAGTGGCTGGCTGACGGCACGCCACCGGTCTGCATCGCGTTCGCCGATGAGCAGACTGCAGGCCGCGGTCGCCTGGACCGTCAGTGGGTCGCGCCGCGAGGTGCCGCGCTGCTTGTCTCGGCGGGTTTCGTGCCGGAGAACCTGGCGCTTCGCCATGGCTGGCGCCTCGGCGCAGTGGTCGCCATGGCGATGCTCGACGCGGCCGAGGACGTGGCCGGCCTGCGGGACGAGGCGCTCGGCCTCAAGTGGCCCAACGACATCGTCGCCGACGGGCCGGACGGCCGCCTCGTCAAGGTCGCCGGCGTGCTCGGCGAGACCGTGGCGGAGGGCGACAGTGTCGCCACTGCGGTCATCGGCATCGGCATCAATGCCGACTGGACGGCGGCCGACTTCCCACCGGAGCTCGCGACGTCGATGTCCTCACTCCGCGAGCTTTCGGGCGGTCGACCGATCGACCCCGAGGTCCTCCTGGAAGCCTGGCTGGCCCGCCTGGAGCCCAGGGTCGAAGCGCTCGGGTCGGGTCTCTTCGACGCCGCTTCCTGGTCGACGCACCAGCGCACCACCGGCCGCTGGGTCGACATCGAGCTGGGCGACGCGCTGATCTCGGGCCTCGCCGTCGGCATCGAACCAGAATCGGGCGCCCTCCTTGTCGAGGTCGATGGCGTCCAGCGGGCGATTGATTCGGGCGAAGTGACGCGGTGTCGCGTGATCGACGACGTCGGCCGGCGCGGCCGACCGGCCTGACGTGGTATCCATTACGGCGTGATCGACATCCGGGACCTCCATAAGCAGTACGTCGCCAACGGGCCTGAGGCCGTGGCCGGCATGACGCTTGACGTCGGGCAGGGCGAGGTGTTCGGGCTGTTGGGGCCGAATGGGGCGGGCAAGACGACGACGGTCGGCGTCGTGACGACGCGCGTCCGGCCGACATCCGGCCAGGTGCTGGTGGACGGCATCGACGTCATGCAGAACCCGGTCGCGGTCCGGACGCGAATCGCGGTGGTTCCGCAGCGGAGCAACCTCGACCGCAGCCTGACACCGCTCGAGAACCTGACCTTCCACGGCGCGTATTTCGGGATGGGCCTGCGGGAGCGCCGCAAGCTGGCCATGGAGTTGCTCGATACGTTCGGGCTGGCCGATCGGGCCAAGGACAACGTGATGTTCTACTCGGGCGGCATGGCGCAGCGCGTGATGATCGCGCGGGCGCTGATGCACGAACCAATGGTCCTCATCCTCGACGAGCCGACGACGGGGCTCGACCCGCAATCACGTCTCTTCCTCCAGGACCGGGTCCTCGAGTTGCGCCAGCGCGGCATCACCATCGTCCTGTGCACGCACGACATGGCCGAGGCCGACAAGCTGTGCGACCGCATCGCCATCGTCGATCACGGCAAGGTCATCGCGCTCGATACGCCGCGCGGCCTTCGTGCGCTGCTGCCGGGCGCGCAGGGCATCGAGTTGGCGGTCAAGGGCGGCAACGGCCTGGCAGATGCCCTGGCCAAGCTGCCCGGCGTCAGCCGTGTCGAGCCCGTCGCCGAAACCGCGCCGTCTGGCCCGGCCGGAGGCATGGGTGGTTGGCCGGGAGCGCCGGGTGGAGGCGGCGGGTCGCCCTGGGCCGGAGGCGGCGGGAGGCCGGCGGCGGGCACGTCCTCGTCATCGAGCAAGGCTGGCGCATCGGCCGCATCGACCCCGGCTGGGCCGACCGCGGTCACATCGGCCGTCCGGTCTGCGCCGACAGATGGGACCTCGCCCGATGGGACCTGGCGCGCCCGCATCTACGCCTCGGACGACGCCGGCGGCGATCAGCTCATGGGTCGCGTGGTCGCCGCGGCGACGGAATCGGGCGCCGAGATCCTCGACCTCCGCCGGATGGAAGGCTCGCTCGAGGACGTCTTCATCCACCTGACCGGACGGGAGCTTCGATGACCACCGCCATCAGCGGCCAGCACGCGCCGCGCCACGTCCCGATGACCGCGCAGCTCAGCACCTTCTGGGCGCTCTGCGAGCGCGACCTGTGGGTGACCGTCGTGCGTCAACCGATCCCGTTCCTGGCCCAGGCGCTGCTCCAGCCGATCTTCTTCCTGTTCATCTTCGGGCGCATCCTGCCGTCGATCGGGGCGGCCAACGCGAACTTCGCCAGCCTGCTCTTCCCGGGCATCATGGGCCTGACCGTCTTCCTGACCGCGCTCCAGAGCGTCGCGCTGCCGCTTGTCATCGAGTTCTCGTTCACCAAGGAGATCGAGGACCGATTGCTGGCGCCCCTGGCAACGTGGGCCGTCGGTGCGCAGAAGCTGGTGTTCGCGATGGTGCGGGGACTGTTCGCTGCAGCGCTGATGATCCCGCTTGGCTTCCTGATCCTGCCGAACTTCGCCCTGCCGAACGCGAACTGGCTGCTCGTCGTGCCCATCCTGATGCTGGCGGCGATCTCGGCCGCGACCATCGGGCTGACGCTCGGCACGAAGGTGCCGTTCAACCAGATCAACCTCGCCTTCGCGGTGATCCTGACGCCGCTGATGATGACCGGCGCTGCGTACTATCCCTGGGCGAGTCTCGGTTCACTCCAGTGGTTCCAGATCGTGACCTTGCTCAATCCGATGACCTACGCGTCGGAAGGCCTGCGCGGCGCCCTGACACCGGCCGCGCCGCACATGGATCCACTGTTCGTGCTGCTCGGCCTTGTCATCTCGATCGCCATCTTCGGCACGATCGGCATCCGCGGCTTCATCAAGCGCGCCATCGACTAGCATCCTCGGGCCGCCGCAGGCCATGTTGATCGGCGGACTCTTGGCTTTGGCGTGTGAATCCGGGTGGCCGATCAGCGTTGACGGCTGCTCTTGTCATATGCCCGCCAAGAGGGTGGTACGCGGATACCAACGCGCTCGGGCAGTCGATCGAGGGGTCTCCGTGTCGTTTCTTAGACGCGGACGGCTAAGAAACGGGCGAAACGAGCTGCTTTCGGGCGGGGAAGGCCGGTGAGTCCCGCGTAACACCCACGCCATGGGCGTATGGCAGGAACTTGGTCGACGAGCGCACCGACGGCAAGGTCGGCTTGAGCGTGGGCCGAGGCGGCGCCGCCGACCCGTCGGGTATGCGTAAAAAGGACTGGTATGAGCAAACCGGACTGGCGCAGGAGAAGGACGACCCGGTTCTGCCCGCTCGCAACCCCTCCACGCTGGCGAGCCACGCGTAACGGATAGACTCTCCCGGTGTTTCGGAGAGTGAAGGGGGAGGTGCTCGAGCGTGAGCGCCCGATCCCGTATGACGCCGACCGCAGCGCCGTGGAAGCTGCACGTCGGGACCCGCGCGCCTTTGAGGCGCTGTATCGGAAGTACGTTGCCCAGGTGTACAGCTTCGCTCTCTACGAGACGCGCGACCAGCACGCGGCCGAGGATCTGACCGAGCAGGTCTTCCTCCACGCGCTGCGCGGGCTGCCGCGCTTCCGCGAAGCGGGCGACGGCCCTGACTCGACGTTCCGCGTCTGGCTCTTCCAGATCGCTCGCAACGCGCTCGCCAATGACCGCCGATGGGCGCGGCGCCATCCTCAGGCAGAGCTCGACGATGCGTTCGCGGTCGCCGCGCCGTCTGACCCGGCCGAGGAGATCGCGGCGCGCGATCTGGCAGCACGGGCCTGGTCGGCCATCGACGACCTGCCCGATGACCGGCGGCGTGCGCTGATCCTGCGGTACGTCGAGGAGATGAGCGCGTCCGAAATCGGCCAGGTGCTCGGGCGTTCCGAGGGCGCGGTCCGGGTGCTGGTCCACCGCGCGTTGCGGTCCGTGGCCGAGCGGCTCAAGGACTGATGGAAGAGCTCGAACCGCTCGCCATCCAGACCGACATCTACCTCGACTGGCTGCTCGGCGGCACCATCCCCCGGGACGCGCGCGATGAGCCGACCGCGGAGCTGCGGCGGACGGCCGAGGTCCTGCAGAGGTCGCTCGTGCGATTCCACCCCTCCTTCCGATTCGAAGAGCGGTTGGCCGACCGATTGCGCGCGGAGGCCACCGGGCAGCCGCGACAGCTCGGCAGCGTCATCCCGTTCCAGGGAGCCGCACCGCCTGCCTCATCGGACGTTCACGCCGATGGCCGAGGCCGAGGCCTCATCGTCGGCGGCGCCATCGCCTCGGGTGTGTCGATCGCCGGCGCCCTGTTCGTGTGGCGGCGCTCCCGGACCGGTGCCGCGCCGGCCGGCACGGAACAGGCGCTCTGATGCCCATCAAGCTGCCCTTTCGGCCGCGCGCCCAGGCGTTCGCGCCCGACCTGTGGACGAAGTGCCCCGACTGCGGGGAGATGCTCTACAACAAGCAGCTCGCCAAGAATCTCCGCGTCTGCACCAAGTGCGGCCACCACTTCCGCCTCCGCGTCGACGCTCGCCTCTCCCAGCTTCTCGACGCTGACACCTTCGAAGAGCACGATGCCGGCCTCGAATCGATGGACCCGCTCGGTTTCGTGGACCAGAAGCCATATCCCGATCGGCTCGCGGCGGCGAAACAGGCGACCGGCATCCGCGACGCCGCGATCTGGGGCACCGGCGGCATCGAGAAACATCCCGTCGCGATCTGTGCCATGGACTTCTCGTTCATGGGCGGCTCGATGGGTTCGGTCGTCGGCGAGAAGGTGACGCGCGCCGCGGAACATGCGCTGGCGGCTCGGATCCCGCTCATCATCGTCAGCGCGTCGGGTGGAGCGCGCATGCAGGAAGGCACGCTCGCGCTGATGCAGCTCGCCAAGACGTGTGCGGCGCTCGGCCGCATGGCTGATCGCGGCGTGCCCTACATCAGTGTCATGACCGACCCGACGACGGGCGGCGTCTTCGCCTC
>PNAP01000023.1:0-2134 GCA_003169735.1 Chloroflexota bacterium | reverse complement strand
CTCGGCCGGGACGATCGCCGAGACGCTGCCCGAAGGGTTCCAGAGCGCGGAGTTCCTGCTCAAGCACGGGTTCGTCGACCAGGTCGTGCCGCGCTCCGAGCTGCGCGAAACGCTGGCCACGCTGCTTGCCTATGTCAAGGCGCGACCCGGCCCGTCGGCCAACGGGCTCCGGGCTCGGTCCGTCATCGACCCCATGGAGGCGCACCCGGTGCGTGCCCAGACGCGTGGTTGACGTCGCCCACCAGACAGGTCCTCTCGTCCAGCCGCACAAGGTCGATGACGACGCGCTGCGCGAATCGGTCTGGGCACGCGTCCAGCTGGCACGCAACGTCAAGCGCCCGCACACGCTCGAACTCGTCAACCTGATGGCGACCGACATCGTCGAGTTGCACGGCGATCGCCTGTTCGGCGACGACCCCGCCATCGTCGGCGGGCTGTGCCGCATCGGCGGCCACCGCGTCGTCTTCGTCGGGCACCAGAAGGGCGCCGAGGTCGAGGAGAACGTGGCGCGCAACTTCGGCATGCCCCACGCCGAGGGATACCGCAAGGCGATCCGCCTGTTCAGCCTGGCCGAACGCGTCGGGCTGCCCGTGGTCACGTTCATCGATACGCCCGGTGCCTACCCCGGCGCGTCGTCGGAAGAGCGCGGCGTGGCCGAATCGATCGCCCGCTCGATCCAGGTCATGACCGGCGTTCGGACGCCCATCGTGGCGGTCATCGCCGGCGAGGGTGGATCCGGTGGCGCACTGGCCGTCGCCGTCGGGGATGTGGTGCTGGCGTTCGAGAACGCCATCTACTCGGTCATCACGCCAGAGGGCTGCGCGAGCATCCTGTGGCGGACGCCCGATGCCGCTCAGCAGGCGGCCGTGGCCATGCGGCTGACCGCCGGCGAGCAGCAGGCGCTCGGCGTCATCGACATCGTCATCGCCGAACCGCATGTCGGCGCTCACGCCGCGCCGGAGGAAGCCGCCAAGCGCCTTCGCACCGAAGTCATCCGGCAGCTCGACGGGCTCGTGAAGCGCGATATCGACGAGTTGCTCGAGGCGCGCTACCAGCGCTACCGCGAACTTGGTGCGTTCACCGAGGCAGGCGCGGCGCGCCCGGCGCGGCCCGAGCGGGCCCGCCTCGCCGATCGGCTGCGCAAGGTGCTCGGCACGGGCCGTGGCATCCTCTCGACCGAGCTCGGGCCGCTCCGTCCGACGGCGGCCGACGAGACCGACGATCCGCCCCTTCGCGAGGACGTGTAGGTGCCCGACAAGGAGCCGGACGTGGTCGCGAGAGCGCCGAAGGCAGCCGCGCCGCCGACGAAAGCCTCGGCGCCAGGCGTCGCAGCGTCGAGTGACCCGTCGGCCGGCTCGAGGGAGCTGATGCGGGTCGCCGATCAGCTTCTGCCCCGGATCATCACCCGGTTCACGGCCAGCAAGCTCGGTGAGCTCGAGATTCGTCACGGGGAGTGGCGCGTCCGACTCCGCCGAGCCGCGACCGCCGCCGACCCGATCCATCACGTGGGCGAGCCGCATGGCAGCAAGGACGGCCGAGACGGGCGAGCCGGCGGACACGCGGGCGGCGTCTCCCCGACGTCCGGCGCGTCCCTCGGCGATCCGTCGCGCATCCTCATCACGTCGCCTGCGGTGGGCTATTTCCTGCCGATCGAGGGCCGCGAGGTGGGCCGCGCGGTGAAGTCCGGTGAGACGCTCGCCTATGTCGAGATGCTCGGCGTGCGCCATGACGTCGTCTCGTCCGCGGACGGCGTCTTCGGACAGCTCATGGCCGAGCCTGGCCAGGCCGTCGAATACGGCCAGGGGCTGGTGCGCATCGAGCGCCCGGTCGAGTCCGCCGACAGGTCGGCCACCCACACCGGGCACGACGCCTGATGTTCGAACGCATCCTCATCGCCAACCGCGGCGAGATCGCACTGCGGGTGCTGCGTGCCTGCCGTCAGATGGGCATCGGTGCCGTCGTCGCGTACAGCGAGGCCGATCGGGAGTCGCGCGCCGTCCAGCTCGCCGACGAGGCCATCTGCGTCGGCCCCGCCGAAGCGCGGCGGAGCTATCTCTCGGCAGCGTCGCTGCTGTCGGCCGCCGTGGTCAGTGGTTGCGACGCCATCCACCCCGGCTACGGCTTCCTGTCCGAG
>PNAP01000110.1 GCA_003169735.1 Chloroflexota bacterium | reverse complement strand
GGTCGTGACGCGCCAGCGCTCATCTATCATCACTGATGAGTGGTCTGGTACAGTGTCACCTTCCTCAGCCGAAAATGGTCGAGAGCGAGAAGGAGACGATGATGGCTGCCAACGGCGACCCGAGGTGTCGAGGCTTCCTTGTCCTGATGACGGCAGTGGTCGTCGCCGCGTGTTCCGGATCAGCGGCGACGACCGCGCCCACCTCCACGCCGCTCACGACCGCACCCGGGACGGCAGCGCCGACCCCAGCTTCGACGGACAGCGGCGCAGGGTCGGCGCCCGTGTCGCTGACCTTCTTCCACTACGTCGGGTCCAACCAGGACCTGGTCCCAGAAGCGGTCATCAAGCAGTACACGGCCGATCACCCGAACGTCACCATCAACGTCCAGACCGGCACCAATGCGACGACATTCCCGGCCATCGAAGCGGCGTTCAAGACAACCGGTGTCCCGACCGTCAACTGCGGCTACTTCAACATCAGCTCGGTGACGTCCGGCGACCTCGACGGCCTTTGGCTGCCGCTTGACGCGCAGAAGATCACCCACCTGGCGGACTTCCCGGCCGCGGACATTCGCCCCAATGGCATGGGCGTGCAATGGGGCTTCAACCCCATCGGCCTCGTCTACAACAAGACCGTGGTCCCGACGCCTCCCACGTCCTGGCAGGCTCTGCTTGACCCCACCTTCGCCGGCCACGTTGCGCTCATCGACTTTCCCCTCATCACGTTCAACGGGCTCGTGCCCATCAACCGGATCCTCGGCGGCACCGACGGGGACCTGAGCAAGGGCTATGCGGCGTACCAGACTGCCGCACAGGCCGGGCAGTTCCAGTCCATCTACAGTCAGACGACGGCGGTCCAGAACCTGCTCGTCACCGGTGACGTGACGCTCACCTCGCTGCCTTACGGAATCGTGGAGCCGTGGGTCGCGCAGGGTTTGCCGATCGCGTTCGCGGTCCCGCAGGAGGGTGAGATCGCCTTCCCGCTCCTGTTCGAGATCCTCAAGGGCAGCACCGACGCTCAGGTCGCGCAATGCGAGCAGATCCTCAACCTGCTGCTGGCACCCGAGAACCTGGCGAAGTACGCGAGCGACACGTATACGGCACCCACCAGCACGCAGGTCACTACGCCATCGAGTCTCGAAGGCGTGCCAGCGTATTCGACGGCCGCCATCTCGGCCGCCATGCAACTCGACTGGAACACCCTGGCGGCGAACATCGCCCAGAATCAGGCATCGTGGAACTCCGACGTGAAGGGACAGCTCAAGTAACGGCCGATCCGATCGACGGGGTCGTGATCGGTTCCAGGACGAGCCCGAGCGCGGGTCGTTGCATTTGCATCCACCGACGGCAGTCGTCGATATTCCTCCTCGACGAAACGCGGGGACGGCGCCCATGAAGCGCCGCCCCCGTCTGCCTGCCTGGCTGCTGCTCTCGTCACCGGCGATCGCGCTGAGCTCGATCCTGGTGGCGTGCCTGGTGGTCCTCGGCGTGTTCTCCCTCTTCGCCTACGTCAACGGCTCCACGGACACCAGCGTGACGAGCCTCAATGTCTGGGCGACGAGCCTCGCCGACCCGTTCTTCTGGCAGGTGTTCGGTCGGACGGTGGTCGTGGCCGTGGCCGTCACCGTGCTCACGGTCGGCCTGGGATACGTGACCGCCCTGGCGCTGTGGAGAACGTCCAACCCGATCGTGCTCAGCGTGGCCTCGGTGATCCTGGCCGCGCCGCTGGTCGTCAGCATCGTCGTCCGCGCGTACGGCTGGCTGCTGGTGCTGGGCGACCATGGAGTCGTCAACGTCGCGCTGCAGGGGCTGGGCCTGGAGCGCGCGCCGACGCGACTGATCTACGACTACCCGGGCGTCATCATCGCGCTCGTTCAGAGCGCAGCGCCGTTCGCGGTCTTCCCGATCTGGGCCTCGTTGCGCCAGATCTCCACCGAGCACCTCGAGGCGGCCTCCGATCTGGGCAGCGGCCGCCTGAGCACGTTCCGCCGGGTCGTCCTGCCCCTTTCGATGAACGGCGTCATCGCGGCGGCCCAGATCGTGTTCCTCTTCGGCATGGGCTCATTCGTGACGCCGATCTTGCTCGGCGGGGGACGCGTTCTGCTCACCGCTGAACTCATCTTCGAGAACGAGACCAATCTCAACTGGCCGTTGGGGGCCGTCCAGGCGATCGTCCTGATCACCGTTTCGCTCCTCCTGGTCTTCGTCGCCAACAGGCTGGCCCAGCGGGTCTGGCGCCTGGGCGCCGCGCGCTGATGCCGGACTTCGACTCGATCCAGGAGCCGAGGACGTGAAACTGGCGCGCGGACTGTGGCTGGCGGTGACGTTGACGATCCTCGCCTCCCCGGTGGCGCTCGTGGTCATCAACTCGTTCAATTCCTCCCCGTTCAGCCAGTTCCCGCCGGCTGGATTCTCGCTGGATTGGTACGTGCGGGTTCTCAACTACGCGCCGTTCCTGACGGCCTTCGTGTATTCGGTGGCCCTTGGCATCGGCGCGAGCGCGGTCGCCACGGTCGCCGGCGTGATGGCCTCGATCGCCCTGACGCGCTACGGCTTTCGCGGTCGCTCCGCGCTGGCAACGTTCTTCTCCGCGCCACTCATCGCACCGCGAGCCGCGATCGGCCTCAGCGGCTACGTGCTGTTCGTGGTTGCGGCGGCCCACATCGGCGGCATCAGCGTGACGGCGGATCCGCTCCCACTCGTGCTCGTGCACGCGCTCTTTGGCCTTCCGCTCGTCGTGGTGATCGTCAGCGCCAGCCTCGTCCGGTACGACCGCGCACTCGATGAGGCCGCACGCGATCTCGGGGCGAACAACCTCGCTGTGTTCCGACGCATCACGTTTCCGCTGCTGCGAGGCAGCATCGTGATAGCGGCGGCACTCGCCTTCGTCACCTCGTTCGACGAGACGGAGGCCAGCCTCTTCTTCGCCTCTGTGTCCGGCACGACCCTGCCGATCGCGATGTTCAACTTCCTCGAGCAGGACCAGACGCCCACCATCGCCGCTCTGTCCACGCTCATGCTCGCCGCAACGGCGTTGAGCCTCGGGATCGCGCTCGTCTTCGGCAGCACCCGGTCGGCCGCCCGCACAGTCGCGCTGCCGGTCGTCACTCCGCCCAAGGGACCGTAGCCCGCCGGCGTGCCTCAGCCCTGACGATCGAAGAGGCGGCGAATGTTGTCGATGGTCATGGCGCGGATGTCCGTTTCGGAGACGCCCACCTTCATCAATGCCGGCAGGACCACGCGTGGCACGAACGAGAAGTCGCGCAGTTGTGACGTGGTGTCGTTGAACGCGGTGGCGTCGTGCGACAGCACCAGACGCGACCCGTGCCCGGCCGAGCAGAGTGCTGCCACGAAAGCGACGAGGTCCTCGACGGTGGGTAGGGCCATGCCTTGGGTGGCCGGCCGGAAGCGATCGATTCCGACGAGGACGCCTCGCCCGAGCAGGGCGTCCACGTACCCGAGGTCAAGGCTGTCCCCGGCATGGCCGACCAGCACGCGCGCGAGGTCGGCTCCGGACGCTTCGAGCACATCGAGCTGAGCGAGGCCGCCCCGGCGGCCGGCATCGGCGTGGGTCGTGATCGGGACTGCGGTTCGGCGTTGGCCCGCGGCCGCCGCCTGCAGCATCCTTCGGGCCAGCCCGCGCGGTACCCGGCCGGAGGTCGCGACCTTGATGACGCCGGCCCGGACGCCCGTCCCCTGGATACCCGTCTCGACATCCGAGGTCAGGAGATCCGCGATGCGGTCCGTGCTCAGCAGCGCCAGGGCGCGCGGCGGATGCAGCCAGAAGCCCGTGGCACAGATGACGTTGACACCCGTTCCTTCGGCACCGGCGGCGGCGAGCGGGATGGAGCGCCCGAGGTCCACGGTAGTCGCGTCGATGATGGTCCGCACGCCGGCCGCCCTGGCGGCCTCCAGTTTGGCGCGGATCTGGCCGGCGATCGCTGCTTCGTCGTAGAGCGTTGGCCAGTTCTCGCGCATGCCGGGCGAGAGGATGATCAGGTGCTCGTGAGCCAGGGTGAATCCCAATTCGCCGGCCGAGACCATGCCGGCGAGGGTCGGGATCGTGGCTACCACCGTTCGAACCCGTCGGATCGCACTGCGCGGAAGTATGTCGGGATCAATGCGCCTCGGGCGCGACGGCCGCCGTCACGGGGACCAGGTTGGACGAGTCCCATGACAGCGTGACGGCGTCGCCGGTCTCGGGCGTCAGGCCGTCCGACCGGGCGAGCCGCACCACGAACCGCTGGCCGGTCTCCGTGAGGCACTCGTACCGGACCGATGAGCCCAGGTAGGCGAGATCCACAACCGTTGCGGCGGCCGAATTCTCCGGCGCCGGGTTGCTGGCGAAGCGGACGTCCTCGGGCCGCAGGGAGTACTCGACGGACGGGCCGGCAACGCCGGAGGCGGGACCGACGATCACGCCGTCCGGTGTGACGACATGCAGGAGGGCTCCATCCGAGCCGCTGATCGTGCCGCCGAGGAAGTTGGTCTCGCCGATGAACGCGGCCACGAACCTGGAGCGTGGACGGAGGTAGATGTCTTCGGCACTGCCGGCCTGTTCGAGGTGTCCGGCATTCATGACCGCGATTCGGTCGGACATGGTCATGGCCTCTTCCTGGTCGTGCGTCACGTACACGAAGGTCGTGCCGGTTCGACGGTTGAGGCCCTTGAGCTCGATCTGCATCTGGCGCCGCAGCTGGAGGTCGAGCGCGCCCAGCGGCTCGTCCAGGAGCAGTGCCGCCGGCTCGTTGATGAGGGCCCGCGCGATGGCGACGCGCTGTTGCTGGCCACCGCTCAACTGCGCCGGCATGCGCTGCTCCATGCCGACCAGATCGACCTGAGCCAGCCGTGCCTGGACGGCCTCCCGGATCCTGGCCCGGGGCACGTGCCGGATCGTCAGGGCGAACGCGACGTTGTCGAAGACCGTCATATGAGGGAACAGCGCCAGGTGTTGGAAGACGAGGTTGGTCGGTCGCTTGTTGGGCGGAGTCCGGATGACCGGCACGCCACGAATCCGGATCTCTCCGCTCGAGGGTTCCAGGAAGCCCGCGAGCATGCGCAGCAACGTGGACTTGCCGCAACCGCTGGGCCCCAGGATGGACAGGAACTCGCCCTGGCCGACCGCGAGGGTCACGTCATGGACGGCCTCGATCGAGCCGAACGTGCGGCCGACGGACCGCAGCTCGATGATCGGCTCCGGCGTGAGGACTGGGGCAACGAAAGGGCTCGGACGAGAAGCGCTCGACTCGACCCGTGGCCGCAACATGTCACGCATTCTGGCCGCCGAGTCCCCATTGGGCCCGCGGCCTGTCGGCATGGATCAGCCTGGTGATCTGCTCGCCGGTATCCAGCGCAAGGGCAATGCCATCGCCGCCGTGGGCCGTGGCGACCAGGAAACCCGTGGGGCCGCCGACCCATCCGACGATCGGACCGCCAGGAGAGAACGGCCGGAGCCCGGCCCACGCACGCGCCTGCTCCAGATGCGCGAGACCTGGGAGGACCTCCGCCGCGCGGCTCCGGATCGCGCTGATCCCATCGGTCGTGCTATCGGCAATCTCGGCGATCTCGTTGGCGCCTCCGAGCCATACCTCCGCACGCGCCGGCCGGTACGCGTAGGAGACCTGGCGATCGATCGTTTCGCCACTGTCCTTGCCGATGATGCTGCGGATCTCGGTGATGCGGCCTGGGCTCAATGCCTTAGGCGATCGAAGGGCGAGCACCTGGCCACGCTGGGCGCGGACGTCCAGGCTCACGCCGACCATGCGCGCCACGTCCGCGGCGGCGATGCCCGCGGCGTCGACCACGACGCCGGTCCTGAGCGTGCCATGAAGCGTGACGACTCCATCGATACGACCCTTGCGGACGTTGATGCCGATGACTGGAGAGTCCTCGTGGTAGACCGCCCCGAACGCAGCCGCGCGGGACGCTAGGGCTTTGACGAGGGCGATGGCGTCGAGCTGGCCATCATTCGGGTAGTGCGCAGCGCCGACCACGGATGGACCGACGATCGGCCATCCGTGCCTGACCTCGTCCTGGCCGATCAGCGCTACTGCCACGCCAAGAAGGCGGTGAGCCGAGACACGCCCCTGGAGAATGCCCAGCTCCGCCTCCGAGGTAGCGATCACCAGACATCCACACGGGTCGTACTCGAGCGCGCCATGAAGCTCGCGGTCGAGCTCCGCCAGGCGTCGCTGCGCCCTCGTCGCGGCCTCGATCGAGCTCGGCCGGGTCTTGGTCGAGACCAGGATGCCGCCCGAGCTCGCCGATGTGGCGAGGCCTCCGATCCGGGACGCCTCGAGCAGAGTGACGGCGAGTCCCGCCTCGGCCAGGTGGTAGGCGACGGACACGCCGATCACGCCGCCCCCCGCCACGACCACATCCGGGCTGGAACTTGACGTATGCGTCACGCTGCGGCGCGCTCCGTGTCGCGACCCCGACGCTACGCGGCCGTCTGCGAGTACCCGAACACGCCCGCATACCGGCAGACGATTTCGATCAGCCGAACGAGCCCTCTGACCGCGTATCGCATCTCATCCTCCAGCAAGTTGCCATCCTCGTCCGTGGTACCCAGCCCCGGCGTGATCATCACGTTCGCGTCATAGGCCACGGCCGGCAGGATGCCCATCTGGGAGAGCGCGCTCTGGAAGAGCGACGTCCCGGCGTACATGTCCTCGATCGAGAAAATGGGCACGCCGAAGCCGTCGTCCCAGGTGTGCTGGTAGTTGACCTCAACGGTTGCGCCGTTGAGCGACTTGCTGATGATGATTCCCCGGCGCAGATCCGGATGCAGGGTGTCGAATTCCTCGACCACGATCTCGTACATGCGGTCCAGCGGCCCGTTGATGACGTCCGGCCGCTCACGAATCGCCTTGAGAGCCGCCACGAGCCCGACCAGGTACTCCTTGCCACCGTCGTAGCCGACGTAGCCGGCCTTGCCGTATGAAAGCGGATTGCCTGCTCGTTCGCCGTGCATTCCAAGGGCTCGCCGGAGGGGAACCATCACGTCCTCCCGGCCGATGATCAGGCCGCCCGTCGGTGCGCCGCTGGCCTTGTCCATGGAGTAGAGGACCGCCGACGCGCCGATCTGGCGCGGATCGATGCCCAGGAAGGGAACGCCCTTGGCGTTGTCGACGATGTAGGGCACGTCGTACTCGGCGGCAAGGGCTCCGATCCTGCGCATCAGGGAAGGAGCCCCGTCCGGATCGTGATGCCCGTGGCCATAGCCGGGCGTGTCGTAGCCCATGGATGCGAAGGCCGACACCATGGGCGCGTGGCGTGCGGCGACGGTGCGCAACCGGTCCGCCGACGCATCGACGTCGACGTCCGCGAGGAGAACCGTCGGGAAGTACTTGATGCCGTGCGCTTCGTAGCGCGCGCCGGCCAGTGGTGTGAGCACTACGTCCAGGTTGTCCAGGCGCTTGCCCGCGATCCCGAGTTCGCCGGCCGTGACGCCGCGGTCCGCATAGAGGTCCTTGTAGCGAGGCGGAAACGGCCGCCCATAGCCCGCCTGATGGTGCGCGTGGCGCTCGTAGGGAGCGATGTACCGCGTCCGATACGTGTCTCCGCGACCGGCGATCGGCGGCGTCGCGAGGACGTCGAAGCAGAGGGCCAGGGCGGCCTCTGCCGTGTTGAGTGGGGCTGCGTCGTAGTCATCGCCGTAGCCCTCCTTGACGATCTCGCGAATCTCGTCCACGAGGAACTTGTTCTCCACGACCTTCCGCGCGGCCGTGTCCATGGCCTCTCGCACGTCGCGACGCAGCAGCGCGTGGCAGCTGGAGATGGACCCGGTGAGGCCGATCTGGCCGCGCAGTTCCGGGGGGAGGCCGATGTCGTCGGCGGCGGCGCGTGCGTCCGCGTAGATCTTCGGGATGTTCGAATAGAGGTGCTGGTAGAGCTGGTACCGGAACTTGAACGGACTCCCCGACACAGGTTTAGTCATGCGGGCACGTCCGTTCCGGATGCCGGTGAGCTGCCAACCACGTCCGCGCGGAGGATCCCCGCGCGGCCGTAGTTTTCCGGGACCATCTCCTGGATCACGACGATGACATCGTCGGGATCGGCTTTGAAGGAGCTGACCACGGCTTCGGTGATGCCGGATATGAGAACTCGCTTCTGGTCGAGCGTTCGGCCTGCGAAGGCCTGCACGATGATGCGGGGCACGATCGGTCCTCCGTGAGCTGTTAGGTGAGTTACTTGAGGTCGTTCTTGACGTCCTCGGTCCAGGACTGTTGGTTCGCCGCGGTGTCCTGGGCCAGGACGTTGAAGTCGAGCTGGAGCGCCCCGGAGATCGCGTCCTTGCTGTAGGCCGCGACGCTTGACAGCGAGGCCGGCAACTGGACCGCGTTGCTGGTCGGCGCGACATCGGTGTACCCGGCGTAGCTGGCCAGGTTGGTGGGATCGAGCAGCGTGTTGATCAACTGCTCGCACTGGTAGACCTGTGCAGGTGTGCTGCCCTTCAGGATCTGGAAATAGAGCGGGAAGGCGATCTGGCCCTCCTTCGGAACGACATACCCGAGCTGCATTCCCTGCGTGATCCAGGGCGCGATGTTTCCGTAAGCGTACCCGAGAAGGGTGACGTCGCCCGTCTGCAGGAGGTTCTGGATCTGCGCCGTGCTGGTGAAGATCGACTGGAACTGGCCCGCCTGCGCCGCTGTCTTGTATGCTGCGAACCCCTTGCTGAGGTCGGCGTCAGTGCCGCCCAGGATCCGGTTGACCGGCACCAGGCCGTTGTAGGTGATCAGGGGGAAGTCGATCAGCGCGACGTGGCCCGCGAAACGGCTGTCGAGCAGGTCCATCCACGACGTCGGCGCGGGCGTCACAAGGTCCGTGCGATAGACCAGGCCGACCGGGGAGAACGCCCACTCGATTCCGTGCCCGCTGGGTCCGAGGGCAGCGGCCGGGAAGTCGGCGACGTGCGTCACGACCGTTGGGTCGATCGGGTCCCAGATACCGTCGATCTCGCCCTGCGTGGTGGCTGCCACGTTGAAGTAGCCACAGTTCACGGTCGGAACGCCGGTCGTCTTGACGGACGCTTCGATGGCCGGGAACGTGGATGTGTTGTTGCCCTGCTGCACCTGCACCGTCACGTTGGGGTGGGCGGCGGTGTAAGCCTTGATGACCGCCTCGGGCACGATGTCCTGGTTGGAGCCGGAATAGTGGAAGAAGGTGAGTGACACCGGCTGGCTCGCGATGTCCGTTGAGCCCGGCACGTCCGTGGCGGCGCCAGGGGCACTACTCGCGGGCGATGTCGCGGGCGCGGGGGTGCCCGCCGTAGGCGTTGGCGTACTGCTAGCCCCGCAAGCACCCAGAAGCCCGGCCATTGCCACGCCGAGGACGGTCCGAATCAGGCTTCCCTGGTACTGCACGTTGACCTTCCGTGTATCCATCAAACGTTTCTCCTCTCTACCAATCATCACTGATGATGGACCAATCGGCAAAGAAACGCCCCCGCTCGCGAGGTGATCGTCACTCTGCCGAGAAACACAGCTCATCGTTCAGCGTCAGCCCCAGGTCCCGCCCCGTGACCTGCTCGGCCGTGCCGACGACGATGTTCATGTGGTTGGGAAAATGGGTCATGTCGAACCCGAGCACGCGCCCGATTTCGCGCTCACCGACACGGAGAACGTCCCCGATCCGGAGGTCTCCGCCGCGCTCGACCTCGAAGAAGCCGATGTACGCGACATCCTGGACGTCGTCCCCGGGTCCCGCCGTCTCGCCGGTGCTGATGAGCTCATGAATGTCGTACTTGCAGAGGGCGCGGCTGTACAACTTTTCGAGACGCAGTCCGCGTCCCGAAATCCGGCGGTAGGAGACGAGAACCGGTCGGCCGGTGATGTCACGTTTCGCCGAAAATTGCCGGTAATCGGGAGACACACCCGCCGCGGACCCTCCGGGCACAGGACTATTCGCTTCCATCCACACCTTCGCCTTTCTTGATTCGCCGCCGTCCATGACCGTTGCCGATGCCGCGGCGTTGGTCACGCTCGCCGGCAGGTTGGTGGGTGAGCCACGGGACGGCGCGTCCTCTCCGCTGCGCTGGAAGTCCCGCTGGATCGCTTCGAGGAGTTGCGGCTCCTCAAACAGCTGAAGGCCGGTGAGCGCGAGAGCCGCCGCGCCGATGGAGAGACAGCGTTCCGCGCGCTCGCCCTTGGACGCGTCGACGTAGGCCTGGCTGTGGCCCGGCGTTCCCTCGTCGACGAGCGGCAGCTTGAGGGTGGCGGCCGGCAGGATCTGGGTCACGCTTCCGAAGTCCGTCGAGCCAGCCCGTTCGGAAGCCTCGGCGACGTTGAACGCGCCCGATTCCACCGCGTGACGCAAGAGCACGTCGTTCAGGAGCGCGACATTGCGCCGACTCTCCCAGGTCCCTCGTGGGGTGATCGTGACGGAAGCACCGATCGCGATGGCCGCCCCTTCGGCGCACCTCCGGACGCGCTCCACCACTTCCTGCAGGTACGCGTTGTCGGGCGTGCGAACGTAGTAACGCAGCGATGCACGGTCGGGAACGACATTGGGCGCCTGTCCGCCGTTGGTGATGATGCCGTGGAGGCGTGTCGTCGGGCGAACGTGCTCGCGAAGCATCTCGATCGCGTGCATGGTGAGCACCGCCGCGTCGAGCGCGCTGATGCCGAGGTCGGGCGTCGCCGAGGCATGTGACGCACGGCCATGGAAGTCGATGTCCAGCGCTTCAATGGCCAGCGTCTCTCCGCCGACCGCCGTGCGGTCGGCCGCGTGGACCATCAGCACGACATCCACCCCGGCGAAGTAGCCATCCTCGACGAGACGTTTCTTGAGGGGCGGCGGGATCTCCTCGGCGGGCGTGCCGAGAACTTGGATGGTGCCGAGGTCGCCGACCACCCTGCGCAGCGCGATCGCCGCTCCGACCGCGGCGGGGCCGGACAGGTTGTGCCCGCAGGCGTGCCCGATATCAGGCAATGCGTCCATCTCGGCGATGAACGCGATCGTCGCCGACCCGGGCCGCCCTTCCGACGTGGCACGAAACGCGGTCGGGATCCCATCGATCGCGCGCTCGAGCACGAAACCGTCGCGCTCGAGCGCTCGCGAGAGGAGGTCGCTCGCCTGGTGCTCTTCGTACCCGATCTCGGGATGGTCGTGGATGTACTCACTTGCAGTGACGAGCTCCGGCGTGAGCGCTTCGAGCTCTGCCAGGACGCCTGCCCGATGGCTCGCCTCCACGGCCACCGTCATCGATCGCTCACCGCTGGGATCGGGTCCGTCGTCTCGTCGGCGCTCGACGCCGAATCGGTAGCAGCGCTCGACGCGAACGCTGCTACCGCCGCGATCATGCGGTCGAAGTGCTCGACCACGGCCACCTCCGCAGCATCGGCGTCGTGGCGCTCGACCGCTTCGACGACCGCCTCGTGGAACTGCATATCTGCCAGTGAGCCCTGGGCTCCGAGAATCGACCGCAACGTCTGGTGGAGGGCTTCTTGGCGAGTCAACAGATCGACCAGCGCCGAAAGCAGGGCGTTGCCGCTGACCGCCGACAGGTAGCTGTGGAAACCGGGCATGTCTCCGGAGGGCCGCCTGGACGCAACGAACGCACGCACACCCTCGACCTGCTCCGGCGTCGCGCGCAGGGCCGCCTCGCGACAGGACAGGCACTCCAGGCTCCGGCGAACGGCCAGGATGTCTATGATCTCCTTGAGCGTCGACGGCGAGAGCAACTCGCGGAAGCGCGCGTCCTGTGCGGCTCGTGTCTCCTGGCGCCGGAGCTGGGTGAGACGCAACCTGCCGGCCGACGTCAGCTCCCTGCCACGATTGGACGCTCGGCGCGTGTATCCGCGGGCATCGAATTCGTGCATGTACCTTCCGACGCTAGGGTCGGAGATCTCGTACCCAC
Source organism: Chloroflexota bacterium (assembly GCA_003169735.1). GTDB lineage: Bacteria > Chloroflexota > Limnocylindria > Limnocylindrales > CSP1-4 > Palsa-1032. Next base: position 12,012 of record PNAP01000110.1, on the reverse strand, counting down.
CATTGCGAAGGCTGTCCCGGACCGTCGTGGCACCGACAGGGTGGTCGGTCTGAGCCAATGCCGCGAGGATGGGCAGTTCGAGCAGAGCGAGACCAGGAATCCGAATCTGGTCGGCCTTCGGCGTGTCGGCAAAGTGCGGCGTCGTTGCCATGGTCGGAACCTGCTCAGACCCGGAACTGTCCGTTTTCAACGAGGACCTCATTGTTGAGGGTGGCAGTGGCGGCCGTGATGCTGGCGTCGATGTGCCACTTCGACTGTACCGAGCCGCCGAATGCGGTGTTACTGCCAATCCCGAAATGGAAGCCGCCGAACAGGCGCTCATCTTCCATCGGTCGACCATGCGGGACAAGGGCACGCGGGTGGCAGCCGAACCCGTACTCGGCGACGTTGTAGGCGGCTTCATCATCCAGAGCCGCGGCCAAGGCGCTCCACTCGCGCGCAGCGGGGCCGCCGGATACGTCCACCACGCGGCCGCGCTCGATGGTCAGCCGCACGGGTTCCTCGTTAGTCAGCGGCCGCCACACCGGCGAGATCCCCGCATCGACGACGAGGACGCCGCTGGCCGTGCCGGGGGTGGGCCCACCGCCGGCCTGGCCGGCGATGAAGTGCGACAGCGTCCCCGGCGTCGTGCAGATTGCGTCCATAGCGTGGACCTCGAGGACGCCGACTTCGCAGGTCACGTCTGTGCCGAGCGCGCTGGTCACGTGCAGCGTTCCGCCCGCCGCAAAGCGCGTCTTGAGCTCGGTAGTCAACCGCGCCCACTCTTGGATCTCATCGGCCGATCGCGGCGACAGTCGATACAGCACGTCGTCCTGCCCGATGCTCGTCCCGGACGCCAGCATGAGCACACGGGCTCCGGCGTCCCGCGACTGGCGCATCGCCTGAGTATGGGACGGCGGCCGGGTCGGCAACGTGAACACGACATCGGCGGCCTTCATGGCCCCGGCGACGGCGTCCGGCAGCGCGCCATTCGGCTGTTCGCGCGCGGTGCACTCGATCAGTGACACCTCCGCTCCCGTCGCACGCGCCGCCGCCCAAACCGCGTCGACGAGTTCACGCGCTCCCATGAACTCACGAATCTTGGTGTCCGTGACGATCACGGCCTCTTCGTCGCCGCGAAGCCCCGTGCACGTCTCGACCGCCAACCGCCCAACAGCTGCCCATTCGATCAACCGGGAGTCCACGCTTTCCTCCTAGACACTCATCACTGATGAGTGACTTTGGGACCTCGGCTGGCTTCTGTCAAGTGCAGCACATTGGCCCTCTGAAGCATGCGCGGCCGCCCCTGGTCTGGCTGGGCGACTAGGAAGAGATGCGCCTGGGCAGCTGCCGTGCCACTGGCGTTCCAACACGGTCAGTCTAGGCGAGGGCCGTGCGCGGGCTCCGGACGCGAAGCCGCCATCGTGCAGGTCCGATGGCGCTCGTTTCTCGGCTTGACCAGCAGGACTGTTTTCACCACCAAAGGTGGTGGATGGTGGTCAACCCCGTGCCCAGGATGCTGACCACCATCGCGGTCGTTTCGCCAGTTGAGGTGGTTCGAGGGGTTAGCGTTGGCACCCGCTCGGGCTTAGCGGGTGGGGCCAGATCCGACGATCACGGGCGTGGATCGCCCGGCCGCTGAAGTCCTCGCGCCTGGATCCCGGACCACCGCGTTTCACCGCCACGTCCCTACGAAATGTTCTTGTGCGTCGTTCTCGATCGTGTCGTGGCGAGCGGCGCGGGTGAGCGCGATCGCTTGAGCGACATCCAGGCCGCCATCGCGGAGGAGGCTCCCGACGACGGTCCCGGTCCGACCAAGACCGCCGCGGCAGGCGACCACGATGCTCTCCCCGGTCACGAGGCGCGCGCGGACGTCATCCAGTACTCCACGCAGGGCGGTGCGGTCGGCTGGGACGCCCTGATCGACGATCGGGTATCGGAGGAGGTCGATGTGGTTGGCCGCGAGGACGCCGGCGATGTTCGGCACGCGGCACTCGCGCAGCTCGTGGTCTTCGACCAGGAGGAGCACCGCGTCCAGGCAGTAGGCCTCGCGCAACCAGCGAGCGTCGCGCTCAAGATCCCGGCGGTGCCTCCCGGCGGATCCCTCGTCATGCTTACCGGGCAGGAAGGTCATGCCCAGGCGTCCGGGCGACCCGGCCAGACCCGGGACCTTCTTGAGATCGACCCAGTCGACGCGGATGGGGTTGCCCGACTTGGTGAGCTTGTTGACGAGCGGCTCGACCACGTCGCGGCCGCGCATCCTCGACAGCCACTCCTCGGGGATGCCATCGATACCCCATCGGATCCCCGCCAGACCGCCGGCGATGGCGGCGGTCGTGTCGGTGTCGTTGCCATAGCCGACCGCCCGCTGGATGGTCTCGCGGTAATCATGGGCGCCGGCGAAGGCGTCCCACGCGGACCAGAAGCTGTCCCACACTCGCCCACGCCCGGCTCGGTCCGTATAGGTCTCCAGATGTTCGAGGGCGGCGAGGCGTTCGGCGTCGGGAGCGACAACGTAGGCATGCTGCAGCGACCGTCGCGCCCCGGCGAGGACAGTGGTGCGCCCGCCGGTGCCCGCCAGCAAACGCCGGACGATGAGCGAGTAGAGAGCGCAGGCCACTTGTGCCTGGACGGTCCCATGGGTGACTCGCGATGCCCGATGGGCCAGGCTGATCAGCTCCTCGTCCGGCCGCGCCGTCTCGACGAGGGCGAGCGGCAGGATCCGCATCAACGAGCCATTGCCGTTGGCGCGTTCGTGCGTCGGGCCGGCGGCCTCGGCCGGCGTACCGGCGCTGAACGCTCGCAGCGCCTCCGCCGTCGTGGTGCCGACATCGAATCGCCCATCGCCATCGGGCGTGTACTTCTTCCCCCGGTACCAGGCCAGAGCCCGCATTGCCTGGTCGGTCGTATCGAACCCGACCGACAGCAGCGAGTCGAGCAGGGCGAGCATCAGCGCACCATCGTCGCTCCACGTGCCCGGCGGCTGACTCCATGTCCCCTTCGCGCCGAAGACGACCTGACCAGCCGGCGTCGCTGGTCGGAATTCGTAGGGCACGCCGACCGCGTCGCCCACGATATGGCCCCACACCGCGCCTGCGAGTCGTTCGTCGAGATCGATCGTGGCGCTCATCTGCTTCGACCGCTTCCGGCTCCGGTGATCTTGGGGCAAGCGCACCACATAAGGGGACGGCTCATCGCTCCCTTCCTGCCTCCCGGCGTTGCATCCCCCCTCGTCAGTGTGGCTTCCGCGCGACGATGCCGCAGCGCGCTTCGGGTATCGTGACCGCCCACTCAGGGATCGGATCAGGAGGGACGCATGAAGGTCACCAAAGTCAGCGCGACCGTGTTGGACGCACCGCCGCCACCGCACGGACTGACGCCACGGCAGCTCGCCCGGCAGGAACTCGAGAAATCGCTCGAGAAGGCCATCAGCGACGCGCACGGGGACGCGTCGGCGGCGTTCCGACTGCGCCTCGATGCGGGCGAGAAGGTCGCGACCATCCGGGGCGCATTCGGTCGCGCCAAGACCCGCGCCGGCCACGGTGACGTCAACCTCTTCAAGGTCGGCGATGACCTGTTCATCGCGGCTCGACCGCAGAAGCGCGGGCGGCGGCCCAAAGCCGGCTGATTCGCCTGCCGCACCGGGCGATGGCCCGAGTCGTCTACGAGCCTATTCGCCGAGCTTCTTGAGAGCTTCCCAGGAGCCCTTCGCCGTCTCGATATCGGACTCCGAGACGAGCAGGTAGCGCCACTTGACCCCGACGTGCGCGTCCGCACTCACGTGATTCGTCCATCGCCTGGCAGCTTCCTTCTTGCCCTTGACGTCCTCCGATGCCATCTCCTTGTCCATCTTGATCTCGACGACCCAGTGGACGCCATTCGATTCGATGATGATGAGGTCGGGGTTGTACTGCTGACCACCGGAGTTCCACAGGATCGGAAGCTCACCGATGTGGAGGCGGACCCAGCAAGCAACGCCAGGATCGTCGTCCACCATGTTGGCGACCGTCCGCTCCGGCCTCGAGTCGAACCATTCCACCGGGAAGAGGGAGCGCTTCCATCCCTCGTACGCGGCGCTTCGGATGAAGCTTCCGTGCCGGTCGCCGGAGACGGTCCGGTCGGTGGCCCGGACGGGGGCGAATTCCTTGATCTCGACGACCTCGTGGTAGGTCGGCTTCGGCATGTACCGCCGCTGCTCTTCCGCGACGAGGATGACGAGCCGTGCGCCGGCTCGGGCAAGATTGGCTGAGAGGACGGCAACCGCGGATGGCCCGAGGCCGGCGAGAAAGGCGTCCATCAACGGCGAGAGCGCCGCACGTTGGTCCTTCCGAGCGGGGACTGCCGCGGATCCCAAGACCATGTCCGTCAGCTGTGCGCGTAGCTCTTCGATCGGGAACAGTGCCGATGCTGACTGCACCATGTCTGCCGCACTCGAGGTGACGAGTTCGGTCCGCTTGATGCCATCAGGCCCAACGATCACGCGCGCGCTGACGAGCGTCCGAGCAAGCGCACCCTCAGGATCAGCCGCGAGCCGAGCGCCAAGTCTGCGGAAGCGGTCCGTGTCGGTGATGTCCGCGAGCGTGAATGGACTGGCGACCGCCGACATGCGCAATAACGGGATGGCGATGAGCGGCGCGTCCGGCCGTGGCGCGATGACCTGTTTCAACGTCAGGATCGCCGCGCCCACCTCGCCGATTCGGTTGTCGACCGTCGTCACGACGGGATGGGCCTCGAAGTCGTAGACCGTGGGCGGTTGTCCGCCCTCGCTAGCGACGACCGGAGCGACCGAGGATGTCACCGTCTCGCTCACGACGACCTGCTGGCCAAGGGAGTTGAGCCGCAACACCGCACGGGTCCGGTAGTCGACGAAGGCCTCATTGAGGACGCCGGCCTTCTTGAGGAGGTCTTCGTACCGTTCATGCGCGACGACCTCGAGCGTGTCCAGGATCTCGATGCCGGTGTATGACCCGAACGGCAGGCGCATGCCGCGCCCGAGCGTCTGCTCGGTCAGGATCTCCGATACGCTCGAGCGCATCGAGGCGATGACATAGACGTTGCGGACATCCCAGCCCTCCTTGAGCATGCCCACCGAGATGATGATGCGCACCGAGGAGGCGAGGTCCTCGACCTTGGAGAGTTCCTCGAGCGCCTCGTCGGGAGCGTTCGAATGGACGACCAGGACGGAGTCAGCGTAGTGGCCACCGAAGAACTCGGTCGAGCGCAGGATGGCGCCGTAGTCGTCGGCATCGGCGATGTCCTTGGCGACGACGAGCATCACCGGATTGACCGGGGTCACGCCGGTGACCTTGGCGTAGGCATCGACGGCCTGCTTCTTCACGGCCAGCAACGTCGCCCCGTCGGTGAGCTTGGTCAAGGGGTCGACGCGGTCGTCACGGCGTCCGACGATGACGGGCGTCTTGACCAGCCGGTCAGCGATCGCTGCGGCCAGGGGATAGCGGAAGATGATCTGATCCTTCGGTGTTTTCTTGTCGGGCGTCGCCGTGAGCCCCACCAACACCCATGGATCGAGGTCGCGAACGGCACCCGAGAAGGCCGGTCCGTAGTAGCAGTGGTGCTCGTCGGCGAAGACGACCAACGGTTCGGTGCCCTGCAGGTGGGCATAGAACTCGGTCCCGAGACCCTCCTGGAACTTGTGTGTCTTGCGCGCGACCTTCGACTCGGGCTTGATCAGGGCCTGGACGGTGAACAGGTAGACCTTGACCTGCGCGTCGTCATCCATCGCCGCGCGCATGACCGGCGTGTTGAAGTTGTCCGAGGTGATGACGATGGGCTGGAAGCTCAACGGACCGAGCAGGCTCCTGGGATGACCGGGCGTCAGGTTGTCACGGGTCTTCTCGAGGATGGTCCTGCCAGGCGTGACGATGACGAAATCCCGGACGCCGTAGGCCGCGACGAAGAGTTCCATCGCGCCGATCAGGATGTACGTCTTGCCGACGCCTGTCGCCGAGTCGATGACCGCCTCGAACGGTGCGGGCCGGCCCTCGACGTCAAAGTGCTGTGACACCTCGGCCGCGAGCGTCTGAACCGCGTCTCGATTCGGTTCGCGTAGGTCGAGCCGCGCCGCGATCTCGGCGATCGTGTCATCGAACAGGCGGAGGTCGCCCATGGCTACTCGGTGACCTCGGTCATGGCGGGGGATTCGGCGCGGACCGGCTCGTCAGCCTTGAGCCGAAGTTGGCGAGCCGATCGGTACTCGTCAAGGAGCGCCGCGGGAATCTTCCGCAGTGTCGAGCCAGGTCGAAGTTCGCGCAGGATCGGACGGGCTTCGGTATCGATACCAGTCCCGCACACGACGACCCGCTGTCCGTCCCCAAGCGCGCCTACGACAAGGCGCACAACAGCGGCGTTCACCACGCCGTCGATGACAGCCAGGCGGGTCCGTCCCCTGCTTCCGGAGAATGGTGACTCGGGGTGATACTCGTACCCGAGTTGAGCGGCCGTTGCCTCAGCGAGCTTTCCATTCGTGACCCAGTCCGCGAGGAAGACTTGACCCGCGTCGGCGGCGAACATCGACGGAGCGACCTCAAGAACGCGGAAGCCGCCTCCACCGATCCAGCCAGCCAAGGCTGTCACCCCGCCTGAATCCTCCCCAGACACGACCTTCGTGAGTCGAGGGCGCGCGAAGTTCTCAATCGTGTCGGCCTCACGCTCGATTGCCACCCACCGCCGCCCCATCTTGTGAGCGACGGCCGCGGTCGTGCCGGAGCCCACAAAGCAATCGACAACGATGTCTCCTGGGCGTGTCGCGACCCGCAGGATTCTGCGCATCAGCCGCTCGGGCTTCGGCGTGGCGAATAGGTCGGAGGTCGCACTGCCTGGAAAGAGCCGCTTCAGCTCTGCCTTCGCTTGACGGTTGTGACCCGTTTCCTGCAGGTCAACCCACAGAGACGAAGCCGGCAGTCCTTTGTGGTCAAGCAAATAGGTTCGTCGACGCAGATTGGTGCCGTCGGGTGTGAATCGTATCTCGCCGTCGCGAATCTTCTCGTCCAGCGTATCGCGTGACCAACGCCAGCCGTTCGGTGGCGACTCGATGTTGACGCCCTGAGGGGACACGACCGAATAACGCAGGTTCTCGCGCGGGTTCGGAGAATTGAGTGGATTGCCGTCGAACCAAGGTCCGCGTGGGTCGTTGTCTGGGTTGGCGAAATGCGCGACCTGCTCGGGATTGGGTTCTAGCCGTTCGGATTTCCATTCAGCGGACGCGGCATAGACCACCAGATAGTTGTGATCGGTCGAGAAATGCTTCGCATCGTTGTTGCTGTTGTCGGAGGATCGCCAAATGATGGTCGCGACGTAGCAGTTGGGTCCGAAAACCTCGTCCATTACTAAGCGCAGGCGATGCTGCTCCTCGTCATCACAATGCACCCAGACCGATCCATCGGGCGCCAGCAGCTCACGCACCTGAAGCAATCGATCCCTGATCATCGTTAGCCATACCGAATGCTCCAGCGCGTCGTCATAGTGGGCGAAGGCCTGCTGGGTATTGAATGGTGGATCGAGATACGCCAACATGACGCGGCCCAAGTACTCCTGGGCGAACTCAGGGAGACGAGACAGGCTCCGAAGAGCGTTCAGCGCGTCGCCCCGAATGAGCAGGTTGTCCTTGGCGCGAGTCCGACCTGCCTGCCCGATAGCCACGACCTCGTCGAGAAGACGGACTTCCGCTACGCGGTAATCGGCTGGCGCCACCCACTCGTAGCCGCCCTCGTCATTGGCCAGGAGCCGAAGTGTCTTGTTGGTCCATGTGAGCTCGAGCCGGCCTTCGTAAGCGCTCACACGAAGCCACGGTCGCGACGGTTTGAGTCAGGGCTCCACATCGCGAATCATCGTACGCGTGTTCACAAGTGGCAGTGTGCCCCAACTCGAGCTACAGCCGCCTTACGTCCCGCCCGGTCGATCCATGTGCCGGCCTGCCAGTGCGCCGGTGCGGTGTCGAGCCCTCCATGGCCGCGTGACTCGATGCAGAGCGCCGCCGTCGGACTCCCCGGACCCTCGGATTGGTACCATCAACGAACTGCCCGACTCGAAGCTGTCGCTGCCCGCCTCGACTGTGACGCAAGCGTGCCAGCAGAGCCGCAGCGGGCGGCGTGGACCAGCCAAGGGAGGAGATTGTTCGGCAGATGAGCGACGAGACCCGATGGACGTTCATCGAGGCCGCAAGAGCAGTCCTCGTTGCCGCCGGACGACAAATGACGGCGCGCGAGATCGTCGACCTCGCACTCGAACGCGGTCTCATTCGCACCGAAGGCAAGACGCCCGATGCGACCATGTCGGCCGTCCTATACGCCGGCCTCCGTGCTCGAACGCCTGGATTGCGCCGTGTTGCCATCCAGGGCCGCCAGCGAGCGGTTCGTGGCTCCGTCCACTGGGAGTGGTCCGAGTGACCGCAGAATCTAGTCGGGAATAGCTGACACGATCACCACGTAGCGTGGGGGGTAGCGGGGCGCCGACCAACGTCATCGCGGCTCGGAGTCTAGAAGGTACCTTCGCAGCTCTGCACTTGGACGATTAGGAGCAAGATCAGCGAGATGGTGAACCAGAGTCTGAAGCGCTGGGCGTCGAGCCCGATGTGCACCTCGTAACAGGAACCTGCTGATGGGGCTACCCGGCTCGCTCGAGGTTGAGCGCCAGCGAGCGGGCAAGCAGCGCGTCGCCGGTGATGTTCGAGGGCCAGCCGTAGGCGGCTAGCGATCGAGGTCGCAGGTGACCAGCAGCGGTGGGTTGCCGAAGGCACCGGCTTACATGAGCAGCTGGACATAGGCCGCGTTGAGGTCCTTGCGAGGCGAGTCACCCGCGAACGCTCCAGCTTTGCGCGCGTGCGCGCGCCCGGGTGGCGAATGTGCCGACGGTGTAGCCACCAACGCACGCGTGCATCCATGGGAGGCGTTCCATGACGAGTACGTTAGGCTCCGTGGCGGACCATTCAAGCCTCCGGTGATCAATCCGCTGTATCTCGGTCGCCTGCCAGCTCAAACCACTCGATCGATCTGGGTCTCACGGGGGCTGCGCATGACTGCCGAGAGATCTCTGATTAGCTATAACGGCCTCAGTCCTGGAGAAGTGGTCAGCCTCAGTGCTACACTTCCGGTTCGCCCATCATGCTGACGTCGCGCCGCGTGCGCACGCCCAAACGCTGGGCGACAAGGCCATGCTCGTGCCGGTCGGCGAGTTCGATGCGGCCCTCACCCTCGCCTCGCCGAGGGGCAGCGGCTACCGAACGTACAACCTCGACTGGTCCGATGGCGTGCGTGATTGGGGGCTGGTCGGGAACGTAGACGGCGGAGGGTTATTGGAGTTATTGGCCGGTCACAAAAAAGGGGTTGGAGCTCAACCGGGGCTGAACCGGGAAGCGTCGGCGCGTCGGCCTGTCCCTCGAGACCATCTTGGTGAGGAGTTCTTCGGCGGTCCTCAGCGTCGCCTGGGGGGCGGCGGGCGGCAACTCGATCATCCCTGCGCTGGCCCGTTCCCTGGGACTCGATCAGGGCGACCTATACCCGGGCTGGGCCCGGCGCTCAAATGAAACCCGCCGCTGAGCGGTCCGATACCTCGAGCCGGCGACACACAGCATGAGTGGCGGATCAATTGCAGTGGCTGGCCGAGACCCCTTCTTCATCTTTGGGTGCCAGCGCAGTGGCACGACCCTGCTCAGCATGATCCTGGCGGTTCATGAGGGCGTCGATATGATTGATGAGGACGATCAGCGGTTCCATCAACCCGGTCGCCCGACGTTCCTCCTTCGCCTCGACAGCGCCCTCGCGCATGCGCGCGAAAGTGAGCGGGTGGTCGGATACAAGGCGCCCCGGGACACGCATCGATATCGCGAGTTCGCCGATGCCATTGCGGATCCGAAGTTCATCTGGGTCTGGAGACCGCTGGAACAGACCGTGAATTCGATGTGCGAGCTGGTGATAGCGCCGGAGGTGCAGTCGTGGGCAATCACCCACGCACCGCGCGAACTGGAGAAGTACATCGGCACTTTCACAGACGATGCTCAAGTGGCCGAAACGTACCGTCGCGCCTCAATGATCTCTGACGATCGAGGTCGCGCGCTGGCCTTCGGCACCATCTGCTGGGTGGCCAAGGAGCGTACTCGGACCCGGATGGTCGCAGAGTTGCCAGGGGCTGTTCACATCGTTACCTACCGCGATCTCGTGGAGTCACCACGGGTAGCGCTCGTGGCAATCTGTGAGTGGCTAGGATTACCGTGGTCGGAGCGACTGTTGCAACATCATCTGCTGGGCCGAGGGCCGCGGATCGGAAACGCCGATGCCGCTCGGGCCATCGATCGAATCAGCTTGGATTCCTGGCGGTCCCGCATTGACGACGAGGATCTGCTCGGAATCGACCACGTTCTCGAGAGCCTTGGCGAGCCCACTCTGTTCGGTCAGACTCGGTAGTCTGTTTGGCGCCGGTTCATTCGGCGGTTCAGGCGTTCGGTCGCTCGGTGCTCTCGTGCAGGCTCTGCATGACGTCGGGATGAACGCGTCCCAGGTAGATCACGTCGGGCTCCGGCATCGTGAAGCGCTTGCCTCGGATCTTGATGTACTCGGCGTGGAAGGACTCCCATGGGGAAGTCGCGGGTAGTGGCTCAATTTCAGCGGGAGCGCTCACGCATGCGCGCTAGACTGCGAGATGGCGTCGCGAGGCGTCTACGGCGCGATCTCATGGTACGGGTCAGTCGGGCAGTCGAAACGGGTGAACCGCTACGGTTCGCGATCGGCACCTTCGTCACGGATGGGCGCCTCATCTGGGAGGACAGATCAGAGGGTGGCCAAAGCCAGCAGCCGAAGGCGCAACGCACGATCCGGATGGTGGTCATTCCGAAGCCGGAGGCTGGCTGTTGCCGGCGTCGCAGCAGTCGGCGTCGGCTCCGTTTGCCCACGATCCAATGATGGTGTCTCGCTGCCGGGCACACATCCCGAGCGAGGTAGGTACTCCCGCAGGGACTGAATGAGTCTGCAGGGTCAGCTTCCGATGAGCGCGAGCGTCCTCTCGGCGCTCCTGGCCAGCTCGTCCCACCGGCCGGTCAGGGCGTTGTACTGCTGGGCGTCGAGCCCGATGTGCACCTCGTAGCAGCGCAGCCGTTCGTCGAGGCCCGACCCTCCGAACAGCTCTCGCGCCATGGCTCGGATGCGGGTCGCATCGATGGCCGGATGCCACGGTGCCCAGAAGGTCAGCCACGCCACGTCGTAGAGCGGGTCACCGACGAGTGAGTTGCCCCAGTCGAACACCCCGGTCAGGCGGTCGCTATCGACCAGCACGTTGCCGGCGAGCAGGTCGCCGTGGATGACCCGACGGTCATCGGGGCAGGCCGCGACGAGTCGTTCGAGCCCCGCATAGGCGACATCGAACGACGCTTCGGCACCGGGCACCGACGAGAGGGCCGTACGCCAGCCGCGCATCCTGTCGTCATCGCGGTGAGCGACCGACAGCAGGAACTCAGACCAGGTCGGATACGGCGCCGAGCCGTCGTCAGCCCGCCACAGGCCGTAGCCCGAGCCGGGCGGGTCGACCGCCTGCAGCGCATCGAGCGCGCGGAAGAGCGCCGGCAGGATGCGCCCGAAGCCACGCCCATCGAGCGAGTCGAGATCGACGCCGCGCGCCCGCTCCGAGACGGCATAGATGAGGCCATCGAAGGCCCGACCGACGTCGAGCACGCGCGGGATGGGCAGATCGGGGCCAGCCCACGACGCCGCGCTTCGGTCCTTGGCGTAGTCCTCTCGATAGCCGCCGAAGCGGACCACCAGTTCCCGGCCGGCGGCTCGGAAGCCGAAGGCGCTCGACCACTCGCCGCGCGGGAAACGCCGCAACTCCTCGACCGCCGGGAAGCGCCTCGACAGGAACGTCCGGACACTGGCCAGGTCGAGCAGCTGGTCGGACATCACCATGATGGTGCGACCCTAGCGCGGATCAGCGCCTGTGCCCATCCGACGCCGCCTCCGCACCCGACGCACCCGCACGCCACACCTCCGCAACCCGCGGCCGTACCAGCGCGAAGTGGGGCCGAACGGA
>PNAP01000016.1 GCA_003169735.1 Chloroflexota bacterium | reverse complement strand
GAGAGCAGCGCGCTGATCACCTCGTGGCGCGGGTTCTCGGTGGTCGCGCCGATCAGCGTGAGGAGGCCCTCCTCGACGGCGGGCAGGAGCCCGTCCTGCTGCGCCTTGTTGAAGCGGTGGATCTCGTCGAGAAAGAGCACGGTGGAGCGTCCGCCACGCTCGATCCACTCCCGCGCTCGAGCGATGACGGCCCGCACCTCGACGACGCCGCTCATCACGGCGCTGAGCGTCACGTACGGCGCATCGACCGCCTCGGCAAGGAGACGCGCCAGCGTCGTCTTTCCCGTCCCCGGCGGTCCCCACAGGACCATCGAGGCGAGATGCCCGCGGCCGACCATGCGCACCAGCGCACCCCGGTCGCCGACGAGGTGCTCCTGGCCGACGAACTCGGACAGTGAGCGCGGCCGCATCCGCGCCGCCAGCGGCGCGACCGTGTTCGTGCCGTTCAGCTCGAGCGGTTCGGGAGCGGCTCCGCCCGACGGGCGACGCGGCGGCATGGCCCGAAGTCTACGGCGTGCGCGCTGCCAGCTGCCGCGTCAACGCTCCGGAGCCGCTGCCTATACCATCGTCCCATCACGGCCGCGCCGCCCCGATCGCCCTGACCTCGTTGCGCTTGGATCCAAGGAGTGCCGCCATGTCTGAGTCCCAGTTGCGCATCCCCGGCCCGACCCCGCTGCCCGACGCCGTCCGCCAGGCGGGCGCGCGGCAGATGGTTAACCACCGCGGCCCCGAGTTCAAGGAGCTGCTCGGTCGCGTCTCGACCGGTCTGCGGAGCGCCTTCCGGACCCAGAACGAGGTCCTCATCCTGACCTGCTCGGGCACCGGCGGGCTCGAGGCGGCGGCCGTCAACCACCTCTCGCCGGGCGACCCGGTCCTGTCGGTCAGCATCGGCGTCTTCGGCGATCGCTTCGCCAAGGTCGCCACGCGCTACGGCGCGGACGTGACCAAGCTCGATGTCGAGTGGGGCAAGGCGGCCGAAGCGTTTGCGGTCACCACGGCGCTCGACCGGATGGCCGCCGACGGGCGTCCCGCCAAGGCGGTGCTGCTGACGCACAACGAGACCTCGACCGGCGTCACCAACCCATTGGCCGACCTCGCCGCCGCGGTCCACGCCGCCGCGCCTGACGCGCTCCTGCTCGTCGACGGCATCAGCGGTCTCGGTGCCGTGCCCTTCGAGACCGACGCGTGGGGCCTCGACGTTGTCGTGACCGGGTCGCAGAAGAGCTGGATGGTGCCGCCCGGCCTGGCCATGGTCAGCGTCTCGCCGCGTGCCTGGGCCGCGGCAGAGAAGGCGACCATGCCGCGCTTCTACTTCGACCTGAAGGCCCATCGCGACAGCGCCGAGAAGGGCGAGACGCCATGGACGCCGGCGGTCGGTGTCTGCTTCGCGCTTGACGTGGCGCTCGGACTGATCGAGGCCGAAGGCTGGCCGAGCATCTTCGCCCGGCACGCCGCCTGTGGCGCCGCCACGCGCGCCGGCCTCAGCGCGATGGGCATCACGCTCTTCGCCGATCCGGCGCATGCCTCGAACACGGTCACCTCAGCGCTCGTCCCCGAGGGCATCGAATGGTCGGCGATGAGCAAGGAACTGCGCTCCCGCGGCCTCGTCCTGGCCGGCGGCCAGGGCAGCCTGACCGGGAAACTGTTCCGCGTCGGGCATCTCGGCGCCGTATCGGTCGATGAGATCGTCGCCGCCATGGCCATCCTCGAGGGCGTCCTGCGCGATCTCGGCCGACCTGTCGAGGCCGGCGCTGGTCCAGCCGCCGCGCTGGCTGCCGCGCGACGCTCCGGCGCCGCGGACCCTGCCGTGGCCGTGCCCACGCCGGCCTGACCGCCGGTGCGCATCCTCGTCGCCGAGTCACTCGCGGAAGAGGGTCTCGCACTCCTTCGACCCGATCACGAGGTCGATATCCGAACCGGCCTGCCTCGTGCGGAGTTCCTGGCGGCACTGCCGGGATACCAGGCGCTCCTCGTCCGTAGCCAGGTCCAGGTCGATGCCGAGGCCATCGCCGCCGGCGTCGACCTCATCGTCATCGGCCGTGCCGGGGTCGGTGTCGACAACATCGATCTCAACGCGGCGACGGCTGCCGGCATCACCGTCGTCAACGCCCCGACCGGCAACACCATCGCTGCCGCCGAGCACACGCTGGCCCTGCTCTTCGCGCTGACCCGCCGCGTGGCCGCGGCTGACGCGTCGATGCGGCGCGGCGAGTGGAAACGTGCCCCGTTCACCGGGCGTGAGTTGCGCGGCAAGACCCTCGGCATCGTCGGTCTCGGCAAGATCGGCCTGACGGTGGCCGACCGGGCACGTGCGCTCGAGATGGATCTGCTCGGGTACGACCCATACGTGACCGAGGAGGTCGCCACCCGTCACGGCGTCCATCTCGTGCCACTGGCCGAGCTTCTGAAGCGCTCCGACGCGGTCACTGTCCACGTGCCCCTGACGCGCGCCACGAAGGATCTCATCGGCGCCGCCGAGCTGGCGACGATGAAACCGGATGCGCTGCTCATCAATGTCGCGCGCGGCGGCGTGATCGACGAAGCGGCGCTGGCCGAAGCGCTCGACCACGACCGGCTGGGCGGTGCCGCGGTCGACGTCTATACCAGCGAACCGCCCACCGGCTCGCCGCTGCTGACCGCCAAGAACACCGTCTTGACGCCGCATCTCGGCGCCTCGACCGAAGAGGCGCAGACGCGGGTCGCGGTCGAAGCCGCGCAACAGGTCCGCGATGTGCTGGCCGGCCGGCCGGCCCGTTACGCGGTCAACGCGCCGCTGCTGACCCCGGAGACGGAACAAGCGCTGGCGCCGTATCTGCCGCTGGCTCGCGTCCTCGGCCAGTTCTATGCCCAGTTCGCGCCCGATCTCGACGGTCTCACGCTCGAGGTCGCCGGCGAACTCGCCGCTCATGACGCGGCGCCGCTCGCGGCGGCCGCGTTGGTCGGCCTGCTCGAGACGCTCACCGATAAGCGCGTCAACTCCGTCAACGCGCCACATATCGCGCGTGAGCAGGGCATCTCGTTGATGGAACACAAGACGCCCGATGCCGGACGCTACGCATCGATGCTGACGCTCAGCGGCTCGAGTCGGGTGAGCGGCACCATCGACGCGGGCGAGCCTCGCCTCGTCCGTCTCGGCGACTATTGGCTCGACATGGCGCCGGCGGCCAACACGCTCGTGACCCGACACCGTGATCAGCCGGGCACGATGGGCCGCATCGGAGTCGTGCTCGGCGACGCCGACGTCAACATCAGTGCGATGACCCTCGGCCGTTCCACGCCGCGGGCCGACGCGCTGATGATCCTGGCGCTCGACGATGCCGTGCCGGCCGAGGTGATCGAAGCGATCCGCGGCCAGGAAGCGGTCCTCGACCTGTGGCTGATCCGGCTCACCTGACGGATCCCCTCCCCCGCTCCATCTCGCTCGTCCTGGTCCGCCACGCCGAGACCGACTGGGTCGCGCAGGGCAGGTTCCAGGGGACGGCCGATACGCATCTCTCGCTGCGCGGCCTCGACGAAGCCCACGCCGTCGCTCGCCGCCTGGCTGAACCGGCCGCGGCACCGGCGCTGCCATTGCCCGTTGGATCTCCGGTCGCCATCTGGCACTCGCCACTCCACCGCGCGGCGACGACTGCTCACGCCATCGCCGAAGAACGAGGTGAGTCGAAGCTGCTCATCGCGAGTTCCGATCTGGAGGAACTCAGCGCCGGCCAGTGGGAAGGCCTCACCCAGGCCGAGATCGAGAAGCGCTGGCCGCTCGAGTTGGCGGCCTGGCGGCGCGATCCGGCCATCGCCAGCCCGGTCGGTGGCGAGACGAACGCTCATGCCGTGCGCCGTGTCCGACGCGTCATCCGGGAGGTCGTCGCCGGGCTCGACGCTGCGCCATCGCCGGGCTCGGTCTGGGGCATCGTGGTGTCCCACGATGGGGTGCTTCGACTCGCCACCCTGATGCTGCTCGCCCTGCCCGGCGGGCGACGACCGGCCTTTCCGTTCCCCCCGGCGGCGGTCACCATCCTCGAGCGGCTCGGCGATGGCTGGCAGCTGCGCGTCCACGGGTTGCGCGCCGGCTGATCCCTCGACCGTCGTCAGGAGCGGCGGCGGCGCCTCAGGTGCGGCCGGCGCAGCACCAACCGCAGCAAGCCGATCTGGATGCGACGATACGCCGCTCGCAGTTTCGCGCGCATCTCTCCGTCGGGGCGTCGCCGAGCGTAGGTCGTCTCGACCTTGGCTCGGGCCACGAGTTGGAGTTCGGTTCGTACCGCGGGCAACACCTCGCCGAGCGTGCCCGCGTACTCGTACGCGGTCTGGGTCGGCGTCGGGCCGTAGCCGAAGCGCGTGGCCAGCCGGGCCATGCCGCGATAGGCCAGATCGGGTTCCGCGTAGCCCAGTCGGCGGCGTCGCGCGAACAGTGCCAGACCGCCGACGACCAGCACCAGCAGGACGATGACGATGAGCGCCAACGGTCCCGGATCCGCGTTGATCTGATCGCCGTTGCCCTGCGGGCCGCCCTTGCCGGCACCGGGTTGGATGGCACCATTGTCGGCCCCGGGCGGGATGCCGAATGACGGCGTCGCACCGGGCGCGGCGGACGCGTCAGGGTTCGTGCCATCGTCGCCCGGCACGAAGGTGGTCGGTTGCTGGCCGTTGTCGCCGTTACCCGGCGTCGGGTCGAAACGGATCCAGCCGTAGGTCGGGAAGTAGACCTCGACCCAGGCGTGGGCGGCGGCGCGAGTGACCTCGAACGAGCCGCCCGACAGGCGATGTCCGGGCAGGTAGCCCATCGCCAGTCGCGCCGGGATCTGCTGCGTCCGCAGCAGCATCACCATCGTCGTCGCGAAGTGCTCGCAGTAGCCGACTTTGGTGCGCAGGAAACAATCGACCACCTTGTCGTGACCGCACAGGCCCTGCACGTCGGTCTGGTACGTGAACCCGCCGGTGCTGTAGAGGTACTGCTGGATGGCTTCCGCGACGTGGTACGGGTCATGCTGATCGGCGGGTAGCGCGCTGACGACCTGGTCGGCCGTCTGCGCGACCTCTGGCCCGATCGAATCCGGGATGATGTCGATGTACGGCTTGGCCCAGTACGGGTATTGGCGGCCGGCCAGCGCCAGGTCGGCGCCGGTGACGGCCGTGGCATCGCCGACCTTGTCAGGCACCTGCGCGGTGACGGTGTACGAGTCGCCCGGGTTGACCGCGTCCTGGAGGTCGATGCTGTCGAACGGCCCGCCCTCGCCATTGGTCTCGACCTTGGCGGCCCGGTCGAGCGTGACGGGCGTCGATGGCGCGAGGAGCGTGCCGCCGGCGAGGGCGACGGAGGTGACCGTGAGCGTGACCGGGTGCGTGCCGGGCAAGGCGCCGCTGCTGGAGCCGCTCGGGTCGTCAGCCGAACTCGCGAGGAGGCTCTGGCCGGACGCGACGTCGACTTCCGACCGGTCGGTCTGCTCCCAGGAGTAGCCGTCGAAGCGGTCGTAGGTGGCACCGCGCCAGTAGTACGAGCCGTGGTCGGGCGATGAGGTGTCGAAGACGACCTCGGACGACGCCTCCCAGATGCCGCTGATGGTCTGGCTCGAGCCGAACAGGCCGCTCGGGCCGCGAGCCGCACCGGTCACGCCACCGATCCAGCGGTTGAGGGCGGTGCCGATGTCGAGCAGCTGATCGTCCATGTTGCGCCACGCGTTGGCGAGCGGTGCGGAACTGGCGTTGGCGGCCAGGAAGAGCGAGCCGACGAGGGTCAGCACGACGAAGATGAGCCCGCCCTTCAGGAACAGCCCCGACGCGGCGGTGGTATCGCCGATGCGCCGTCGCTGCCATCCCTCGCGCTGGGTGGCCAGGTTCATGCGGACCAGGAGCAGCATCGCCGCCGCGCTGAACGTGATCAGGTAGGGGTACTGCACCTGGACCGTGATCGAGACGTTGATGAGCAGCGTCAGGCCGCCGGCGATGATGGCCGGCATGGCGTGGCCGCGCCGGAAGACGTTGAACGCCCCGAACTGGCCGACCGCCCAGACGAGCGTCCCGATGGTCAGCAGGAAGACCGACGTCTCCCCCGAACGGATGCCGAGGACGACGCTGTCGTTGTAGAAGATGCTCGCCGACGAGCTGACGTCGCGCAGCCGCTGGATGAGCGAGGGTGCGTCCGAGATGGCGTTGGCGGTGGCGATGAGCAGGAAACCACCGGCGATGCACGCCCCGATGAAGTGAGCGAGGAGCGGTGGTAGCCGTGTCTTCGCGAGCAGCAGCCCGACCAGACCGGCCAGCACCATGTCCATCGGCAGGAAGGCGGTCTGCTGCACGCCGTCCGACGAGAGACCCGCCCAGTTCGCGTTGTCGATGGCCAAACCGATGGTGACGAGCATCAGCAGCAGGAGTGCCACCGTCACCCAGCCCTCTTTGGGAGCGCGCCGCCACCACGGTGTGGCGATGGAGATCGGTCGCGGCCGGAGTGACGCGGCGGTGGTCATCGTCGGACCATCGCAGCAGCCATGCCGGTCGACCGGATCTGCTCACCGAGCGCGCGACCCGGCCGGATGACGTGGGCCAGCAGGTCATATTCGGCCAGGGCGTAGTGCTGGGCCTTGGCCGCGCGGCTGCGATCCTCGCGCTCGGCGGCGGGCACCGGCTCGAGTCCGCGCGCTCCGCGCGTCGCCTCGTCGTGGGCCAGCGGGTCGACGATGCAGACCGTGGTGCCGATGCCGCGGCCGCGCAACGTGGTCAGTGGCCGGATCCAGTCGCGTTCCAGCGACGGGGTGATGACGACCGCCGACATGCCGCGTCGAAGGCGGGGCAGTCCCTCGACCAGCAGCTCGCGCAACGGCATCGTGCCGTCGGCCTCGACAGCGGCGAGGAGTTGCAGCACCTTCTGCTGCTGGCGCGGGCCGCGATCGGCGGGCAGAACCGCGACGCGCGCGCCGGCGGCGGTGAAACCGAGCGACCGGTTCTCGGCCAGCGCGCGCGAGGCGATGGCGGCGGCCACGTTGACGCAGGTCTCGATGGTCGCGGTGTCATCACCGCCGGTGTGGACGGCCGCGTCAAGGTCGAGGAAGATCCAGATGTCGGCCGTCTGCTCCAGGTCGAACTCCTTGACCTGGAGCTCCTGCTGGCGGGCGCTGCTCTTCCAGTGGATGCGGTTGTACGCATCGCCGGTCACGTACGGCCGGATCGAGGTGACCATGGCGGTCGTCTGGATGGTCCGCTCGGGGCTGGTCTTGCTGCCCTCGAGGGTGGCCGACGGGAGCCGCCAGCGGGGCAACGGCTGCACGGCCGGATAGACGATCAGCGTGGCCGGTGACCCGACCGACGCGTAGGACTCGAACAACCCGAACGGATCGCCCGTCCGGATGATCATCGGCTCGATGCGGAAGTGGCCGCGCCGGGTCAGTGGCACGCGCGCCACCCATGACCGTTCGGCACGCGAACCGAGCGCGATGGCTCGGCCCGGCAACGGCACCGGCAGCGCGGTCGGGTTGTGCACCTCCAACCACGGCTTGGGCAGGCGGCTCGCGTTGCGCACCGTGTACGTGGCGCGGAGCGTGTCGCCGACGTGCGCATGCGGGCCGTCGACCACGTAGCCGGCCTCGAGATCGGCCAGTCCGAAACGGGTCAGCACGTAGGCGCCACCGACGACGAGGATGCCGAGATAGACGAGGAAGAAGAGGAAGTCGGCGCCGGTCGAGAACGCACCGACGATCAGGACGATGCTGATGATCGCGAACTGGATGCGGCGCAACATCGGGCTAGACCGGTCGGACGGCTCGACGCTCCTGGGTCGGACTGCGAGCCTCGATGGGGATGATCCCCAGCAGCTCTCGCACGATCGCCCCCGGATCGATATCCCTGATCGTGGCAGAGGTCTTGACGATGAGGCGGTGGGCAAGCGCCGGCTCGGCCAGCTCCTTGATGTCGTCGGGGATGACGTAGTCGCGGCCAGACAGCGCGGCCAGCGCCTGGCCGGCGCGATACAGCGCCAGCGACCCGCGCGGCGAGGCCCCGAGGTAGACGTCGGTGTGGACGCGCGTGGCGCCCACCAGCCGCACGATGTAGTCACTGACCGACGAGTCCACGTAGACCTGTCGGATGCCTTCCTGCATGCCGCGCAGTTCCTCGACCGAGAGGACCTCGCCGATCTCCTCGAGCGGATGCGCCCGCTTCTGCTCATCGAGGATGACGATCTCCTCGAGCGGCTGGGGATAGCCGAGGCGGAGGCGGATCATGAACCGGTCGAGCTGCGCCTCGGGCAATGCGAATGTGCCCTCGTACTCGATGGGGTTCTGCGTGGCGATGACGAGGAACGGCTCGGGCATCGGGTGCGTCACCCCGTCGACCGTCATGTGCCGCTCTTCCATGCACTCGAGCAGCGCCGATTGGGTCTTCGGCGTGGCGCGATTGATCTCGTCTGCGAGCACGATCTGGGCGACGATGGGGCCTGGCCGGAACTCGAACTCCTGGGTCTTCTGGTTGTAGATCGAGAGGCCGGTCACGTCCGTGGGCAGGAGGTCTGGCGTGAACTGGATGCGCCGGAACGAACACCCGAGGCTGCGGGCGATGGCCTTCGCGAGCACGGTCTTGCCCGTTCCCGGCACGTCTTCGATGAGCAGATGCCCCTGGCAGAGCAGCGCCACCAGCGCCAGGCGAACCTCGTGGTGCTTGCCCACGATGACACGCTCGACGTTGGCCGCGACCTTCTCGCCTGATTCCTGGATCGTTGCCACCATTCGGTCCCTCGCTAGTCGGGGGATGGTACGCCGTGGGACGCGATTCGGTTGTCCCGCGGCGTCATCCGCCGTTCAGACTCAGATAGAGCTTCATGATGTCACCGCCGAGCGGTACGGCCCGCGAGCGCCCCGGGCCGCCGTTCTCGACGATCACCGCTACCGCGATGACCGGATGCTCGGCAGGCGCGAAGCCGATGAACCAGCTGTGCGGCTGCTGCGTGTTGTCGAGCTGGGCCGTGCCGCTCTTGCCCGCCACGGTCACGCCCGGGATCTGTGCCTCGCCCGTGTAGAAGTGGCCGTACTTGCCCTCGACCGCCTGGACCATCGCCGTGGTGATCATGGTCGCGATGTCGGACGACATGACCTGGCTGGTCGCCGTCGGGTCGATGGTCTCGGTTTCGCCGTTCTGGGTCACCAGCCGGTCGACGAGGTGGGGACGCATCAGCACGCCACCGTCGGCCACCGTCTCGGCGACCAGCGCCATCTGGAGCGGCGTGACGAGCGTCTCGGCCTGGCCGTAGGCGGCGTTGGCGAGCTCGACGTCGTCCGCGAAGCCGTCCAGCGGACCACCACCGTTGGTGAGCTGGCTGCTGGCGGTCGGCAGGTCGAAATCGATGGGGGCGCCGAAGCCGAGCTTGGCCGACCAGGCCAGCATCGGACCAGCCCCGGTGTCGAGCCCGACATGCGCAAAGTAGATGTTGCTCGAGACCTCGATGGCCTCGTCGTAGTCGAGCGGATGATCGGTCTGGAAGTCGCGCGGTGAGTCGTGGATGCGGAAGCCGTCGACATCGAAGCCGGTCTGGTACTCGGCCGGCTGGTCGGCGTAGGTCGTGGCGGGCGTGATGGCGCCCGAACCGAGTGCCGCGATGGAGGTCACGATCTTGAAGATCGAGCCTGGCACGTAACGGCCCTGGGTGGCGCGGTCCAGGAGCGGTGACGCGTCATCTCCCTGAAGCGTGGCCAGGAAAGCCTGCCCGGTGACGGGGTCGGTCAGCTGGTTCGGGTCGAAGCTCGGCGTCGACGCCATGGCCAGGATCCGGCCGGTCGACGGTTCGATGGCGACCACGGCGCCCCGATCGCTCCCGAGGTCGTTCATCGCTTCCTGCTGCAAGCGGCTGTCGACGGACAGGTAGAGGTCGGCCGGGTCGTACGGATCGGTCCGGAACTTGCGCAGGTCGTCGCCGCCGGGCCCGAACGAACCGAGGCCGCTGAGGTCGGCGTCGTAGGCGCGCTCAAGGCCGGCCGAGCCGACGAGCAGGCCCTCGTACCCGACGATCGGCTCCATGGCGATGACCGGGTAGCTGCGCTGGCGCCCGCCACCGGCCGAACGGACGTTCTCGGCGACGACCGTCCCCTGCGAGTCGTAGATCAAGCCGCGCGGCGCGTTGCGGATGGCGGCCTCGACCAACGGGTTGCCCGGATCGGCGGTCAGCGATTGCGCCTCGACCACCTGCCAGTACCCCAGGCCGACGCCGAGGCCGCCGAAGATGAGGGCCAGGGCGAGGCCGACCCTCAGCAGCGCCGAGGCGATGCTGGGCATGGTCGTGATCATCGGCGGCGCAGGGCGCGCGTCTGCGGCGTCCGACGCGTCTTCCGCCCAGATGTCGGGTTCTGGCTGTGGCTCGGGATGGGGTGGCGGCGCTTGCGGGACTGGTCCGGCGACGGGCAGCTCGGCCCTCAGTGACGCCGTGGCGAAGGCGTCGGTTCGCTCGGGCGGCGCGTTGGCGTCGAGCGGCCAGGTCTCCGGCGCGGCGGCGTCGAGCGGGAGCTCATTCGCCGGCGGGGCAGCGGCGTCGGGCGGCGTCAGCGGCGGCTCGGGCGGCGGCTGAGGGACGGCGCGCGCGCGCTGACTGACGGCGCGACGCCGTCGCGGCTTCGGCGGCGTGCCTCCGGCAGGCACATCACCACCGGGCGGCCCAGTGCCATCCTGGGGCGGCGTGCCATCGCTGGGCACGTCGCCACCCGGTTTGCCCTTGCGCGACGGCGGGCGACGGGGGCTCATGCGCCCGAGCCTGCGCGTAACGCGAAGCGCGGTCGCGTCCGGGGTGGTGGTGGCGGCTCGACGCCGCGATCGCTGAGTGCCAGCAGCAGCCCGACCACGATGGCGTTGGCCAGCAGCGACGAGCCACCGTAGCTGACGAACGGCAGGGTGATACCGGTGAGCGGCACGAGCTTTAGATTGCCCGCTGCGATGAGAGCCGCCTGGATGACGATGACCAGGGTGAGCCCGACCGCCAGGAGCGCTCGGAAGTCGTCCGCGGCGGTGGCCGCGATGCGCAGCCCGCGCTCGGCAATGACCGCGTAGAGCGCCAGGATGGCGAGCGCGCCGAGCATGCCGAGTTCCTCGGCCAGGGCGGCGAAGACGAAGTCGGTGTGGACCGCCGGGATTGCCGGCACTCCTCCGACCTGGGGCAGACCGGCGCCGAGGCCGGTGCCGAGGATGCCGCCCCGCCCGAAGGCATACAGGCCCCGGATGATCTGATAGCCGGTGCCCAGCGGGTCGGCGTACGGGTCGATCCAGATGTCGACGCGGGTCCGAACGTGGGGGACGACTTCATACAGGATGGCCGCCCCGATGAGGAACAGGATGATGCCAAGGGCGACGTATGCGAAGCGTCGGGTTGCAACGTAGAGCAGGGCCAGGAAGACGGTGAAGAAGAGCAGCGCTGCGCCGAGGTCGCTCTGGACGATGACGATGGCCA
>PNAP01000021.1 GCA_003169735.1 Chloroflexota bacterium | reverse complement strand
CACCCATGTCGCGACTCATGACATGGTGGAGATGAGGGGACTCGAACCCCTGACCCCTGCGATGCGAACGCAGTGCTCTTCCAACTGAGCTACATCCCCACGAGGCGTTGTCGAGTATATCCGGCGGCATCGTGCCAGCCCGCGCCGGACGCTGGCGCGGGACTGATCGCGTGGACCGTGCCGTCCGGCTAGGACTGTTGTGGTCGGCGACTCGCGCAACAGAACGGCATCGGCATTCATCTCTTGGTATGCAGCACTTGCTCGGATGTGGTCGGCGTGGCAGTACGCTCGCGGCTTGAACACCCTGATCGAGCGAGTCCTTGGTCGAGATACGGCGGCCTTCGAAGAGGTCGTCGGCTTGTATGACGCCGACATCGTGAGGCTCTGCTACGTGATCGGCGCCGATCAGGAGGTCGCGCGCGACGCCACGCAGACGGCTTGGCAGCGGCTCTGGGACCGCCCTCCGCGCCTGCGAGACGACACCAAACTACGGCCGTGGCTGTGCGCCGTCGCGGCGAATGAGACGCGCCAGATCCTGCGCCGGCGGAGTCGCGGCCGCGACCTGGAGGCCGCTGTCGACCCGCCCGCGGTTCCTGGCGACGCATCGGTCCTGGACCTCCGTCGCGCTCTCGCCACGCTCGATCTCGACGCCCGCGAACTCCTTGGCTTGCGGTACGCGCTCGGCTTCAGCTCCGATGAGATCGCCCGCCACCTCGGCATCTCACCCACCGCCGCCCGCAGCCGCCTGCATCGATTGCTCGTGCACCTTCGTGCGGAGCTCGAACCATGACGGACGAACAGTTGGAAGCCTTCGACGCCCGACTTCGGGAGGCCGTTGTGGCATTCGCCTCGTCCGCCACACCGGGTCGATCGCCGGCCGACGTCACACGGAGTGTCAGCGCATCGCCACGTGTCAGGGCGACCGTCCAGCGTGGCCCCGGGCTACGGCCTCGCTCGCCGGTTGGCGTCGGCCTCAGCCTGGCCGTCCTCGCGATCGTGGGTGCGATCGTCGTGTTGAACCTGGCCAAAGCGCCATCGATCACAGGGTCGACAGCGAGCCCGACGAGCGTGTCGACCCCAACCGCCGCGCCGTCGCCGACCGCTTCGCCGACCGCTTTCGTGTCGGCTCCCGCGTCGCCGGGCCCGCCGACCTCACTGAGCTCTTCACCGAGTCCTTCCCCGAACGACGCGCTCAGCGTGACCGGCGGTGCATTCGTTCGCAGTTTTCACGGTTCTGGCTGGTGACACCCCAACGCTCACTAGTTGCCGTGCGTTGATCCATCGGGGTTCGGCGGCCTTGGCAGGCGCCTTTCTACGATCGATGAACACGGCGCGCTCGATATGGTCATAAGGGGTGCGATCCAGCTCCGGGAGGACCGATTCGCGTGGTCGGGCGATCGTAATGCGGGTCGTTCGATGGTGTCGCGCCGGTTTCTTGGGGCGAATCGAGGTCTGTTCCGCCGGTTTAGAGCGTCGTGGGTGACCGCTTGTTCAGTGATCGTGAAAACGAGCGAGGCAGTTGACGATTAGAACAGATGTTCTATCATGTGTCGGGCGATGGAGACGCCCCGACGACTCGCCGATGACCCCGCCGAGCAGGCGCTGGCGGGTGCGCTCGCCCGGCTCCAGAGTCGATGGGGGAGCGCCTCGATCCGGCTCGGCAACGGCGATGGGGCGAGCGGCCACGCGGCGGCGACCGCGTTCGGCGAGGCGGCGGCACGTGGCCCTGCGGCACTCGGCGGAGGTGACCACGCGACGGCATCCGGCCACGGGTCGCTACCTGGCCACTTGCCGGCACCTGGCCACGTGGCGCCACCTGACCACGCGACGGCATCCGGCCGTGAGGCAAGTCGCCCGCTGACCCTCGGCGCGCTTGCGCTTGCCCCCGCCCTCGACCCAGAACCGGATCCCAGCCCGGACGCGCGGCCGCGCCACGATCCGCTCGAGCCACTCCGCGACGACATCGTCTCGACCGGCTTCCCCGATCTGGACGCCGCCCTCGGCCCCGGCGGTCTCCCCCGGCAGGCGAGTGCGGCCATCCGCGGTGACCTGTCGAGCGGCAAGACGACGCTCGCCCTCCGATGCATCGCGGAGGCCCAGGCCCAGGGCGCCATCGCGGCGTGGCTCGATCTCCCCCGCGCCTTCGACCCCATCGATGCCGTGGCGCGCGGCGTCGACCTGCGCTGGCTCCTCGTCATCCGCCCGGCCGACCCGGCCGAGGGCTTCGCGCTGGCCGGCGCCCTGCTGTCGGGTCGAGCGGTCGACCTCCTCGCCGTCGACCTGCCCGTCGGTCTCCCCGCCCGCCAGGAGGGCGCCATCCGCCGGTTGTCGGCCCATGCCAAGCGGGTCGGTGCCCGGTTCATCGTCCTGGAGCCGCCGACGCTGCCCGGTGGCCTGCACGGCGCCCTGGCCGAGGTGACCGGCCTGCGCCTCGAGCTCGAACGGGAGGCGTGGATCCGCCTCGGGCGCGACGTGGTCGGCCAGCAGACGCGCGTGACCGTGGCCAAGAACCGGTTCGGGCCGCCCGGCCGGCACGTGGCGCTGGAGATCCATTACGCCTCCGAGGGCGAACGACGGGTGGCGACCCATCGGTTCGCGGGCCGGTGAACGCGATTGCGCCTCCTCTATCTCGATTGGCCGCATCTTCCCCTTCGGCTCGAAGCCGTTCGCCGCCCGCCGCTGCCCGAGCTCGTCGTGCTCGGCGGACAGCCCTGGGATCCGGGGACGGTGCTCGACTGCAGCCCGGCGGCGAAGCGGCTCGGGGTCCACCGCGACCAACCGCTCGGCTCGGCGCACAACCTGGTCCCGGAGGCGGTCTTCCTGCCGGTCGATCTGCCGGCGTATCGGACGGTCTTCGAACGGGCGCTCGAGACACTGGCCGCCTTCACGCCATCGATCGAAGGCGAGATCGAGCCGACGGGTCCGACCTTCGGGCAGGCCTTCCTGGGCATCGAGGGCCTCGGTCGACTGTGGGGCGATGAGCCGAGGCTGGCGGCGCGGGTAGTCGATTCGGTCGCCTCGATCCTGCCCGGGTCGCCGAGGACGGGCATCGGGAATACTCGATTCGGGGCGCAGGTCGCGGCCGTGGTCGGCGCTGCGGTGGCGCGTGGCCGGGGGAGTGCCTCGTCCGCCGGCGGCGGCGGTCACTTCACATTCGAGGCGATCCCGGTCGGTGGCGCGGCGGTCGAGGCGGAGTGGCTGGCGCCACTCTCCATCCAGCTGCTTCCCGCCGACGCCGAGACGCGCGATCGGCTGCGGCTGTTCGGGCTGACGCGCATCGGCGAGTTCGCCGCGCTGCCGCGCTCGGCGGTGCTGGCGCGGTTCGGGGCCGCTGGCGGGGACCTGCACGACCTCGCGCGTGGCCTGGATGGTCGACCGCTGCGGCCGCGCCGGCCCATCGAGCGGCTGCGAGCCGAGGCCGAACTGGAGCCGCCGGTCGGGGAGATCGAGCCGCTCCGCTTCGTGCTCCATCACCTGTGCGGCACGCTGTGCGAGCAGCTGAGCGCGCGCGGCGCGGGTGCCAGCCGCGCGTCGCTGGTGCTGACGCTGGAACGGGGCGTGCTGCGCACCTACGACCAGGCGCTGCCCGAACCGGTGGCCGTGCCGGATCTGCTCGAGCGCCTGCTCCTGGCTCGACTCGAAGCCGACCCGCCGACCTCTCCGGTCGAACGGCTGGCGCTTGAGCTCGATGGCACAGCCCCCGCGGCTGGCCAGCAGCTGGGGCTCTTCACGCCGCAGTTGGCGCGCCAGGCTCGACTCGATTGGCAGCTGGCCAGCCTGGTCATCCGGTTCGGGGCAGGGAGGATCCTCCAGGCACACGTGCTCGATTCCGAGGCCGGGGTCAGCGAGGAGCGGTTCGCGTGGCGCCCCGCCGGAGCGCCGAGTGCCGCCGCCCCGCCGCCGAGTGCCTCCCCGCCGCCGAGTCCCGCCACCGCAGCCCGGACCAGATCCGCGGGCGCATGACTCGCCTCATCGCCGAGCACCCGCTCATCGAGGTCGAGCCCGATCCGTCCGGCCTTCCGACCGTCCTCATCTGGGCCGGCCGCCGCGAGCCCATCGAGGTCTGCAACCGCTGGCGTATCGAGCAAGCGTGGTGGCGCCGACCGCTCATCCGCGACTACTTCAAGATCGCTGGGGCGAACCTGCTCGCGCTCGTCTACCTCGACGGCGTCGACGGAACGTGGCACCTCGAGCGTCTCTATGACTGAGCGCCCCATGACTCACGCGCCACGCATCCGTGGCCCAGACGCGACTCGACCCCGGGGGAGACCGGGGTCGAGGTCGGATATAGGGGTCCGTCAGGCCCGGTGAGGAGTAACCGAGCCCGACTGACGTACGAGATAGGCGTTGCGGTTGTGCCCGTTACGACGGCTTGGCGCGCGGCGATGTGACGCCCAAACGGCGCGAAGTTCGCCGCTTTCTTGGAACGGTCCGGGAGCCAGGCGCGCGAGGTGCGACTCAGCGCAGCGTCGGCGGGCCGCCCGGCGGGATGTTGCCGATGACGATCAGGAAGACGAGCCCGGCCAGGACCAGGACGAGCAGTCCGGCACTGAGCACTTCACGGCGAGTCGGTCGCATCACACAGAGGATAGCGAGGCCGTTCGGCGGGTGTCGCTGCTGGGCGTCGCGGGGCGAGGTCCTCGGCGACCATTTCGGCTGCGCGCGCCATGTCCGGTGCGCTACCCTCCGATACCAGCAACCGGTCGCGGGGAGGACTGGCATGATCATCTGCGAGGACTGCGGACAGGAGACGGCGGACACGCCGTACTGCGTGCGCTGCGGTCACCGGCGTGGACGAGCTCCGGTCGCCGCCGCCCGCCGCGGTTTCAGTGCCAACCCGACCGAGGCGGCGCTCTCGCTGCGCATCATCTCGACCATCTTCCCGCAGCTGCCGCGCGACGAGATGCGCGCCTTCCGCTGGGCACTGCTTCTGGGCACGGCGATCGTGGTCGTGCTGGGCGCCGTCGGCGCGTTCCCGGTCGCGCTCGTCGCGGCCGCCGTGCTCGTGCCGCTGGTCATGGTCGTCTACCTGTACGACGTCGACATCTACGAGGACGAGCCACTCCGCATCTACGTCTTCACCTTCGTCTCGGGCGCGATCCTCGGGGCGCTGACCGGCCTGGTGTTGCGAGCGGCGGTCCATCAGAACGTGCTCTCGGGAGGCTACGACGCGACGTCGATCGCCGTCCTCGGCGTGGCTGTGCCACTCGTCTCGGGCGCGCTCATGCTCATCGGGCCGATCGTGCTGCTGCGCTATCCGCGCTTCAACGACATGCTCGATGGCGCCACGTTCGGCGCCACGGCCGCGGCGGCGTTCGTCGGTGCGCAGATCATCGCCCAGTCGATCGACCTGCTCCGAGACGGTCTCTTCCCGACCGCCGATCGCGCCCTGTGGGTCGCCCGGCTGCTGGCACAGGGCGTTGCCCTGCCACTCATCGCCGGCGGCGCTGTCGGCGCGGCCTGTGGCGCACTGTGGCTCCACTATCGGGCGCCCAGCCGCGACCGTAGCCGCCTCGGCCGACTGGGCCATCCGGCCGTGGCCCTGGCATCGGGCGGGCTGTTGTTGGTCCTGGCCGCGCTCTCGCGCTTGCTGCTGGCAGAGATCCCGGCGCTCATCGCCCAGGTCATCCTGGCGGCGATCGCCCTCATCTGGCTGCGCCTGGTGCTGCACGGCGGGCTGATCGAGGAGTCGCTGGAGATCCCCATCGGGCCGGACATCATCTGCCCGAACTGCGGCAAGGCAACGCCGTTCCACACCTTCTGCGGCGAGTGCGGCGTGGCGCTTCGTGCCCTGCCGAAAGCCCGCTTGCGACCGGCCGCCGCGCCCGACACGTCGGCACCTGCGACGCCCGCGACCGGCGGAGGACCCGAGGCGTGAGCGGACCGCCCGTATCCCAGTGGGGCACCCCCGGTCGCGGACCCGGGGAATCGGCCATGTCGGCGGGCCGACTCGTCCTCGCCTTCGCGGCCGCGCTCATCATCATCCTGGCCATCGCGGCCGTGGCTATCTTCGTCTTCGCCCCTCAACCGCTGCCGCCCTCGTGCGATCCCGGCCAACCATGCGGCGGCCCGCCGGGGACGCTGCCGCCGGTGACCAGTGAGGCGACGCCCGCGCCGACCGCGACCCCGGGGCCGATCCCGACGCCGCCCCCGACGCAACGCCCCACGCCGACGCCGGCGGCCACGCCGGCCCCCACCAGCGGTCTCGCCCTGCCCCAGCCGATGAACGAGGACTCGAACAGTCCCACCCTGGAGATCTGGCCGATCTACACCGACCCGACCTACGGCTACGGAATCCACTATCCGCCGTATCTGACGCCCCAAGAGCTCGATGGCGGTGGCGTCCTGTTCGACGCCGCCATCGACCAGTTCAGTGTCGAGGTGGTTGTCCGCGTCGACGGGGCCGATGCCTCGACGACTCCCCAG
Source organism: Chloroflexota bacterium (assembly GCA_003169735.1). GTDB lineage: Bacteria > Chloroflexota > Limnocylindria > Limnocylindrales > CSP1-4 > Palsa-1032. Next base: position 8,262 of record PNAP01000021.1, on the reverse strand, counting down.
GAACTGCAGCAGACGATGGTCGACGCGTTCCGCGGCAACATCTCCTCGCTCACCAAGGACGATTCGGCGGCGACGCGCGTGCACGATCCGTCCATCGGCGAGATCCCGGCGATCGTCACCTCCTACCGTGGCGATCTCGGCGATGCGGGTTCGGTCACGCCGGTCGCGCTCGTGGTGATGGCCGCGACCGATGGCCAGCACACGGTCGCCGTCACGGTCCTCATCATCGACCCGGACACGACCATCCCTGACTCCGGCACCTGGTTCCGCGTCTCGGGCGAGGTGGTCGACCCGATCCTGAAGCGGTTCGAATGGGCGCCAGGCACGTGACATCGATGCGCCGCTCCATCGCCACGATCCTTGCCGCCGGTTTGGCCATCGGCGCCTGCTCGAGCCCGGCGGCCGCGCCGCCTGCCGTGACGCAGAGTGCCGCGACGCAGAGTGCCGTGACGCAGAACGCGGATACGGCGAGCGCTCTCTCCGCCGCGATCCCGTCCGGACCGACCGACCCGAACCAGCTCATCCGCTTCGAGGTCGCACTGCGGCTGCCCGGCCGCGCCGGCCTCGATGCCTACCTCAAGGCGATCGCCGACCCGTCCTCGCCCGATTACCGCGGCCACCTGACCGCCCAGGCCTTTGCCGCCCGCTTCGGCCTGCCCGACAGTGCCATCGACTCGGTCAAGGCGTGGCTTACCTCGGCTCACCTCGATGTCGTCGGCCAGGATCTCGGCCGCACCTACCTTGGCGTCAGCGGCCGCGCGGCAGACGTCGAGAACCTGCTGGGCATCCAGTTGGTCGATCTCGTTGACCCCGTGGCCGGCCGCTACCACGTGCCGGAGGGTGACCCGCGCATCGCCGCCAGCGTCGCAGACTCGGTGGCGGGCATCGCGGGCCTGGACACCACGCCGCGCATCCGGCCGATGTTCGTTCCGCCACTCACCGCCGACGTGCCCGATGGCGGCATGACCCCGACCGACGCCGCGATCGCCTACGACATCGCGCCACTCCACGACGCCGGCTTCCACGGCGAGGGCCAGACCATCGCGGTCGTCTCGTTCGATTCGTTCCTCGCCAGCGACGTCGCGGCCTTCGACCAGCAGGTCGGCATCACGTCCAAGCCGGTCGAGCGTCGGCCGGTGCCGGACGGTTACAAGCCGGTGGTCGGCGACGGCACTGACGAGGTCAACCTCGACATCGACATCGTGCGGGCCATCGCGCCCGCCGCGACCATCATCGACTACGAGACCGACCCCAACGAGTCGTTCGCGACGGCACTCTCGGCCATCCTCGACGACGGGCGCGCCAACATCGTGACCAACAGCTGGGGCGGCTGCGAGATCGACTGGCCGAAGGCGGAGCGCGACCTCATCGATACCCAGCTCGATCGGGCCGTCGCGCAGGGCATCAGCATCTTTGCCGCGAGCGGCGACAGCGGCGCATTCAGCTGCGCGCACCAGCGCGACGTCAACGACGATCGCCTCTCGGCGCTCTATCCGAGCGTCAGCCCGGATGTCATCTCGGTCGGCGGCACGTTCCTCTGGGTGCGCGAGGATGGCACGTACCTGCGCGAGGCGGCGTGGGAAGAATCGCTTGGCAACGCCGGCACGGGGGGAGGGCCGAGCAAGGACTATCCCCGACCGACCTGGCAGGTGGCGGCCGGCCTCGATCCGTCGGGCGACTTCCGGGAGACGCCCGATGTGGCCGGTCCGGCCGATGCCGACAGCGGCCTCATCTTCGCGCACACGCCCAAGGGCGACACGGAGCCCGTCTTCGAGCCGACCTCCGGGACCAGCGCCGCGACGCCGTTCTGGGCGGCGTCGATGCTGCTCGTCCAGCAACTCGCCGCGCAGCAGGGTCTCGGGCCGTTGCCGAGTCTCGGCCCGCTCCTGTACCAGATCGCTGCGTCGCCGACCTCGCCGCCGGCGTTCCACGACGTGACGCTCGCCGGCAACCTTCACGATTCGGCCGGCCCTGGCTGGGACGCCGCCACCGGCCTCGGGTCGCCGGACGTGACCGCACTGGCAGCCGCCATCGTCGAGAGCCTGCAAGCCGGGAAGTAGCCAGATAGAACATCTGTTCTATCATCGGGCCCATGGCGGTCCCGTATGCCGAGCTGCATTGCCACTCCAACTTCTCGTTCCTGGACGGCGCGTCGAGTGCGGCCGACCTGGTCGAGCGGGCGGTCGAGCTCGGGCTTTCGGGGCTGGCGGTCACGGACCACCAGGGCCTGTACGGCGCGGTCCGTTTCTCCTCGGCGGCGGAGGAGGCGGGGCTCCACGCGGTGGTCGGCATGGAGATCGAGTTGCGCGACACCGCCGTCCCGGACCCGGGGCACCTGGTGCTCGCCGGTCGGAAGCGACGCATCAGGGGCACGACCTCGGCGATGGTCGCAGATCCCGCGGTCGAGATGGCGGTCGAGGGTCAGCCACGTCCTCCCCAAGCCACCCGCAAAGAGGCGCCCGGCCATCGCGAGGCGCGGCGCGAGGATCTGCGCGGCGTGCGGCCACGGGAGCTCGGCCCGCATCTCGTGCTGCTGGCGCAGAACGCGGCGGGCTACACCAGCCTGTGCCGCATGGCCAGTGCCGCTCACCTGGCGGGCACCAAGGGCGTGCCGCGCTTCACGCACGAGCTGCTCGGCCGCAACACGGACGGGCTCATCTGTCTGACGGGCTGTCGCCACGGCGAGATCCCGCGCCGCCTTCTCGCCGGCGACCGAGAGGGGGCTGAGGCCGCCGCCCGTCGGCTGGCCACCATGGTCGGCCCCGGGAGCCTCTTCGTCGAGCTCGAGCACCACCTCCAACCAGATGACGACTGGCTGGTGGCCGAGCTCGCGCGCCTGGCCCGGGAAGTCGGCCTTCCGACGCTCGTCACCAACGATGCCCACTACGCGCTGCGCGACGATCGCGAACTGCAGGACGTGCTCGTCTGCATCCGCCACGGCCTGACGCTCGAGGAGAGCGCCCACCTCCGCCGCCCCAACGCCGAGTTCCACCTCAAGGAGGAAGGGGAGTTGCGTGCCCTGCCGCCAGGGCAGTCGGACGCGGATCCGCTCGTCCGGCGCGCCTGGGAGGAGGGGATCGCCGCGGCCGGGGAGGTCGCCGCGCGGTGCAAGGTGGAACTCGGCTTCGAGCGATACCGCTTCCCCGGCTTCCCCGTGCCGCGCAACGAGACGTCGTACAGCTACCTCGAGACGCTCTGCCACGAGGGCGCGCGCAAGCGGTATCACCCGATGACATCGGCCGTGGTGAAGCAGATGGCGCACGAGCTCGATGTCATCGAGCGCACCGGTCTCGCCGAGTTCTTCCTCATCTGCTGGGACCTGATGGAGTTCTGCCGCGAGCGCCACATCCCCGCCCAGGGTCGCGGCAGCGCGGGTGATTCGGTCGTCGCGTACGTGCTTGGCATCACGCGTGTGGACCCGATCCGCCACCGGCTGCTGTTCGAGCGTTTCATCAACGAGGGACGCACGACGTACCCGGACGTGGACATCGACTTCGCCTCGTCGCGCCGCGAGGAGGTCATCCAGTACGTCTACGAGAAATACGGCGCCGACCACGCCGGGATGGTCTGCAACGTGGTCACGTATCGCGCGCGGTCGGCGGTGCGCGAGGTGGGCTACGCGCTCGGCTTCCCGCGGCCGCTCGTGGATCGCGTGGCCAAGGCGCTCGAGACGTATGACTCGGTCATGGTCCGGCGCGACCTCGAGGCGGAGGGCGGGTTCGCGGAGTTCTTCCAGGTGCCGGCGGAGGGAGTGGCTGCCTCCGGTTCCTCGACGGCTGCGGGTGGGAGCCTTTCGTCGGCCGTCGCGGCGGCCACGACCGAGGCGTCACGGGTGGCCAGCGAACGGGCGCAGGCGATGGGATTCGTCGATGGGATGGGCGAACTTGCGCACGGCCGCGGCGGTCGACTGGCGACGGGTGGCCAAGGCGAAAACGGCACCGGGCGGATGCCGCGGCGCGAGGCCATCGGGCGAACAGAGGGTCCGAAGGCCTCGGCCAGCCGAGCCCACGCGGGGCCGACCCGCGTGGTCGAGCTCATGCCGCGGCTGCGCGAACGACTGGCAGCAGATCACGCGGCCCAGCGGCCGGGCCACGGGCTGGCGCCGGTCAGCGAGATTCGCCCCGGTCCATCGGACGATAAGGGCGGCCCGGGCGATACGCCGGTCAGTGTCCGTTGGCTCCGTGCGGAGTCCGAGTGGAAACGGATGGGGAGGGGAGGGTCCGCGCCGGCCGCAGAACGGGCACCGGGCATGATCGACGGCCGCGTCATCGACCCGGAATCGGGCGTCCTGCTCCCCGCCGAACGTCGCATCGACCCGGCTGGGCGGCCGCTCTCCGCTGAGCGGCGCATCAAGGAGACGAGCCTCGGCGCCATCCCGCTCGATCCGATCCCGCCTCGCCCCACCGGTTCCACCCAGGGTCTCTCGCCGTGGGATCGGTGGCTCGAGATGTGTGCCCGCATCGACGGCTTCCCGCGCCATCTCAGCATCCACGTCGGCGGCATGCTCATCACCGCCGCGCCGCTGGTGGACATCGCGCCCCTTGAGCGCGCCACGATGGCGAACCGTGTCGTGGTCCAATACGACAAACGCGACATCGAGACGCTGAAGCTCATCAAGCTCGACCTGCTCGGCCTGCGCATGCTCTCGGCCATCGACGATGCGCTGCGCGATATCGCAGTCGACTGCGCCGTCCACATCGACCTCGACCGCCTGCCGGAGGACATCCCCGAGGTCTTCCGGATGATCTGCGCAGCCGACACGGTGGGCGTCTTCCAGATCGAGTCGCGGGCACAGATGCAGACGCTTCCCAAGAGCCGCCCCTCCACGCTGGACGATCTCGTGGTCGAGGTGGCGATCATCCGGCCGGGCCCGATCCAGGGCAACGCCGTCCACCCGTACCTGCGCCGCCGCCAGGGTCTCGAGCCCGTCACCTATCTCCATCCGAGCCTGGAGCCGATCCTGGCCGAGACGCTCGGCGTGATCCTGTACCAGGAGCAGGTCATGAAGGTCGCCATCGACGTGGCCGGGTACACGGCGGCCGAATCGGACGGCTTCCGGCGGGCGATGGGAACCTGGCGCTCCACCGGCGAGATGGAGAAGCTCCACGCTCGTTTCGTGCAGGGCTGCGTCCGCGTCAGCGGCCTGCCCGAGGAGGACGCCGAGGAGCTGTATCGCCGCGTGGCCGGCTTCGCCAGTTTCGGCTTCAACAAGAGCCACGCCGCCGCGTTCGCCCGGACGGCGTACGAATCCTCGTTCCTGAAGCTCTTCTACCCGGCGCAGTTCGTGGCCGGGCTCATCAACGCGCAGCCGATGGGCTTCTACCCGGTCGAGGTGCTCATCAACGACGCGAAACGCCACGGCGTGGCGGTGCTCCCCGTGGACGTGAATCGCAGCCGCTATCGGACCACGACCGAGTGGGCGGGGATGCCCGGAGAGCCACTCCCCGATGGCACGGGCATCGCGCGGCGCCCCGACCCGGTCCGCGCGCCCAGTTGCGTGGTGCCCGGGCAGGAGGCACGAGACAGGTACGCGGCGCCGAACGCACCCGGCTACGGCATCCGCCTCGGGCTGCATCTCGTCAAGGGCATCGGCGAGGCCGAGGGCGAGGCGCTGGACGCGGAACTCGCCCGCGGCGGGCCGTATGCATCACTGGCCGACCTCGTGGCACGGACCGAGATCTCCGAGGAGGTCATCGAGCGTCTCATCCGGGCAGGCGCGCTGGATTCGCTGCGCCGCCCGCGCCGCGAACTGCTCTGGCAACTGCGCGAGACCGCCGGCGCGGCACGGCGCCAAGGTCGACCGCTCGACCTTCGACTCCCGCCGACCGACGCACCCGACCTTCCGCCCCCGTCCGAGCTCGAACGCCTCGGCGATGCCTACGCCATCCTCTCGCTCGACGCCCGCCACCAGGTCATCGACCTGTTCCGCCCGGCGCTCGACCGGCTCGGCGCACTGCGCGTATCGGACCTGGATACGAAATGGCCGGGCAATGTCGCGATCGGCGGGTTGGTGGTGACGCGCCAGCACCCGATGACGGCGCGCGGCACGGTCTTCCTGGCGCTCGAGGACGAGACGGGCATGGTCAACGTGACGCTCTGGCCGGATGCGTGGGCACGGATGCGCGGCGTGGTCCGGCGCCACGCGCTGCTCTACGTGGAGGGGACACTCCAGCGCGAGGCGAGCGTCGTGAACCTCATCGCGCGGCGGATCCAGCCACTCACCGAGGTCGCGCGAGCGGTCGGCGGCCCGGAACGCCCCGATGGTGTCCGCCACCTCGGCCACGCCGGCATGCGCCGGCTCGGCTGATGACTACGGCTTGGTCAGGACGTTGGGCTTGGGAACGTCCGGCAGCTCGTTCGGCTTCCCGGCCTTGCCGGTCGGCTGGCTGGTGGTCTGAGCGGGACGCTGGGTGGTCGGCCGCATGGATGCGGACCGACGCGCCTCGCGCTCGGCTTCCTTGCGCTTCAGCTCGTTCTGCTTGTCGCGTTCGACCCGGCTGACCCGCGCTCGCTCCTGGGAGTTGCGAAGGAACCCGCGATACCACGCTGCGAACGCGGCCGCACCCGTCGAAAGCAGGATCGAGGCGACCGAGATGCTGATGATGGCGGCCAGGGTGACCTCGCCGCCGGTCGTGACATCGGTCGAGCCATCCGGCGCGGCCACGCTGCTGTTGATGGAAAGGATCGCGGCGATGGAGATGAGGATGGCTTGTGCCACACCAAGCACGAACCCGACGAGGTAGGCCGCGCGGGGTGCCAGGAACCCGGCCACGAGCGGCAGGATGAGCGAATTCGGCGTGAGCACGAGGTTCACCACGATGGCCACGAACCCGGCCGTGTTGACATCGTTGGCGAGGATGCCGGTCGTCCAGGCGCAGTAGATCAGGAACCCCGCCAACAGCACCACGAAGGGGATCCAGAGCAGCCGCTGCGTCCGGAAGATGTCCGGTAGGGCGCGGAGATCGGCGCGCACGTCGGGCATCCGGAACCCTCGTCGAGCCGTTGCGGCAGCCGTTGCGGCCGGGTCATCCCCCGAGGCGCCGATGTCGCCGCTGTCGGCGTCAGCGAGTTGGCTGGATCGGTCCACGCGGGTCTTGCGACGCGCTTCGGTGCGGGCGATGTTCTTGGCGCGAGCACGAGCCAACGGGCGATCTCCTCGTCTTCGATGCGAAGTAGTGGTGCGGGGCCCGCATCGTACCGCAGCCGGAGCACCGGCCTGCCTCCAACGGCAGAGCGAGTCAGCGCCAATCGGGTGATAAGGCGCCGGTGAGTCGCTGATAAGCGACACATGCCATCGTGGTGTCCGCCTCCCGCCAGGCCCGCCAACAGCCGCGTGCCCGATGGGAGAGGACATGTCACAGCTCCGCTACCGCGCCTGGATCCACCCGGTCCTGGTGGTCGTCCTGCTGCTCGCCGCGGCGGGCAGCGCGCTAGCCTCGCGGGCCGGTGAGGGCATGGGCGGTGCGACCGCTTTGGCCTCCGCGATCGCGGCTGCTTCGCCGTTCGATGGGCTGCTCGTCGGGGAGGTCATGACCGGCGGCGTCAGTGCCTCCGACGAATTCGTGGAGATCTATGACGGGGCCAGCGTGCCGCTCGACCTCAATGGACTCGAGCTCGTCTATGTCACCTCGACCGGCGGGACCGTGACGCGCAAGCAGTCCTGGGCGGTCCCGACCGTCCTCGACGTCGGTCGGCATCTGCTCGTCGCCAACTCGGCCGGCATCTACGCCGGGATCGCCAATGCCGTCTACTCAGGCGGCCTCTCCGCGACTAGCGGCAGCGTCGTTCTGCGCGTCATCGGCGGGGCCGTCGTCGATTCGTTGAGCTGGGGGGACGCGGCGAGCTCGTTCGTCGAGGGGCATGCCGGCGCGGCGCCACCGGCCAGGTCGAGTCTGGAGCGGTTGCCCGGCGGCGCGCTCGGAAATGGTCACGACACGAATGACAACAGCGTCGACACGTGGATCCAACCGGCGCCAGTAGCACAGGGTCTGGCCGATTCGCCGACCCCGCCGACCCCGCCGATCCTTCCGAGCCCGAGCCCGAGCCCGAGCCCGAGCCCGAGCCCGAGCCCGACGCCCAGCCCGACTCCGAGCCCGAGCCCGAGCCCGACGCCCAGCCCGACTCCGAGTCCGACCGTGACCCCGACCTCCGAGGCGACACCGACCGCCGAACCGACCAGCACGCCGTCGACGGCACCGTCACCGACCGCCACGCCCGAGCCGACCGAATCGCCGACTGCAGCGCCGACGGCGTCGCCAACGG
>PNAP01000103.1 GCA_003169735.1 Chloroflexota bacterium | reverse complement strand
CCGCGGCTGCGGCCACGTGCACCTTCGGCGGATTCGGCGGCGGCCCGGGCGGCGGGACAACGCCATCGAGTCCATCGGTGCTCGGCGTCATCAGCGGGCTGGCCGACCCGGGGAGCGCGGTCGCCGATCCGGTGACCGGTCGGATCTTCGTCACCGAGCTCTCCAAGAACCGCGTCGCCATCATCGACGGACGCGCCGATCCGTCGGCCTTCGCCGTCGGCCAGCGGGTCGCGGTCGGGGGCTTCCCCGATTCGGTGGCCATCGATCCCGCCAGCGGGCGAGTCTACGTAGCCGATCAGGCCACCTGCGACATCAAGGTCATCGACGGGCGAGCCGCCACGCCTTCGGTCATCGCCACCGTTTCGCTGTCGAGTGGCCCGACGGCGTTGGCCTTCGATCCACAGGGCGGGCGGCTGTTCGCGACGCTCTCCGATGAGGACTCGGTAGCGGTCCTCGGGTCCGATCTCTCCAAGGTCGCGACGCTGCCGACCGGCAAGGTGCCCGTGGCCCTCGCCGTCGCCTCGGGCGGACGCATCATCGTCGCCAACGCCGGTGGCTTCGCGTCGGGCAGCACGGGCGGGTCGCTATCGGTCATCCTCGACGACGCGTCTCCGAGCGTCGCCGGCAGCATCGCTGCTGACTGGCCGCATTGGGTGGGTGTCGATCCGGTCACCGGCGATGTGTACGCAGTCGAGAGCGGGACGGGCACGCTGGCGAGATTCGCCCTCGCGGCCGATGGATCCCTGACCCTCCAAGCGTCCGTGGCCATCGATGCTTCGGGGGGAGCGTCCAGTCTGAGTCTCGACGCGGGCATCATCTCCGCCGGTCGCGAGATCGTGGCAGCCGACGCTGGCGCCAAGCGGCTGGTCGTCTTCGACATCGCCGCGGATGGGTCACTGACCTTCGATTCGAGCTTCGATGGCCTCGAGGCCGGCTCGGCCATGGCGGTCGACCCCCAGACCGATCGCCTCTTCGTTCCGGAGACGGCCGATGGCCGCGTCACGGTGTTCTTGCTGCCGCCCGCGCCGGTCGTCGTGGCAACGCCGACGCCGGCCCCGACGACCGCGACACCATCCGCATCGCCATCGGCCGCGCCAGGCAGCGCGTCGCCCGGCGCCACCATAACGCCAACGGCGGGACCATCCGGGTCGCCGCCCCCGACCGGTGGCGCGACTGCGAGCGCGACGCCCGGGGCTTCACCTTCGCCGGCGGGCGGCGGCCCCGTGGCTACTCCAAGCCCGAGCCCGGCTCCGCCGACGGCATCGGCCCCGAAGATCGAATTCGTGCTGCCGGGCCCGTTCGACGTTTCGCTGGCGCCGGCGGACCTCGCCCGGAGCGCCAGCATCGTGGTCCTCGCGATGCTCCTGGTCGGCGCGCCGACGCCCATCTTCAACAGCACCTTGTCGGCCCATCAGGAACTCATCGGTCGGTGGCTGCGCCGCAAGGGTCGCCGCCTCCGGCGCCGTGTCGGCCGACCGGCGGGGGCGAGTGACGCGGTGCCCGTGCCGTCGGTGGCCGCGCGCGTGGCCGCCATCTCGTCCACGTGGCAGGGACTCGCCCTGTACCTCGGCGTGGCGACGCTGCTCTATGCGCTCCTCAGCCACGACTTCCCGTTCGGTGACCCGTTGACGGTCCTCGTCGTCACCGTCGCGAGCCTCGTCATCGGAACGGCGGTGTCACAGTTCCCGAGCGAGATCTATGTCCGCCGCCACTACCGGGAACGCGGCAAGGTCCGGGTCGCGCTCTGGACGCTGGGTCTCGCTGCGGGCTGCGTGGCCATCACGCGGTTGACCGGTGTCGAGCCGGGCTACGTCTACGGCATCATCGGTGGGTTCACCTTCACGGTCGCGCTGACCCCCGCCGACAAGGGTCGGATGGCGTTTCGCGGCATGGTCGTGCTGCTGGCGGTCGGCATCGCCGCGTGGTTCCTGCGCATGCCGTTCCAGCCGGCGCCGGGGACGCTCCCGGACGGTCCCGCGTTGATCGCCAACAAGATCCTCGCCGGCATCTTCATCGGCGCCATCGAGGCGGCCGCCATCGGGCTCATCCCGCTGCGGTTCCTGCACGGGGAGCCGCTCTTCCGGTGGAGCCGGGTCCGCTGGGCCGTCCTGTGGGCGATCGGCATCTTCTTCTTCGCCCACGTCATCCTCTACCCGGTCAGCAGTTACGAGCCGGACCCGAGCGCGGTCGGCCTGGCGACCATCATCGCCAGCGTGAGCATCTACGGCGTGCTCGCACTCGGGTTCTGGTGGTTCTTCCGTCGGCGTGATGCGCGCAAGGCGGAGTACCTGCGGCGCGCCCGACTGGCCGACGCCTCGCCCGCCGGCTAAGCGAAGAACGAGGCGATCGCCTCAGTGTCGTCAGAGAATGCCCAGCGCTCCACGATCTTGCCGTCTCGGATGTGGTAGATCTCGGCGGTGCGATAGTGGAGCGTCTTGCCGTTGCGGGTCGCCGTGGCGTCGATCAACGCGATGGTGTGGTCGTCGTTGGCGATCACGTCGTGCAGGCGGCCGCTGATCTCGTAGTCCATCACCGCGCCGGCCGACCCTGCGGCGAGTGCCGCCTTGCCGCGCTTGGGTTCGGCAACGCCGATCTCGTGCCAGATGACGTCGTCGGACATGAAGCCGTCAAGGGCCTGCATGTCGCTACGCTGGAAGGCCGCCGTCATCTGTCGAGCCAGGGTCGCATTGGGGTGCTCGGCCATATCTCGACTCCTCACGCTGGTGTCCGGCTCCGCCGGTCATCGGTGGAGTCCCGTTGCAGGAGCCTACCAGTCCAGCCCGTCAACGCGCGGGCGCCGAACCGTCCACGGGCAGGCCGTCGGCCATCGGGGCGCCGCGGCGCCCGACGAGGAAGAACGCCTGCGTCGAGCCCTTGCCCTTGAGCTCCACCACCCCGCGTGGCTCGAGCTCGAAGTCATCGCCAAGGGCGGCGGCGACCACGGCGGAGACCTGGATCCGGCCGGCGGGGGCGGTGGTCTCGAGGCGACTCGCCACGTTGACCGCGTCGCCCCACACAGGGTGGGCGAATCCTCCTGGTAGCCCGTCACCGATGACATCTCGGCGGCCGAGGTCGTGCCCATCAGGGCAAGTCCCTGGAACGCCGCTCGCACGGCCGAGACGATCGACGGATCGAAACTCGCGAACGCAGAGAACAGGATGCCCGCCTGCGGCTTCAGTTCGCCGAGTCCCGCCCGGCACTGCTCGATGACGGACGCGATGGCGTCGGGCGGATCGACGTCATCGCTCTGACCCACGGCCATCCTGAGCACCGCGTACCTCCTCGCGGCACTCTACATCCCTCTGCTGGCCACCGGCCGAACGGCCCGCCCGAACGGACCCTTCGGCCCTGCCGACGGGCCGACCGCGCGCCTACGTTGTGAACGGAGGTAGTCGATGGCCATCACCGTCGAGCCGGTCATCCAGCCGACCAGCGCGCGTGGATCGTTCGAACCGCTCGACATCGCGGCCGATCGGTGCAAGGGCTGCAGCCTGTGCGTCGGGATCTGCCCGAAGTGCGTGCTTGCCCTCGATGAATCGACCGTCAACGCGCTCGGCTATCACGCCGTCCAGCTGACCGACGCCGCCGTGTGCACGAGTTGCGCGCTCTGCGCCCGCATCTGCCCCGATGCGGTGTTCACCGTCTACGCACGACCGAAAGGCAGCCTGACATGACGGTCGAAACGACAGCCCGCCCGGTCCTGATGAAGGGCAACGAGGCGATGGCCGAGGCCGCCATCCAGGCCGGCTGCGACGCCTATTTCGGCTACCCGATCACGCCCCAGGCGGAGCTGCTCGAGTGGATGGCGCGCCGGATGCCGGAGTTGGGACGTGCGTTCGTCCAGGCCGAGAGTGAGCTCGGTGCCATCAACATGGCGCTTGGAGCGGCAGCGACCGGAGCGCGCGTCCTCGTCTCTTCCTCCAGCCCGGGCATCAGCCTGATGGCGGAAGCGATGAGCTATATGGCCGGTTCCGAGTTGCCCATGGTGCTCATCAACGTGATGCGTGGCGGCCCCGGACTCGGCAGCATCGCGCCGTCGCAGTCCGACTACTTCCAGGCGACCAAGGGTCATGGCCATGGCGACTATCGCGTGCCGGTGCTCGCGCCGTCGTCCATCGCCGAGGCGGTCGACCTCGTCGCCGAGGCCTTCGCCATGGCCGAGCGGTACCGAACGCCGGTGATGATCCTGGCCGACGGCGTGATGGGCCAGGCCATGGAGCCGGTCGTGCCGATCTACCGGATGCCGCCGCGCGAACCGGCCGGCTGGGAGCTGACCGGCGCCGACGGTCGGCCGCCGCGGATCCTTCGGTCGCTGCATCTCCAGCCCGAGGATCTCGAGGCTCATAACCAGAAGCTGCAGGCGAAGTACGCCGTCATCTCCGAACGCGAGGTGCGCTGGGCCGGCGAACGACTCGAGGATGCCGAGATCGTCGTCGTGGCCTACGGCACGGCGGCTCGGGTTGCCCGGACTGCCATCGAACGAGCCCGCGAGGCGGGCCTTCGCGCCGGCATCTTCCGCCCCATCACCCTCTGGCCGTTCCCGTCGCGCGATCTCGCGGCGCTCGCCCCGCGCCTGCGCGCGATCGTCGTCGTCGAGCTCTCGGCGGGGCAGATGGTCGAGGACGTCAGGCTGGCGGTGGAAGGCCGGACGCCGGTCTTCTTCCACGGCCGGACCGGAGGCATGGTGCCGACGCCGGCGGAGGTGGTCGCCGTGATGGAACGAGCCCGTGACGCAACTTCAGCAGCGGCATCCGACACGGCGGTGCTCCGATGACGACCTTGGCCCCCGACACGCGCCGACTGATCTACGAGCGCCCCGAGCTGCTCACCGATCGATCGTCCCACTACTGCCCGGGCTGCGGCCACGGCATCATCCACCGGCTCGTGGCCGAGTTGCTGACCGAGATGCACCTCGGACCGACGACCATCGGGGTCGCCTCGGTCGGATGCAGCGTCTTCGCCTACGACTACCTGGACATCGACTTCGTCGAATCGCCCCATGGACGCGCGCCGGCCGTGGCGACGGGTGTCCGCCGCGTCCGTCCCGATGCGTTCGTGTTCACCTATCAGGGAGATGGCGACCTGGCCGCCATCGGCACCGCCGAGATCGTCCACGCGGCCGCCCGCGGGGAGCGCATCAGCGTCATCTTCGTCAATAACGGCATCTACGGCATGACCGGCGGCCAGATGGCGCCGACGACGCTGCTTGGCCAGCGGACCACGTCCAGCCCGGCCGGCCGCGAGGCGAACCTGGCCGGTTACCCCATCCCCATCACCGAGATGCTCGCCCTGTTGCCGGGCGTGTCCTACGCGGCACGCGGTTCGATCGCCGATCCGTCGGCCATCGGGCGGACCAAGAAGATGCTGCGGCGAGCCTTCGACATCCAACTGGCCGGGGGAGGGATGTCGATCGTCGAGATCCTCTCGACCTGTCCGGTCGGCTGGGGCATGACGGCACCGGAGGCGATGGAGCACGTGTCGAAGGAGGTCGTGCTGACCTACCCGCTCGGCGTGATGGTCGACCGGATGAAGGACAGCCCAACATCGAAGGACAAGGACGAGGCTTGACCATGCAGCACGCGACGATCTTCGGCGGGTTCGGCGGCCAGGGGCTGTTGTTCGCCGGCCACGTGCTCGCTCATGCCGCGGTCATCGAGGGCCGCGAGGTCTCCTGGATGCCGTCGTACGGTCCCGAGATGCGCGGTGGGACGGCGTCATGCACGGTCATCGTCGCCGACCGGCCCATCGGCTCGCCCATCGTGGACACCGCGGACAGCGTCGTCGCGCTGAACCCGCCGTCGCTCGCCAAGTTCGAGGCGTTGCTGGCCACGGACGGGTTGCTCATCCTGAACGCGTCACTCATCGAGGCCGAGCCGCGGCGGAGCGACATCGAGCTCGTCGCGGTGCCCTGCACGGCGCTGGCACGTGAAGCGGGCGACGATCGACTCGTCAGCGTCGTGGCGCTCGGCGCGCTCATCGCGCGGCGGGCCATCGTCAGCCCCGACTCGGTTCGCCAGGCGCTTGCTGAGATCGTCGGTCCGGCCCGGCCGGCCCTCGTGGCGGCCGACCTCGCGGCCTTCAGTCTCGGCCTGGAAGCCGCGCCGGTCGCGTCGCCAAAGGTCGTTCCGGTCGCTGACGCTCGCACCTGAGCCGTCGCGCGCGCTGGTATCGTTGCGCCGATGTTCGTGCCGCTGTCGGTGCTCGAATTCCGCGACCGTGCGGCGATGTTCTTCGGTGACAAGGTCGGCGTCATCGATGGCGAGGAGCAGTTCACCTATCGCACGTTCTCCAACCGGACGCATCGACTGGCCAACGCGCTGGTCGAGCTCGGGGTCGAGCCCGGCGACCGTGTCTCCTTCATCACCTTCAATACGCATCACCTGCTCGAGGCGTACTACGGCGTCATCGAGGCCGGTGCGGTGCTCAATCCGATCAATATCCGGCTCGCGCCCCACGAGATTGCGTACATCCTCGACCATGCGGCGGCCAAGGTCGTCTTCTTCCACGGCGATTTCCTGCCGCTCGTCGAAGCGCTGCTGCCTCAGCTGACCTCACGACCCACCTTCGTGGTGCTGGAAGGTGAGCCGACCGGCATCGCGACGCACGAATACGAGGCGCTCCTGGCCACCGGTTCGACCGACCCGCTCGAGCCGCAGATCGACGAGAACGCGCTGGCCGAGCTCTTCTACACGAGCGGCACGACCGGCCTTCCCAAGGGCGTCGCGATGACTCACCGCGAGCTGTACCTGCACAGCCTTTCCGCCCAGATCGGCCTCGGCTTCACCGAGGAGGACGTCGTCCTTCACGTGGTGCCACTCTTCCACGTCAACGGCTGGGGGACACCGCATTTCCTCACCATGGTCGGCGGGCGGCACGTGGTCCTGCGACGCTTCGACCCGGGCGCCCTGATGGCTCTTGTCGAGCGCCACCGCGTGACCCGCCTGCTGGCCGTGCCATCGATCTTCAATGCCGTGCTCAACAGCCGCGAACGCTCGCGCCACGACCTGTCCAGCCTCAAGCAGCTGATCATCGGTGGTTCGCCGGCGTCGCCCGACCTCGTGCGGGCGCTCGAGAAGGAGCTCGGCACGCAGGCCATCGTCGGCTACGGCCTGACCGAAACGTCGCCCATCGTCACGCTCGCCCAGCCGCGCCAGGTGCTGAGCGAGGCGGAGCCGGCCGCGCGACGCCAGGAGCGTCAGTCGATGACCGGCTGGGCCATCCCGGGCGTCCGCGTCCGCGTCGTCGATGCCGACGGCCACGACGTCCGCGCCGACGGCGAGCAGATCGGCGAGATCGTCGTCCGCGGCAACACGGTCATGGATGGCTACTACCACGACCGCGAGGCGACCGAGTCAGCCATCCGCGACGGCTGGTTGCATACCGGCGACATGGCCAGCATCGACGACGCCGGCTACGTGCTCATCAAGGATCGCTCCAAGGACATCATCATCACCGCCGGCGAGAACATCTCGTCGGTCGAGATCGAGGTCGCGCTCGGTGCGCACCCGGCCGTTCTGGAGAGTGCCGTCATCGCCGCTCCGGACGAGAAGCGCGGCGAGGTGCCCATCGCCATCGTCGTGCTCAAACCAGATACATCAGTGAGCGCCAAGGAGCTCCGCGCTTTCTGCCGCACCCGTTTGGCGGCCTACAAGGTGCCGCGCGAGATCCACTTCCGCGATGCGCTGCCCAAGGGCGGCACCGGCAAGATCCTGAAGGCGGAGCTGCGAGAGCCGTTCTGGGCGGGCTTCGAAGCCCGCGTCCACTGAGCAGCCAGGGAGAGAGCATGTTCCCGACCGAATTCATCGCCGGCCCGAACCAGACCATCGTCGTCTACGTGTCGGACGACACCGGCAGCGAGGTCGACCCGACCTCGTTGTACGCGGCCATCGCCGGCGACGCCGCGCAACGCTCCCAGAAGGGTGAGCGCATCGTCTCGATGGCGGCCGTACCCATCCGGCACTCCGGCGCCTACCTCGGGCGAACGGGGAGCGGCTACGAGACGAAGCTGGCGGTCGCCGTCGTCTACTCGATGCCCTGATGACTCGATGCCCTGACCGTCAGGGCTCGGTGGCCGGGCTGAGCGTGCTGGCGAGGTGGATGCCGTTGGCCCAATAGGTCCCGGTGGGGCCCGACGGCAGCAGGTCGAACGTGGCGCGTCCGGCATAGTCCTCGAGCTCGGCCGAAACGACCGTGGCGCCATCGATCGCATCACCGGGCCGAAGGTCGCCGATGGGCCGGCCGTCGGACGATCGATGGCCAGGTGAGACATCCACGGTCCGCCCGTCGGACAGGACCAGATGCACGACCTGATGGGTGGGCGGCACGGGCGTCGAGCCGACCTGGAGGATGACGCCGATGATCCGGCGCCCGGCTTCGTCGCTCGTCCAGACAAGCATGCCGGGTGTCAGGTCTTCGACTGCGCGCTCGCCCGACGGCGTCGCGATGCGTGTGCCGCGGGCGAGGCAGATGGGACACGGCGGCATACCGGAGGCGACGCGACTGGCCACGGCGACCGTGCCGGCAGCGTCGACGGTGCCGACCACGTGCCAGCCCGAGGTCGTGCTGCCGGCGTCAGCGGCGATGTAGTCGAAGCCGAACGAGGTGCCGGACTGGGTCAGGACGATGGCGCGCAGCGTCTTCCATTCACCGTAGATGGCGAGGACCTGGTCGGCGGTCGGGACGACGGCGGGGTCGATGCCGAGATGGCCAGTGATGGCGGCGTAGGTCGGTGCATCGGCCTGGATGCCGGAGAGGTGCTGCTCGGCGAGCGTCTGCTCGTCGGCCCGCGCGATCGGATAGATGTCTGGATCGCAGAAGAGCGGGCGCCCAAGCTGGTCGACCAGTTGGTATCGCAGGGCCGGCTGGTCGATGGCAGGGACCGACGGCAGGGGAGTCGGTTCCGCGCTGCCACCGGGATTCGAACTCGGCTCGATGGTGCCGCCCGGCCCGCTCGACGCCGTCCCTGACGAGGCCACCATCCCGGTGGCGGTGGCGGTCGGCGTGGCCGAGGCGAGCGGCGAGGGTCCCGCGGAAGGTGACGGCGAGGCCGTGGCTCCCAGACCAGCACCGGAACACGCCGCCAGCAGGGTGATCAGGATCAGAAGGACGATCGACCTTGGCATCGCGTCAATGATGCGCTTAGCCATCATCTGAAGCCGTGCCGCGACGGCCTAACGCCGCCAACCGTTCATCGCGATGTGGCCCCCGGTGATCCCGAGACACGGCGGGACGGCATCGGAGCTTGACACCCCGTCGGCAGGCACGGCAGCGACAGACCCGCCGGCCGCCGGTAGGACGAGAACGATGCCGATGGGTGGCGAGGCGGCGGGTCCGCAGTAGTCGGATGCCGCAACCTGCGTCCGCAGGGTGTCGCCGGGCTCGAGCGCGAGGTCGGGCGCGGGCGTGGCCGTAGCGGTGGCCACGGGCACTGAAGCGGTACGTGTCACCGAGGGTGGCTCGCTGGCGTCGACGGTCTTGGAGTCGATGAGCACGCGCCCGCCCTGGTCGACCAACTGCAGGGCGACCGTGGCACTCACGAAGCAGGCGTCATCAGCGGTGTTGGTGATTTCGACATCGGCGATCCGGCTTCCGGCGGCACCTTGCCACGCGGTGATCCGCGCCGCCAGATCCGCGGCGACACACGCTCGCGACGGAGCGGCCGAGGGACTCGGCGATCCATCCGTGAGACCTGCCGGGTGCCCGCCGCCACCAGGCTGCGTGCCGAGCCCGAAACCGACGGTCACCACGACGATCAGCACGACGATCGCGGCCACGGCGCCCAACGTCCGTTGCGCCGCCCTGAGCCAGGCCAACCTCGGTGCCGGTCTCGGGGCAGGGTCACTCACCGAAACCGCGGCGACCCGGCGGCGCAGGTCGGCCGGCACCTCCCGCGGCGCTGCCTCCACCAGCACCGAGCGCAGGTCCTGATCGAACCTCTCGTCGCTCACTGGTTGCTCTCCCTTCCTCTGTCCGCCGCTTCGTAGGCGGCCCGCAACTCCCGCAACGCGTAGTGGAGCCGCGACTTGACGGTGCCCTCGCGCTCGCCGATGCGGGTCGCGATCTCGCTGATGGGGTACCCCTCCAGGTGGCGCAGCACGACCACCAGGCGGTGCTCCGGCGTCAATCGGTCGAGCGCACGCCGGAGGACTTCACGTTCGGCCCGGCTGGTCGCGCCGTCGGTCAACGCGACGTCGGGCGTCGCAGCGTTGACCAGAGGTCGGACGCGGCGTTGACGAAGCCGCTGGCGACAGGCGTTGATGACGATGCGGTCGAACCAGGCGTCGAAGTGGTCGTGGTCGCGCAACTCGTCGAAGCGCGTCCAGGCCAGCACGGCAGCATCGTGGACGGCGTCCTGCGCCTCGTTGCCATCGCGCATCACGAGCGTCGCCAGGCGGTATGCCCGCAGCAGCCGTTGATCGGTCAGCCGGTCGAAGGCCAGGCGACGGGCCACCGACCCGTCGCCTGACACGTCAGGCCGAGCCACCGCGAACGCGGTTGGGATCGCTCCCGACGGGTGCCCTCGCAGGGCGCCTTGGTCGACCATCGTTACCGGGACTCAGTAGACAAGAGCGACCACATCGACCCGCCCGGACCAGCCCTGGGCCATCTGGCTTTCGGTGACCAGGATCAGGTCGTCGCCCGTCGCTGGCACCAGGCCGTCGTAGATGCGTCCGCCCGGCTGGCCGGAGGTGGTTCCGTTGGGGAAGCTCACCGTGCCACGCGTCGGGCCCGCACCTGCGACGACGAGGACCATCGACTGGGTGGCCTCGGTGTGGACGACGAACCAACGCCTGGCGTGGACACCGGGCAACTGGCTCCCGGCCTGAGCGGTGTACGCCCCGGTCGCGAAATCGAGCCTGATGGGGCAGCTGCGGGACCCGGGAGTGCAGGTCCCGCTGGTGTGGGTCAGTGGTGCCGCGACCACCGGCACCGATGTCGCGAGGATGATGGCGGCCGCTCCACCGAGCAGACCGCGGAACAGACGTGCCCGAAGCATCAAGGAGCCTCTTTCTCTGACACCGCACGCGCCCTGCCCAGGTGGGCTTGGTCGTCATACGGACAACCCCTAGATGCATCAGCGGGACATTCGGTTCGATCAAGCCGGGTCGAACGGCGCCCTTGATCACCGGCTGATGTCGCGCCGACGCCTACCCACCGCCCACCGTCATGCCTTCCTCCAGTTCGACCGCCAGCTTAGTGCAGGGGCGACCGCCGAGGCATTGCACCGACATGCGATGATGCGGCCGCTTTCGTCACGTCGCTGTTGCGGGAGGATCCGGATCGGCGGGGCCGAAACATGGCACGTCCACCGATCCGACCGTGGGCGGCTTCACGAGCGACGGTGCCCGGATCTCGGGTGACGCCACCTCCACCGATACACCGCCGCTCACCCTCCACATCGAGGGCGCCGTCGTCTGCGAAACGACGACCACCAGTCCCTGATCTCGACGCGGCGCCGCCGCGCTCCGGCTAGCGCTCGTAGGCGATGGTGAATCGGCTGTTGGCCGGCGTGCCGTCGAACTTGATGCAGCGCACCGTGACCTTCTGCGGCGTCGCGGCGGTGTCGATCGAGCCGACGAAACAACGACGGGCCGAGATGGTGTCAGCGCTGACCAGGACGGCGCCGCCCTCCGGCATGGCCGAGAACGTGACCGTGTAACGGCCTGTTCCCTGCCGCGTGATGTGCACGGTGCCGGCCGGTGCCGAGAAGCGGTAATCGGACGGCGCCGCGTATGAGGCCGTCGTCGGCTGATCGGCGAGCCCATAGGCGACTCCGGTCCCGGAGATGCCCTTGAGGCCGAGGCCCTGCATGAAGGTCATCGTGAAATAGGAATCGGTGAGTGCGCCGGTCACATCGCGGCAGTCCACCGACACGTACATGTTCGTGTCGCCACCGCCTTCCGTCCAACCAGCCGTGTCGCAGACGCTGAGTGGTCCGTTGTAGGGCACGTTACCGGCAGGTGCGATTCGGACGGGGGTCGGGAATTCAACGAAGGCACTCACCTGCACATCGCCCTTGAATGCACCGAGATTCGGCAGCGTCACGAGGTAGCGGCCGGTGCTCTCATGATCGACGAGATTGGTGCCGCCGGTGCTGTTGAAGCTCCACGTGCCGGCGGCGGTGTAGTCACCGGAGGCCGCCTGGGGCTCATCGGCCCAGAGGTAGCCGAGCTTGCCAGACTCGTTATCGGTTGCCAGGAAGGAGGCGACGAAGGTCGCCGCCGCGGGTGATCCGGTGCGGGAGAAACAGTCGATGTCGACCAATTCGTCGGCGCCCTTCGAGAACCATGTCGTGATCACGCAGACGCGTGGCTTGGTCCCGAGTACCGACACGTGAGCCACGCCACCGAGATCGGCCTCACCCTTGAACTTGATCTCGTAGACCCCGAGAGCGAAGACCTTGACCCGGTCGATGGCGCCGGAGGCATTGCCCCGGTCCTTGGCGGCCGGCGTATACGTCGACGTCCCATCGCGGACGACGACCCACGCCCACTCGGTCGTGTTGAATCCCTGGGGCGTGACGGTCGTCGGATGAGCGCTCACGACGGCCGACGGCGCGACGATGAGGGCGGCGAAGACCAACGCCAGCGAAGCCACGACGGACGAAGTGCGGCGCATGTCAACCTCCGTATCTGGGACCGGGTCCTTGCCGGCACGGCGCGTTCGCAACGCCACGTGGCGCCACTCGCGCTGTCGCCCATCTTTGCCGCCCCGGCCGAGATGTCAAGGGTCAGCACCGACTGCCAGGCCGTGTTGGAGGCAGGGGTAGGATGGCGACCAACGCAAGCCGCGGGGACGGTCGATTGCAGCGGCACGCCGAAGGTCTGTTCCACGCTCAGCGCTCCCTACGTCGGCCCGATGACGGGCATCGACAGCGGCATCACCGTCGCTGCGGCGGCCGTCTTCGGCATCGGCTACGGCTACGGCCAGACTTACCTCTGGGTCTCCGACCTGCACTGATCCGGTACCGCGGGATCGTCCCGGGCCAACCCGATTACGCTACCGACATCCGATCGACAACAGAGCTCGACAAGCTCGCAAGGAGGCCGCATGAACCTGAACAGCATCCTCATCGGGTCCGAGGATCCGCAGCGCCTGGTCGACTACTACAGCCGGCTCTTCGGCGCGCCCGGCTGGGCCATGGGCGGCTACTCCGGCTGGCAGATGGGCGCGGGCTTTCTCAGCGTTGGGCCGCATGACCAGGTCAAAGGGCAGAACGCCGAGCCCGGTCGGATGATCTGGAACGCCGAGAGTGCCGACGTGCAGGGCGACTTCGCTCGGCTCAAGGCGGCCGGCGCAACGGTCGTTCGCGAGCCCTATCAGCCGGGCGAAGCGCCCGATGCCTGGATCGCCACGTTCTCCGACCCCGACGGCAACTACTTCCAGCTGATGAGCCCGGTCTCGATGTAGGAGGATGCGCGTCGGTCCTGGTCACGGCTCCTGATAATGGCGCAGCGGCGGCCCCATGACCGCCTGGATTCGAGAGGGATCGAGCGTGACCGAGAGGATCAGGATCCTGGGCATGGCAGGCAGCTTGCGCCGCGGCTCGTATAACCGCGGACTCATCCGCGCGGCCGTGGAGTCGGCCCCGAGCGGCATCACCATCGACGTCTTCGAACTGGCCGACGTTCCGCTCTTCAATCAGGACATCGAGGACGCGGGCGACCCAAGAGCTGTCGCCGCCCTGAAGCGCGCCATCGCCAGGGCCGACGGGATGCTCGTGGCGACCCCGGAGTACAACCATGGCATCCCGGGCGTGCTCAAGAACGCGCTCGATTGGGCGTCACGTCCGCGCGCGACCAGCCCACTGCGCGACAAGCCGGTCGCCATCATGGGCGCCAGTCCGGGCACGGGCTCGACCGCACGCGCCCAGGCACAGTTGCGTGAGGCGTTCGTGTTCACGGGCGCCTGCGTCATGCCGCTCCCGGAGCTGCTCGTCGGCAGCGCCGCGGCTTCGTTCGATCACGAGGGCAACCTGACCGACGCGGAGCTCCGAGCGTCCCTTATCGAGCTCATCACGGCCCTTGACGCCTGGGTCGATCGGCTGCGCCTCCGCGCCGCTGCGTGATGACTCGTTGCGCAGAGCCGGGTTCGCTGATCTCAGCCGTAGCACGGTGATGGCAGCATCGCCTCGCGCCTTCGTGCTGCGCCACACGCGTCTGCGTGCGGTACCGGAACTCGAGGAGATCCGCCTTCACCTTGCCGACGAGGTCCTGCCCCTCTGGCACGCCGCCCAGATCGAGACCGGCGACCCAGACGCAGCGCTGCCTTACTGGGCATTTGCGTGGTCCGGCGGCATCGCCATCGGCCGGTACCTGCGTGACCACCCGGAGGCAGTGGCCGGTCGGCGGGTCTTCGACCTTGCGGCCGGTTCCGGGTTGTGCGCCATCGCCGCGATGCTGGCCGGTGCGTCGGAGGCGACGGGGGCCGACATCGACGTCTTCGCCGCCGCGTCGATGAGCGTCAACGCACGGGCGAACGGCTGCCGGGTGGGGGTGGTCCGTCGCGATGTCCTGGACGACGAACCACCCGACGCCGACGTCATCCTGGCCGGCGACTGCTGGTATGAGGCGATGCTCGCGCAGCGTGTCCTGCCCTGGTTGCAGCGAGCCCGAAGGCGGGGCATCGACGTGCTCGTCGGCGACCCCGGACGGCGCTACCTGCCGACGGCCGAGCTCGTCGAACTCGCGACCTACAACGTGCGGACCACGACCGAGCTCGAGGACCTCGAGCGCAAACAGGGCTTCGTCTATCGCCTGGCGCCGGTCGCCTGACGCGATCGACCCCTGACGCGGGCTCGGCGCATCGTTCGCGGTGATGGAATGGGTCGGACGCGGCCGGATGGCATAGTGCTGCCTTCGTCCAAACCCCCGTGTTGAGGTCGCCGCAAGGATCCATGTCCAGGACGTCAGGAGATCGTTGGTTCGCTCTGACCGCGCGGCGGTCGCTGGCCCTGTCGATGAGCCTGTTGGGGCTGCTGGTCCTCGGTCTGGCCGGCGCTTCGCCGGTCGCCGCCGACGTCTCCACGCTGCCGACCTTCACGCCCGGCCACCATGTCTATGACCTCGGCAAGCTCCTGTCGCCGCAGTCGGTCACGACCGCCGAGGCACTGGCGGCGAAGATCGAGGCTGAAGGTGGAGGCAGGGTCGCGCTCTACACGGCGGACGAGGGTTCGGCGATGCCCGACAACGCCACGGTGGCGGAGGCGTGGAGCGTCGACGGCCTGCTGATCACCGGCCAGGGTGTCTTCGGGACGATCACCATCGGCCCGACCCTTCAGGCCAAGCTCAGCACGGTCGGAACGGCGCTGGTCAACGACTTCTCGACGCCCGGGCCGCAGACGACCGAGAGCTGGATGCTGAGCACGCTGGCGCGCGTCGAGGGCTTCCTGAGAGGCGGCCACGTCTTTGATAGCTCCGGCGTCCTCGATGCGGCGGGCCGGCAACAGGCTGAGTCGGCCGCGACGGACCTTGGCAGCAAGCTCAACGCCACGGTCTACGTCGACATCGCCATCGCCGCGAGCGATCCGGCCACGGCGGCCTTCTTCAACGGGGCCGGGATGAGCTCCGACACGGGCAAGTCGCTCGACATCGCTCTGGCCGTTTCAGACGGCCAGATCGGCGGGTTCATCGATTCGAGCAGCGAACTGTTCACTAGTTACACCGCGAACGCGCCCTGGAAGAACGACACCCTCGCCAACGAGACGGCCGCGGGCCAGGATGTCCAGGGTGCGCTGCTGACGGCGATCGACGCTGTGCAACAGCCGCCGTTCATCCCGGCTGGCGCGGTGCCCGTCATCATCTTCGTCGTCGTGGTGGTGATCTTCTCCATCACGGCGCCGTTCGTGTGGGGTCCCTGGCTGATCCGCAAGCTGACGGGGACGTCAAGCCCGATCCAGAACGGCCTGCCCGCTGATGCGGTCATCGAGAGCATTGCGGACACGGGCGTCACCGTGACGATGCCGAGCGTCGGGCCGAATGCGCCGGAGTACAAGCTGAGCCTGCAGGTGACGCCGACTGGTGGCGGGTCGCCATACCCGGTCGAGATCAAGGTCATCGTCCCGCGGGTGTACATCCCGATGATCCTGCCCGGGGCGCACATCGGCGTGCTCGTCGATCCGGCCAAGCCAAGCAACGTCTCGATCGACTTCGGTCGCATCGGCGGCTCCGCAGCCGACGGCGACCCTGCCGCGCCGGACGGCACGGAGGTCGCATTCGACGCGAGCGGGCAACCGTCGGCGGCCGATGTCAGCGCCGTCGTCGGCGCCGTCCGAAGCGGCAGCCTGCCGACCACCAAGGGTAGCGCCGCGGAGCTCCTGGCCACCGGCACACGCTGCACGGCGGTCATCACCACTGCCCAGCCGCTCGGCAAGACCGTGCGCGACATCGACCCCTCGGCGGAAGCGTCGCATCTGAACGACCCGATGTGGCTCTTCACGGTCGAGGTGACCCTGGCGGGAGAGGCACCGTTCCCGGCCGTCTTCGGTCATCGCGTGCCGCTCGACAAGGTCGGCGGCATCGCACCCGGGGTCAAGCTGGCCGTCGCTGTCAACCTGGCGAACCGCAACCAGGAGGTCGCCATCGACTGGGACAAGTCGCCGATCACCGCGTAGGCGGCCGAGCGATGGCCGTGTTCCGCCTAGCACGCGCATCGGCGCGATTTGGCAGGGTCTGACCGACGTGGAAGGGAACGGCGCGCCTTATCCTTGGACACGTGTCGGGCGCGTGGTCGCGGATCTTCAGGGGTCTCTACCGGATCCTTGGCTGGCTCGATCCGCCGTTGCGTGCCGCCCATCACGCGTACGGAATCGGCAACCTGGTCGAGCTGACGGTGCCCGGGAGGCGAAGCGGCCGGCAGATCACGACGCTTCTCGGCCTGCTGCGGACGAACGGCCAGATCTACCTTGGTCATCCCAACGGCGACTGCGCATGGACCCGGAACCTCGAAGCCGCTGGGGAGGGGAAACTCGCTATGCGGGGTCTGACTCCCGTGGAGGTCCGCGCCGTGCGCCTCCCTCCCGGTCCGGAGCGCACGGCGGTCATCCGCTCCACCGGTCAGCACCCGTTCCCGGGTAACGCCATCTACCGTCTTGGTCGCCGCCACGTGCTGGCGGCCGGGACTTATTTTCGCCTCGAACCGATCATCAGTCCTGACTGAAGGTCAGTGGCCGGAGCCCAGCCAGGCGTCGGTCGTGAAGGCGAGGTCGCCGGTCACGCCGCGTTGGTAGGCGCCCTTCGCGTCCGTCACCGGATCGCCCGCAACCGGGGAATCCGGGTCGATGTGGATGGTCGCCCCGGGCGTCCGGGCGGAGTCGAAGTACAGGTCGGGCTGTGTCCCGATCCAACCGCGCTCCGATGCCTGGTCGCCACCCCAGCCGCCGTCGTAGGTCGTCTTGAACCAGTCATCCATCGTCTCGTGGGTCTGGTAGAGCGCGTCGATGAGTGTCTCGGCAGGTTGGGTCTTGAGCGTGAACACGACCCGTGCACCGGCGGCCAGGAAGCCAGCCGCGAAGTTGTCCACGCGTTGAACGGCGACTTTCTGGGTCGGGACGAGCATGCCGACCTCTCCATTCCCGGAGGAATAGCACAGCTTGTTGAGATACACGATGGCGTTCGGGGCGAAGTGGATCTTTGCGATGATCCGGTTCGCACCGTAGTACTTGACGCTGTAGTCGCTGTCTCCGTCATGGGCATTGAGACCCAGACCGTCCTTGGTGTTCTCCTGGAACGGGCGGTACGGGCTCGGCCAGCCGTTGCCGTGGCCGATGTACTCGAAGAAGTCGGCGCCATTGGCGGCCTTGACGACGCGGCCCCAGGTGGCGTGGGGCGCGTAGATGGTGGTGACGTCCATGCCCATGGCCGTGGCCTCGGCGGCGACCCGGTTGGCCGATTCGATCGCGTTGGCCGTATCGCCGGCGAATGGGCCGACGACGATGACCGCGCGCTTCGGTGCGGACGCGGCACCGTCAGCCATCGTCGCGCCATCTGCGGCGCGGACGGTTCCGGCAAGGCCGATGGTGGCTGAGATGAGCACGACGCCGCTGAAGGCGACGATGAGTTCGAGCAGGCGCGCGCGTTTCGAGCGCGCGCCAAGCGTGTTGGCGATCATGGAGCTGGCTCCTCCTGGATCTCGGTCGGCGGCGACGGCTGGGGGCGCGTCGCTGCGAACACCGACGGTCGTCTCGGAGGCTGGCATCCGCACAGGACAGCCACGCCAGAGGATCCCCGCGGAGTGCGGGAATTCGACCGCTGCGTGGTCGGTGGCACGTCCGGCCCATGGGGGACCCGGACGACGGCCCCGGTGCTGGGGCGACCAGTCGATGACAGGGTAACAGCCGAGCCAGTCAGCACCACCCGTACCATCGGCCCTCGGGCAGGGTGCGGACCGGTTCTCGTCAGGCGATGCGCTCCGGCCGGCCGAAGAGATAGCCCTGTCCGAGGAGGATGCCGAGCCGCTGCAGGGTCTCGGCCTCCGCGTGCGTCTCGACGCCTTCGGCCACGAGGCGACACCCTGACTTGAAGGCGAAGAACTGCAGGCCGGTGGCGAGCGCTTGACGAAGATCGTCGCCATCGATGCCGCGAACCAGGCTGATGTCGAGCTTGGCGAAGGCCGGCCGCAGCTCCAGGACGTGGCGAAGGCTGGCGTATCCGGCGCCTGCATCATCGATGGCGAGGCCACTGGCGCCGATCCTGGCCAGTGCCTTGCGAACCGAAGCGTAGTCGGCGATGGGCACGTGTTCGGTCAACTCCAGCACGATCCGTCGTGGCGAGGCCGCGACGAGCTGGCGGAGCTGGCGATGGCCGCGCAAAACGAAGCCGGGCGAGACGTTGATCGAGAGGAAGCCGTCCGCGGGCAGTCGGGCCGCCTGGTCGAGCGCCGCGCGCATCGTCGCGAGTTCGAAGTCACGCCCGAGCCCCGCGGCCACCGCCTCAGCGAAGCGCTGGTCAGGTGGCGTGTCGTCATCGAAACGGGTCAGGGCCTCGAAGCCGACGATCGCTCCCGTCTCGAGCTCGACGATGCGCTGGAAGACCGGGTGGAAGCGGCCGGCGGTGACGACCGAGCGCAGTCGGGCGCGCGTGGCGGCGATATCGCGCCGGTCGGCGAAAGCAGATCCGGTGCGTGTGCTCAGGACGTTGGCATAGTCGATCGCCGCCGCCAGCAGTTTCGCCCGGTGCACGAGCGGCGAGCGGCCGAGGCTACGACCGACGCCGATGGTCAGGATGCCGACCAGGTCATCGCCCGAATAGATCGGAGCTCCCGCCGACAGCTCGGTCGATGCGGAAGCAATCCCCGGCGCCGCGTCGGCCGACCCGACGACCTGGACTTCGTCCACCCACGGCCCTGAGCGAGCACGGGCAAGGATCGTCCGCGCCTGTGCTGCTGGCAACGTCCGTCCACAACGCCGGACACCGACCGCCCGGTCGTAGGTGGCGAGTTCGTGGAGCTGATCGCCGGCGCCGAGCTGCAGGACGGCCACGAGGTCGCTCGCTGTCCGTTTGGCGAGTTCGTTGACCACTGCCTCGGCCGCATCCTCCGGCGATGAGGGGATGACCAATCGTCCAAGTGCTGCCACCACCCCGGCACGGATGCGCAGTTCCGCCTCGACCACCCCCGACCACGCGGCCTGCGTGCGCAGGTGGGCCTGCACCCGCGCGACCAATTCGTCCAGCCGCACGGGCTTGGGCAGGAAGTCATCGGCGCCGGCATCGAGACCCTCGACGACGCTGTCGTAGTCGCCCGAGCCGGTCATCAACAGGACGGGCAGGGTGGCCGTCTCGGGTCGGATGCGGAGTGCCTGGACGATGTCCGTGCCGGGCATGCCAGGCATCGCCACGTCGAGGATGACGAGCGCGATCGTCTTCGTCAGCACGAGGTGCAGGGCGGCTTTGCCGGTCTCCGCGTCGATCACCTTAAGGCCCGCCCGCCGCAAGGCATAGGTGATCAGGCCGCGGGTGACAGCATCATGGTCGACCACGAGGACGGATGCCGCCCGCGGGGTCCCGGCCATCATCCGGGCAGCACGTTTCGTGGCCGTTCTCGTAGCAGCGTCCATTTCCCTAGGGTGCACCGGCCGTCCGTGCTTGACAACGGTGGAATCACGCGTGTCCATCGCGGGACTCCCTCGACAGGCGACCATCGCGCCATGCGATGATGCGCCGACCGCAGTGATGGCGCAGGGCACCGCTGACGGCATCGCGTGACAGAAGGGGGGAGATCATCGTGGCCCGATCGAAGCACTCGATTCCCGGTCCATCGCTCGGTGCGGCGGCCGTGCTGGCGACGGCACTCCTCGCGGCAGCATGCGGCGGCTCGTCAGCCACCACCGGGCCGACCCCGACGTCCTCCGCTACGGCGCCCGCTGCAACACCGACGATCCCCGCACCGACCGCTTCGCCGACGTCGACCGTGACTCCGATTGCCACCTCCGCGACTCCGTCGCCGACCGCCGCCCCGAGCCCGTCAGCGAGCGCCGTCTCCCCGACGCCGAGCCCGTCACCGACCCAGGATCTCGGACCCGCCAAGGGCACGCTGGGGTCGACCGGCGACAAGAGCCTGACCGGGCCGGTCACGATCTCCTCGATCGCCTGTGCGTTTCCGACGCTCAACGGTCCGATGATCTTCGTCCTCGGCCAGTTCGGCAAGAACGGTCCCGCCCTCAACCTGCAGATCCTGGCCGGTTCGTTCGCGGTGACCGTTTCGACCGGTGCGGGGACTGACTTCCGCTCGCGCGAGTTCAGCGGTACGGGCGTGACCGATTTCGACGCCGCCGTCGGCATGCACATCGATTCGACCGTGACCGAGACCACCGCCCCGGGCACGGCGACGACAGGCATCGGCCTGCTCTCCTCCCTGAGCGGCTCGATCTCCTGCGGCGATCAGCGACCCGGCACGTCCACGCTGGTCCTAACGGCAACCACGCCCACGGGGTCCATCAACGGCGGTATCGACCCGGTCCGCGTCAGCTGCACCTCCAGCACGCAATTCGGACTGTCGGCGGGGACGGTCGGCATCGCGATGCTCGGAACGACGCCCGTCGGCGTCAACGTCTTCGCGACGACCACTGGCTTCACCGCGTTCCTGCACGACGCCGCCAACGACCAGTACTTCTACCGGACGACCGATCCGACGACGGCGACGGTCACCGCGACGGGCGCGCAGATCTCCGGTGACGCGGCGACCAGCCCGACCGACGGATCGGCGCCGCTCACGATCCATGTCAGCGGCGCGGTCGTGTGCGGGTCGTTCGCCACGACCCCCTGAGCTTCAGGTCGTTGGCGCGCAGTCGTACAGGACGTTCTCACCGAGACCTGCCGTCGGCCCGAGACCTGACAGGTCGATGGCGGCGCAGTTCGCCCTGACCCAGGCTTCGCGCAGCTCCTCGCTGGAACCAGACGGGTCGATGGAGGGAGCGGGCGGCGGGCTGGCGGCCCCGGGTTCGTCACCGGTATCAGGACGGGGAGGATGATCCGTCGGGGCCGAACCGGCGACGATGAGGACGTAGCGGAGCGCACCCCTCGCGATGTCGGCCGCCAGTCCCCCAACGGTGGGCGTCGGGTCCCCTCCGCTGAAGCCACCCATGGCCATGACCGGTTCCTGCGTGGCGATCTCGATCTCGTCCGCGAGAGACTGGCTCGTGGCCACGATCCACGTCGCCGTCCCGCGGTGCGCGACGAGATACGGCGCCAGGGCCCCGGCGTCTGCGGCATCCCGTTCGACGGCGGAAGCGCCGTTCGGTCCGGCCAGGGGATCGACCGCCGCATGCCCCGACGTGATCGTGGCGAGTGAATAGACCGCGGGGCCAGCCAGCAGGGCGACGCCACCCACGGACAGGGCGACGAGCGAGACCCCGCGCCGCTGACCGGAGAGCATCACCGATGGCGGCACGGCGACGACGATGGCTGCCACGACCCCGACCACGACGATGCCGATGCCAAGTCCGGGCGCGAAACCGGGCGTCCTTGCCAGCAACTCGAACGCCCAACCGGCGCCCCCAACGAGCGCGAAGGCCAGCGCGAACCGCGCGACGCGTGACCGCGAGCGAAGGGTCCAGAGTTCGACGCCACCCGCACCAACGAGCGCCGCGATGGCCGGTGCCAGGGCGATGGCGTAATAGGGGTGGACGATGCCCGACATGAGGCTGAATACGGCCACGAAGCTGGCGAGCCACAGGCCCCACGTCAGGTAGGCGGCTCGCTGCGGGTCGAGGCGAGCGGCCCGCCGCCGCACCCAGAGCCCGGTCAGCAGCGCGATCATGGCTACCGGGAGGAGCCAGCTGATCTGGCCTCCGAATTCGGCATCGAACATCCGGAGCGGCCCGGTGGCTCCGCCGAACACGGTCCCGCCACTGGCCGCGACCCCCGGGTCGAGCTGGCCGAAGATGCGTCCGAATCCGTCGTAGCCGAGCACGAGATCGAGCGCCGTGTCGTTCGTGCTGCCGCCGATGTACGGCCGCTGGCCGGCCGGGATGAGATCGACGATGACCAGCCACAGCCCGCTGGTGAGAAGCACGGTCGCGGCCGAGACCGTCAGCCCGGCGAGGCGATGGCGGATCGATCCGGCCGCCGCGACGAGGTAGGTCACGGCGAAGGCCGGCAAGACGAGCCACGCTTCGAGGTACTTCGTGTCGAACGCAAGCCCGACCAGCACGCTCGCGGCCAGCAGCCACCGGAAGCGCCCGTCATCGAGCGCCCGCAGGAACGCCCAGGCCGCGAGCAGGAGTAGCAGGACCAGGAGCGCATCGGGATCATCGAACCGGTCGAGGAGGACCGCGACCGGCGTCAGCGCCAGAACGACCGCCGCGATCAACCCCGCCGCGTGCCCAAAGGAACGCCGCACGACGCGGTACAGCACGAACACGGACGCCATGCCGATGAGCGCCTGCGGCACGAGGACGCTCCACGGGCTGAGGCCGAACAGCCGGACCGAGAGGTCCATCGGCCAGAGCCCCAACGGTGGTTTGTCGATGGTGATGAAGCCGCCCGCGTCGAACGAGCCGAAGAAGAAGGCGGTCCAGTCGCGGGACCCGGCGACCGCCGCCGCCGCGTAGTACGTGTTTGCGAAGCCGTTCACCGCAAGGTCCCACGTATCGATGAGGCCGGCAGCCATCAGCACCGCGATGAGCGACGCGCGCTGCGGGGTCACGACCGTCGACGCGCGCCGCCATGCAGACATCTCAGGGGCGGTTCGCCCCCGATCCCCGGGCCCCGTCAGATCGTGGCCCCCTTCGTACCGATCGCACACCGCAACGCCGCCGAGCGTAGCGACCGGTGCTGGC
The DNA here is from genome assembly GCA_003169735.1 of Chloroflexota bacterium. Taxonomy (GTDB): domain Bacteria; phylum Chloroflexota; class Limnocylindria; order Limnocylindrales; family CSP1-4; genus Palsa-1032. Next base: position 16,866 of record PNAP01000103.1, on the reverse strand, counting down.
CGGGTCAATCGCGAGCGTCGAGGCCATCGGGGAATGCCAACGCGACCAGCGCACCAAGATGCGCTACCATTCGGTAGCAACTTATCGCGCGGCAGGGCTGCGCTGACGACTCGAACGCAGTGAAGGACCTGATCTCATGGCGACCCTGGGCCGGCGCGTTGGACTCGGACTCGCAGCCCGAGGCGAGGCGGACGAGGTGGTGACGTGGGCGGCGTCGGCTCGCCGTGCGGGCCTTGGGTCGGTCTGGGTCCACGACAGCTATTTCGAGCGTGACGCCGTCAGCTTCGTGAGCGCCATCTGTTCGGAGCTCGGGCGGGACGAGCGTGAGGATGGCTTCCGCATCGCCCTCGGCGCGGTCAATCCGTTCACGCGTCACCCGGTCGTGCTGGCCATGACCGGCGCCGCGCTCGATGAGATGGCTCCCGGCAGGATCGTCATGGGCATGGCCACCGGGTTGCCGCTGCGGCTGAAGCAGATGGGCATCCCATACGCTCCCGCCGAAGCGGTCGAGGGCGTGAGCCGAGCCATCGATGACGTCCGGACGCTCTGGAAGGGCGAACGCCTGCCATCGGCGACGCCGGGGTTGCCGCCGATCCAGCCGATGTTCGCGCCGCCGCACCGGATCCCGATCTACGTCGCGGCGTACCGCAAGGAATTCGTGGCGCTGGGAGCGGAGAAGGCCGACGGCTACCTCGCCAGGCCGGCCGAGTCGGTGCCGTCGCTGCGCGGCATCATCGGGCGGCTCCGCACCGGAGCGGCAGCTGCCGGACGCGATCCAGGAAGCCTCGAAACGGCCGGCTATCTGCTGACGCTCGTGGACGAGACGCGGCGCGAGGCGCTCAACCGCGCGAAGCGGGAGCCGTTCGTCATCTACATGATGTCCGTGCTCGGCGACGTCTCGCTCGCCCGGGCCGGCTTCGACCGGGAGCTGCGCGACCGCATCGCCGCCGCGTGGCGCGCCGAGGATTTCCACACCGCCGGCAACCTCATCCCCGACGAGCTGCTCGACGCGTTCATGCTCTGCGGCACGCGCGAGGATGTGGCCGCGGCCGCGCTGCGCTTCCACACCGAGTCCGATCTCGACCTGCCGCTCCTCCAGCCGGTGCTCCAGGAGCAGAAGCAGATCGATGAGATCCTTGCCGCGGCCGCGCTGTACGCCGGATTGCCTGCGCCGTCGGCCGCGGCGGCGCGTTCCGCATCCGAGCGGACGGCTGAGCCCGTGCGGCAGGCCGTTGAAGGGCCCGCGCTGGCGCCTGCCCTGGCCGCGGCCGTCGCCGTCGATGCGCTGGCCGCATCGACTCTGGAGGACGATCGCACGCTCACGTTCTGGTCGCGTGCCCGCCGTCGTGCCGGGGCGATCTGGGAGATCCTGCGACCGTTCGCCTATTCCGCATCGGCCATCCCCGTCGCGGCGGGCGGAGCGCTCGCCTTCGCCGACGGACGCTTCGACGCGCCGATCTTCGTGCTCACGCTCATCGGCGCGATGGCACTCCACTCGGGGACCAACATCATCAACGAGGTCTTCGATGTCCGCCAGGGCGTCGATACGATCACCTCGCCGCGGGCAAGCCACGCCATCCTCAAGGGTCGCATCACCGAACGCGGTGCCTATCGCGTGGCGCTCGGCTTCTTCGCCATCGCCATCCTTGTCGGGCTGGCGCTGACGGCCGTCCGTGGCTGGCCGATCGTGGCGCTCGGGCTGGTCGGTCTGGCGGGCGGCTACTTCTACACCGCGCCGCCGTTCCAGTACAAGTTCCGGGCGCTCGGCGTGCCGCTCGTCTTCATGTTGATGGGCCCGCTCATGACCACCGGAGCCTATTTCGCCGTCACCGGCAAGTGGTCCTGGACTTCGCTGTGGCTGTCCGTGCCCATCGGCTTGCTCGTGGCAGCGATCCTCCACGGCAACGAGTGGCGCGACATCAGCGAGGACACCCGAGCCGGCATCGCGACGCTGTCCTCGCGTCTCGGCGCGAGCTTCGCGCACTACGCGTACCTGGCCATGACGCTCGGCGCGTACATCACGCTTGGCCTGGCGGTCAGCGTGGGCATCCTGCCGCCCCAGGTGATGATCGTGATGCTGTCGCTGCCGCTGCTGGCCATCGTCATCCGGGCGGCCGAGCTCGGAGCGGGCGGACAGGCTCGAGCCATCGTCATGATCGATGTGCAGACGGCACGCCTGCACATGGTCTTCGGTGCGTTGCTGGTGGCTGGCGTGCTCCTCAGTCGCGCTTCCTGATCGTGGCGGCTCGGTCGGGCATCATCCGCGCGGTCATCGGCGTGGCGGCAGCACAGGCGCTCTTCGCAGCCACGTTCCGCGGCCCACGCGATCGGTTCTGGCCGCGCATGACCCTGACCGGACTCACCCTCGGTGGGTACGCGCTCGTCGCGGCGAAAGAGCCCCGCGCGACGCACATCGGTGTTCGGGAGGCGGCGCTCGGACTCGCGTCGGCCGCAGCGCTGTACGGCACGTTCCAAGCCGGTGATCGGTTCGCGCGCCGATTCGTGCCCTCGGGCGCGGACGACATCGCCGAGATCTACGCGCTGCGCGAGGCGGCTCCCAAAGAAGAGATCGCGCTGCGCCTGGCCACGGTCATCGGTCCGGCCGAAGAGCTGTTCTGGCGCGGCCTGGTGCAGAGCGCGCTGATGCGACGGTTCGGTCGGTGGCGCGGCGCTGCGGTGGGCGCCGCTGCGTACGGGGGCGTCCATATCGTGACCGGCAACTTCACGCTGTTCGGAGCAGCCGGTGTGGCCGGCGCGTTCTGGTCGACCATGTACGCCGCGGGCGCCCCGATGGGCGTGCTCATCGCCAGCCACGTCAGCTGGGACATCTGGATCTTCCTGCTCGCCCCGACCGAAGGGAGCGCGCGCCGGTAGCGACGCCGCGCTGCCGGGCCGTTCGTAATGGATTCGACAGGTTCTGACGCAGAAGCTCCGGGAGATGCCGCCGATCCCCGAAGACCGCCGCTCCGGCGCCGTCCGATGAGACCGGCCGACCTCGCTTGACGCGGAGCCGCATCGTCGCTGGGGCGCTCGTCATCGCTGCCCTCGGTGTCGGCGTCGTGGTAACGCAGTACCTCTCGCCCGATAGCGCCGGCGAACGGGCGTCACTGCATCCGACGAGGTCAGCTCCGACGGCAGGTCCGTCCAATGGTGGGTCGGCCCTCGCCAGCGACCAGCCCCGGCGGAGCCCGGGCGACTCGACGCCCGCACCGTCCGGGGCGAACCCGTCGAGCGCCCCGGCGTCGCCACCACCCGTGACTCCACCGCCCACCGGGGCCGGTTCGCACTTCCCGGGTGGCCTGCTCATCGCCGATCACGGGAACGGTCGCCTCCTTGTCGTGGACGACACGGGCGCTGTCCTGTGGCGCTTCCCCGTCGCGGGCAGCGTGCCCGCCGGCGAGACCTTCTCCGCCGACGATGCGTTCGTCTCGCCTGATGGCAAGTCGATCGTGGCCAACGAGGAGGAGAACCAGGTCATCGTTCGCATCGACATCGCGACCGAGAAGATCGTCTGGGAGTACGGAGACTTCGGCCACGCCGGCAGCGGTCCCGGGCAGTTGTCGAATCCCGACGATGCCTATCCGCTCGCCAACGGCGACATCACCGTTGCCGACATCAGGAACTGCCGCATCCTCGAAATCTCGCCCGCGAAACAGATCGTCCGGCAGTGGGGCGAGACCGGCGTATGCCGCGACAACGCTCCCAAGACGTATGGCGAACCCAATGGCGATACGCCGCTGCCGGACGGCGGCATGCTCATCACCGAGATCGACGGTTCGCGCTTGGTGCGCCTCTCGGCCACCGGCCAGGTCGTATTCGACATCCACGTGCCGTTGCACTACCCGTCGGATGCGCAGCTGCTGCCCGATGGCAACGTGCTCGTGGTCGACTATTCCGACCCGGGACGATTGATCGTCGTCGATCCAGCGACCGGTTCCCTCGTCTATAGCTACGGCCCGTCGATCGGCGCTGGGAAGATGGATCATCCGAGCCTGGCGCTACCCCTGCCGGACGGCACGTTCGTGCTGAATGACGACGATAACCAGCGCGTGGTGATCCTCGACCCCGCCACCAGCACCATCATCTGGAGCTACGGCCACGACCGCAAAGCGGGTACCGCCGACGGGTACCTGAACGATCCCGACGGAGTGAATGTCGTGCCGGTCGGCATCTTCCGATAACCGGCGGCAGCCACCGCTGCGGGAACGTCAGTCCGGCCGGATCACGACGATGGACGTCAGTGGGACGGAGCTCTCGCCACCGATGAGATAGCCGATGCCGTCGAGCACGACCCCGGCGGCATCCGAACGGGCATGCGGCAGCTGGCCAACGGTCGAAACGGCGAAGGTCGTCGGGTCGATCGCCTCGACGCCCTGCTGCGCGCGGCCGCTGACCCGCCCGCCGGCAACCAGGACGACTCCGCCGAGTGTCAGCGCCGTCGCGTGCGAGAGCGGCAGCGGCATCTCTCCGACGACCCGCGCGGTGCCGGCAGCGACATCGACCGCCTGGATCCAGCGAACGTCGCCGGACGAGGCCTCGCCGCCGATCACCAGCACGACGCCGCCGACCACCGCGACCCCTGCGTACCGGACGGGATGGGGCAACATCGCGGCAACCGTGAAGTTCATGCCGTCGGACGTCACGAGCACGCGCCCGTCCGCGGTACCCAGGGCGCCACCGCCTACGACCACGAGCTGACCTCCGATGCTCACAGCGCCGAGGTCGGCCCGCGGGCTCGGGAGCGTGCCCACCACGTCCCCGGTGCCGCTTGCGGCGACCCGCTGCACGAACGCCTCTTGGAGGGTCTCGCCGCCACCGAGCACGAGGTCGATGCCGCCGAGCGTCGCGCCGCCGGCATCGTGCACCGGGTGCGCGAGTCGCCCGACCACGGTCGGTGTGCCACCGGATGGATCGATGCGCAGGACGTCGGCCGTCGTCCCCGACGCCGTCAGGCCGCCGCAGAGCAGGATGGCCGAGCCGTCGGCGAACGCCACGCCACGGGAGACGCCTTGGGGGAGGACCGCGGGGGCCGCGAAGATGGCGAATCCTCCCCCACTTGGCGTCTCATCGGGGCTACTCGGTGACGGCCCGGCCGGCGTCGACCTCGCGGTACCGCTCGGTTCGGACGACGCCGGGTTCGACGTTGCCCCGGGGAGGTGGCTCGTCGTCGATGGCACAGGACTCGGCGACGGCACGGCGGCGCACGCGCCGACGATGAGGGCCACCGCGGTCAGCGCCAGCGTCGACGACCGAAGGTGACCGATCAGGTGGACTCGGTCTTCTGCGGCCGGCGCCACGGCGTGTTGGTTCGCTCGATCTCGACCGAGAAGACCTCGCGCGGCGTCCGTCGGTTGTAGTCGGTGCCGACGTATTTGTGCGACATCCGATCGATGAACTCGAGCTCGTGGTCCGGCCGGACGTGCACGACTCGACCACTGATGGACAGGTAGTGGAAGGCGTTGCCGGGGCTGACGACGGTGATCGAGACGTCCGGACGCTGGCTGAGAGACCGGCCCTTGCGTGACCCGACAGGTGAACTGAAGAGGATGCGCTCACCGTCGTACTCGACCCATACCGGGAACGCCACGATCTGGCCCTTGTCGTTCAGGTAGGAGAGGACGCCGACGGCCGCTTCGTCGAAGAGATCGAGGAGTTCGGTCGGGACTGGGACGCTCATCGGACTCCGATCATGCCACGTGCACGCAAACGAGTCGGGTTCAGCGCGGCGGCCTCACGACTCGGAGTCAGCCGGCGGCGATGTCGCGGTGTGCGACCGCCCGGAGGCCGATCAGCACGAGGGCGATCGACGGCACGACCAGCGCTCCGTATCGCCACAGATCGGTGGCGGTCTGCAGCGGATCCCCGGCGAATGCCCAGCTCCACGGCGAGAGCTGGCTCCACGGTTGGAGGACGGTGCTGAACGAGAACATGGCCACGATCAGGTAGCTCAGCACGGCGAGCTCGATACCGACCGCCATGACCACCGATGGCCGCGGCCGGGCACACGCGACGGCGAAGGCGATGCTGCCGTAGAAGACCCCGACGAAGGCGCACAACAGGACGGTCGGCAGGAGGAACCCGAGGTCGATCGGCAGATCCACCACCGCATCCATCACGATCTGGACGACCAGCAGCGCGAGCGTCACGACGGCCAGTCCGATGAGCGCGGCGATGGCGCGCCCGAGATAGACCGCCTCACGTCGGACGGGCTGCGCCAGGTAGAGCTCCAGGCGACCGGCGGCCTCGTCGCTGGCCGTCTGACCGCCGACGAGCGTGACGGCCGTCGCGACGAACAGGATGGGAACGACGATCTCGTACAGATTGGCCCGCAGGTAACCCGCCGGCGAGCCGAAATCCTGGAGCCCGAACGCGGTCAGGACGGTCGGTGGCAGGTGGTTGAGGGCATCGGTGATACCGGTCGAGCCCTTGAAGATCGGCCAGAAGATGACCGTGCCGGCGACCAGCGCGGCCATGCCCGCCGACCACCAGGCGATCGCTCGGCGCATCGAACGAAGCGGCCCGGTCACCAATTCGAACCGTTGGCTGTTCACGGCTTGCCTCCGCCGTAGATGTCGAGGAAGGCTTCCTCGAGATCGGGCTCCTCGACGAGCATGGAGGCGACCCGATGCTGAGCCAGGAGCGACAGGAGTGGCCCGATGGGTCCGGACAAGGTGGCAGTGAAGTGCTGGCCGGTGACCTGGGGATCGACCAGTCCGGGCAACGCGGCGAGCTCGGCGGTCGGCGGCGCGTCCGCGAAGAACACTTCGACATGGGAACGAGCACGGCCGCGGAAATCGGCCATCGTTCCGGACGCGACGACCGCGCCTTCGCCCAGGACGGCGACCCGGTCAGCGACGCGCTGCACCTCGGACAGGACATGCGACGAGAGGAAGACCGTGGCACCGGCGTCGCGTGCCTCGCGGAGCAGGACGATGAACTCCCGTTGCATCAGCGGATCGAGCCCGCTGGTCGGTTCATCGAGGATCATCAGTTCGGCGTTGGCGAGGAAGGCCAGCACGAGCGCGACCTTGCGGCGGTTGCCGCTCGAGAGTTCGCGCATCGGCCGGTCGAGGTCGAGTTGGAGCCGGCCGGCCAGTTCCTGGCAGCGTGCCGCGCCTTCCCCGCCGCGGAGGCGACCGATGCTCGAGACGAACTGGGCCGCGGTCAGCCGCTCCGGGAGTCGCAGCTCACCGGGCAGGTAGGCGATGCGGCGGCGGATGGCGACGCCATCCTTCGCGGCATCGAGGCCGAAGACGCGGATCGTGCCGGCGGTGGGCCGGAGGAGCCCGACCAGGCAACGGATCGTCGTGCTCTTGCCGGCGCCGTTCGGCCCCAGGAAGCCGTAGATCTCCTTCGGCTCGATGGACAGGTCGATTCCCCGCACGGCCTCGACCGCGCCATAGTGCTTGACGAGCCCCTCGACCTGAAGGACCGGATCCACTGCTGACTCCCCACGGCTCCTGGGCTGGTGCCACGGCTGGTATACCACGGCGTGCAGCGTGAGCTGCTATGCGACCATGCGAGCCTCATGGATGCCTCCGTGGCCCCGCTCGCATTCCTGCCGGTCGCAGACGCCAGGCGTCGCCGCATCGCTCGCGCCGTCGTCTTGTCGATCGTTGCGGCCGGCGCGATGGAGGTCTTCGCGCTCGGGGTCAAGGAAGTGCGGCCGCTGGGCGACCACGCGCCATGGATGGACGACCCGTACGACGTCGTCACCTCGTTCGCGATCTTCTTCATCCCCATCCTCGGAGCGTTCTCGGCCGTTCGGCTGGCGCTTTGCCGACGTTTCGAGCCGCTGCCGGTGGGGCGGCTCGTCGGCCTGCTGCACGGCTTGCTGATCCTGCTCGCCATCTCCCTGGCGACCGCGGCATCGGACTGGATCTCGGTCGTGCTCGGAGCCGATCGCGATTCGTGGACATCGGTGACGCCAGCGCTCTTTGCGGCACTCGGCTTGGTCACGCTGACCGCGGTCGTCGCCGTCGGTGTCGTCGTGGCCGAATGCCGACGATCGCTCGGCCTGACGCGATCCTCCCCGACGCACCCTGACTGGCTCGCCGATGCGACGACCCTGGTCGATCGGATGTCTCGGCGGCTCGGCCGGCTGGAGCCTGTCGCGAGGCGGGTCATCCGGACCGTCGATGGCAGGCTGTGGCCATGGGTCCGACGACGCCCGGTCAGCGCGGCCGCCATCGCCGCCACGGGGTTCGCGGCTCTGTTGGAGGTCGGACCGGTGAGGGAGGGGTACTCGCCGCCGATCTTCGCGTTCGTCTTTGTCGTGGCCTGGTGCGGCATGTTCGCGTTGCTCGTGGCAACGGGTTCCTACCTGGGGATCGTCCGATCGACGGTTCCTCTCGGCGGTGCCCGCAGACGGCTGCTCGACGCCGCACTCGCGGGCTGCATCAGCGTCCCGGTCGCCCTCGCGCTCCGCGACTCGTTCTGGTGGATGGTCGGATCATCGGTCGAGCACGCCGGCCTCGCCGACCTCGACCGGCTGCTGGCGTTGGTGGCCGCATCGGCCGTGGCGGTTACCCTGCTCCTCGAGACGCTCGGTCACGTCCACGACGGTGCGAACACGGTTCCCTGACCCGTCGCGTCTGGCGCCACGGGTGCGAGACTTGACGTTTCTCCGAACCCGAGGTCCTGGACGTGTTCGAACCGACATCTCCGATGGCCATCGTCCGCCCACTGCTGAAAACGCGCCAGATCCGCGAATTCACGAGCCAGCCGCCGACTGATGCTGAACTCGAGGCGATCACCGAAGCCGCCCGGTGGTCGGGCAGCAGCAACAACGGGCAGCCATGGCGCTTCGTCGTCGTGTGTGACGTGCCCACGATCCGGGCGATCCATGAGATCGGCCTGCCCCAGACCCGCCCGATGGGGACCGCGATGGCCGCCATCGCCATAGTCCTTCCTGACGATCCGGCACGTCGCATCTCGCATGCCTACGACGACGGCCGCGCCAGCGAGCGGATCCTCATCGCCGCCTCGATGCTCGGACTCGGCGCCGGCATCACCTGGATCCGCGACGATGTGCAGGACGCCGCCCGAGGGATCCTCCACCTGCCGCCCGATCGGATGGTCCGCACCATCGTCGCGATCGGCCATGCGACAGCGGCCGCGAGTCGCCTGAAGACCGCTCCCGGCACGGCCCGCCGACCGCGTCCCGAGGCGATCCTCGCAGAGCGCTGGCCGAGCGAGTGACGGGATTCGGCCTAGCGACTGCGTGGACGACGGAGCGCGAAGGAGGCCAGGGTCGCGACCACGGCTCCCGCCGCGATCATCCACAGTCCGATGCCGATCGGGACACCGATGGTCCCATCGAGCTCGCCGACCTGGTACTGGATGTCGCCGATCTCGGACACCGCCAGGCCGAGGAGCAGGAGGCTGCCAAGCAACGCCGGCGGCCACATCATCGGTCTCCAGCGGACGTTCGCGGCGCCGAAGACGCCGACGAGCACGAGCCCGATGGCGAGCAGGAGGCTGAACCAGCCGTCGCCGCCATCGATCCCGAGCAGGAAGCTGAACCAACTGTCGCCGCGATCGATGCCGTTTTGGGAGATGGAATCGAAGCTCGTGGATAGGGTGATCCACGGCAGGAACGATCCGACGGCACCCAGCATGCCGCCGATGATGACCACGATCGCGGCCAGGCTGCGCCCACCACCGGCGATGTCGCCACTCGTCGCAGGTCCGCGCCGGTACGTGACCGTAAGGTTCGTGCCTTGCCACGCCTGCGAGACCGGCTGGTAGCCTGCGATGGCGGCCTGCTCGGAGTCGATCTGGAAGGCTCGGGCTGCCTCATCGGGCGTGACGCCGGAGTAGCTCCGAACCGTGATCTGGCCGTGATCCATGCGCCTCACCTCCGAGGGCACGAGTCTAGCGTGGCCCCCACCGCCGGAGAGCGGAGGTCGGACCCGTACGCGCTACCCTTGACCGCTGCGACCGCCGATGCGGCGGGACTGCGTCACATGGAGGGTCCTCGATTGCGTGGAACTCGTACTCGCACCGTGTTCGTCGGCCTGGCAGCCTCGGCCCTCTTCACCGGCGCGCCGGCCGTGGCGGCGCACCGTCCTGTGCCGGACCTTGCCGGACAGCCTCGGGTCGGCGTCGAGCCGGCCACTCCCGGCGACACCCTGTGGACGAAGCGCTACAACGGCCCGGGCAACAGCGACGATGGAGCGACGTCGGTCGCCGTGAGCGCTGACGGCGCCACGGTATTCGTGACCGGCGGCGGCACCGGCACGACCAGCGGCTACGACTTCACGACCCTGGCCTACAACGCCGCGACGGGCGCAGCTCGCTGGCACAAGACCTACAACGGCACGGGCAATGGCTACGACCAGGCGACGGCCATCGGGGTCAGCCCCGACGGGTCGCGGGTGTTCGTGACGGGCGCCAGTCTCGGAACCGGCACGAACCTGGACTATGCCACGGTCGCGTACGACGCCTCGAGCGGCGCTCAGCTGTGGGTGCGGCGCTACAGCGGACCGGGGAATCGCGTGGACTATGCGACCGCGCTCGGCGTCAGCCCAGACGGCGCCACGGTGTTCGTGACCGGCTACAGCCCCGGCTCGGGGACGCACGACGACTACGCCACGCTGGCCTACGACGCCTCCACGGGGGCGACGGTCTGGACGAAGCGCTACGACGGGCCGGGCGATGGCAATGACGCCGCTCGAGCCCTGGCGGTCAGTCCCAACGGGTCGACCGTCTACGTGACCGGTGACAGCACCGGTGCCGCCGGCGATGCCGACTACGCCACCATCGCCTACAGCGCCGCCATCGGTGCCCAGGTCTGGCTGAAGCGCTACAACGGCCCGGGGAAGTATGTCGATCTCGCCGAGGCGATGCGGGTCAGCCCGGATGGGTCGAAGGTCTTCGTGACCGGGGAGAGCACAGGATCGGGCGGCGGTCTCGATTACGCCACGGTCGCCTACGGGGCATCGAATGGAGCCAGGCTCTGGGTGCGCCGCTACGACGGGCCGGTGCAGCGCGACGATTACGCCAGCGCCGTGGCGGTCAGCCCCGACGGGGCCACCGTGGTGGTCACCGGATTCAGCGTCGGCACGTCGTACCGATTCGACTACGCGACCGTGGCGTACGCCGCGTCGAGCGGCGCCCGGTTGTGGGTGAAGCGCTACAACGGGCCGGCCAACGGCATCGACGATGCCAACGATGTCGCCATCAGCTCGAACGGCTCGACGGTCGTCGTGACCGGCGCGAGCGTCGGATCCGACAGTTCGGTCGACTACGCCACGGTCGCCTACGACGCATCGACCGGCGCCCAGCAGTGGGTCGAGCGATACGGCGGTATCGGCGGCAACGACTACGCCTACGAGGTGGCGATCCGGCCGGATGGGTCGGCAGCCTACGTTGTCGGGGAAAGCACCGCGACGAACGGGTATCTGGATGTGGTCACGCTGGCCTACCGCTTGGAGTGACTCGGCGATCCACGATCGCCAAGTCGCAGTGGAGGCGCCGCCAAGCCCCCGATAAGTGGCGGTCGATACCGTTGCGGGCGTGTTGGCGACGTTGGTCACGGCGGTCATCGGTGGGTTGCGCGGTGAGCTGATCCGCGTCGAGGTCGATGTCGCGCCCGGCATGCCCATCTGCCACATCGTGGGACTGCCGGACGCGGCGCTGTCGGAGGCGCGCGAGCGTGTGCGCGGTGCCATCAGGAATTCAGGCTTCGACTATCCGCTCTCGCGCATCACCATCAACCTCGCACCGGCCGATCGGCGCAAACATGGCGCGGCCTACGACCTCGCCATCGCGGTCGGCGTTCTGGTTGCGTCGGGGCAGATCCGGGCATCGGGCGGCCCGTGGGCGTTGCTCGGCGAGTTGTCGCTGAGTGGTGCGGTGCGCCCCGTGCCGGGCGTCCTGCCCATGGTCGCGACGCTCGCCGCGGCCGGTCACAAGCGCGTCGTGGTGCCGGAGGCGAACCTGGAAGAGGCACGGCTCGTGGTCGGGGTCGAGGCGGTCGGCGTGGCGGGTCTCGACGATGCGGCGCGTCTCGTGGCCGGCCCGCGGGGCCGTACGGCCGCCGGTGCCCAACGCAGGACCACGGTCTCGGTGACCGGCTCCGGACAACGAGTGTCGGCCCTGCCGGACCTCGGCGCGGCACCGGAATCGGTCGATCTGGCCGACATCCGCGGACAGGCCCACGCTCGATGGGCGCTCGAGGTGGCGCTCGCGGGCTCGCACAACCTGTTGATGATCGGGCCGCCCGGCGCGGGCAAGACGCTCCTCGCCAGGTCCATCCCCGGCCTGTTGCCGCCGCTCGACGACGACGAGGCGCTCGAGGTCACGGTCATCGAGAGCGTCGCGGGACGTCTCGCCTATAGCGGCCTGCGCCGCGAGCGGCCCTTCCGCGCCCCGCATCACACGACCTCGTACGCGGCGCTCGTTGGCGGCGGCCCCAACCTGTCACCGGGCGAGGTGACGCTCGCGCACCGCGGCGTGCTGTTCCTCGATGAGCTGGCCGAGTTCGATCGCAACGTGCTCGATGCGCTGCGCCAGCCGCTGGAGGATGGCACGGTCGAGCTGGCGCGCGCGCGTGGCTCCGTGCGATATCCGGCTCGCGTCCAACTGGTTGCGGCGATGAACCCGTGCCAGTGCGAGTCTCGACTACAGCGGGGAACCGGTAGCGGATCGAGGCGCGGGCCTCCTTCGAGCCATCCGCATTGACGGTGGTCGTGATCGTGATGCCCGCCACGAGCAGCCGCACGATCTCTTGGCGCTGCTTGTCAGTGAGACCGGCGTCAAGGTTCGCTCGCAGCCGCTCGAGGAGGTCGCCGTCGACCGGCGCGGGCTCGAGGCCGGGCGAGGTGAGGTCGGCCAGTCGAGCCTCGATCGCTACTCGCTCGGTCGCGACCCGCTCACGTTGTGGCCGAAGCTGCGCGATGGTCAGGGCGCCCTTGACCGCGAGTTCGACCATCCGGTGCTCCTGAGCGTCGAGGTCCGCCAGGACACGACGTACCGATGCCACCTCGATCGAGCGCCGCGCCTCCTCCGCAGCCTGTTCGGCCCGGCCGTCCAGCTCCTCGAGAAGGTCGCCTGGGTGGCGTAGCCAACGTTCCGCGTCCTGCCAGACCATCGGCTCGAGGAACTCGCCCTTGATGCCGCGGCCAGGACAGCGACCGTCGATGGCGCCGCGCTCGTGGAGCTGGCCTCCGCACCGATACCAGGTCACACCGTCGCGTCCCGCCGACCCGACGTAGGTCAGCCCGCACGTCGCGCAGGTCATCACACTGCGCAGCAAGTAGACCCGCTCGGTGTTCTTGGCGCAGATGCGGTGGCGCGCGAGGGCGTCCTGCGCTGCCTGCCACAACTCGGGCGAGACGAGGGGCTCGACGGTGGCGCGGATGACCTCGCGCGCACGCTTCCTGGTGTTCCGTCCATAGAGAAGGTCGCCGCGATAGACGGGCTGCACGACCATGTTGCGGACGCGCCCGGAGCGCCAGATGCGGCGAGTGTTGCGAGCCCGCACGCCACGCGCCGCGACGAGGCCGGTGTGGGTCGGCACCCCGAGATCGTTCAACTCGTCCGCCACCAGCTTGCAGCTCCAGTCGTCGCGCGCGATGCGCTCATAGATGCGGCGCATCACGTCGGCCGGCGACCAGTCGTCGTGCCACACCGGCGCCCTGTCAGGCACAAGGCGGGCATGGGGCTTGATCCCGTGGACCACGTAGCCATAGGGCACCACGCCACCCGTGTAGCGGCCGTCACGGGCTGCACGGGCCATCCCGTCGGCGGACTTGCGGGCGAACTCGCGCCGATACTGAGCAGCCATCACGGTATGGATGCCGTACATGAAGGCGTCGGGCTCACCTTCGCTCAAGCTGATGATGCGGAGCCCCATCTGCTGGAACCGGCGACGGATGGCGAAGCGATCCTCCTCGTCGCGACCGAGTCGGTCGAGGTTGTAGACCCACACCTCGTCGAAGACGCCGGTCTCGGCATCATCCAGGAGTCGGGCACCCTGCGGGCGCTGGGCGAACGGCAACATCCCGCTGACCCCGTCGTCGGAGTAACGAGCGACGATCTCGATGTCGCTCTCCGCCGCCAATCGACGATCGAGGGCATCGGTCTGGGTCTTGATGGTCTCGTGCTCACGCTGCGTGTCGCTGCTGACCCGCTCGTAGGTGGCCACGCGGCGCGCCACGGGCACCGTGCGCGCAGCTCTCTCGTCGCTTGCGGTCATCGTCGTCATGGCTGCCTCTCGCGGTAGGGGAGGGCCCTGGGCAGCCCGAGGGCGACCCGGAGCGCCGCGAGCATCGCCTCGCGGTCGGCTTCACATGAACGCTCCACCTGCAGCGGTCTGGCAAGGCGGGGAATCCGCTCCGGGTGCGAGGAGGCCTTCCGCGCCGCGTGCGACCCGACCGACGCCACATCGTTCACGCATCTCGGCGCGTCGCCGAAGCCGTGACCTGCGTTGATGTACACGCCCATCGAGCCGGCGGCGGGTCGGTCGACCACTCCTGGACGCAGCCGGCGTACGCTGTTTCGACTCCGAACCCGAATGTGACCGGATCGAGATACGACTGTGGACAGAGAACCCGGTCGGCTTGAGACCGCGTTCGAGAGATCCGTGTCGCTGGATCGAACGGTCGTTAGCATGGCTGCGCGATGACCATAAGAGATGCCCGCCCGACCAAACTATTTGGCCGCGAATATGACTACAGCGACGACCCGGCTCTCGAGACACGCCGCGCATGGCTCCGTGGCGCAATCGTCGATGGGATGACCGATGTGGTCGCTTCGTACACGAGCACGTTCTATCCGACGCACGGTCGGACGACGGAGGACGAGCTGGTACCTCTAGCCTCGAATTCGGTAACCGAAAGGCGCGAAGCCAAGGCGGCCTGGGAGAAGGAAACGGAGCGACGACGACATGATTGGTCGAGGCCGCCGCCACGCGACGCCTGGCGGTCCATCTCGGGGGATGCCGCGGGCTGGTACCTCGTGACCGCCAGAGGAGAGGTGGTACGAGACCCCGAGCGTGTCCGCGCCATCCTCGAGCCCGACCGCAACACCAATCTAAAGAACCTCCCTGGGTTCAGCGAGTTCGTCCTCAGACATCTCCGATCGGCGCACCAGCCAAGCCGAAAGCGACTCGCACGACACAACCTCGGACGGGCGATGCTCTACCGGGACCTCGTGCCCGTGATGGGCTACGGCGGCTCAGCGTTGCCGCGGTTTGGTCACCGTGGAGCGGCGCGTTGCATCCTCGCCTGGGAGGACGAGATCATCGGACCGGAAGCGTCGCCGGGCACGACCTGGCCGACGATCGGCGGCACGAGGCGCGAGGAGACGATGATGGCGACCTGCCGCCGGATCGTCCCGTACTTGCACGAGGAGCTGTATGAGTGACGGCTCAAGCAACGGTCGGTGGATCAACAGCCTAACGACCTTGCGCGGGCCCAAGTCGTTCCGCCAATAACCGATCCGGTGGTCGAGATTCTGGGATCCGGCGGTTGGCAATTGTGGGTCAGACTGCACGAGGGCGACCGTCACCCGCTTCCTTGACGGTGGCGTCGTTGGCAGTTCACAGCGAGATCGGAGGGTAGACCCTTCAAACCCCATGGCCGCCCTCACACCCCGATGGCCGCCGCCACATGTCCCCAGCTCCGATCCTCGACGCCTTCCAGCCGGCGCAGGTAGACCGTCGTCACCGCCAGTGATGAGTGGTCGAGGAAGGCACTCACCGCCTCGATCGACTCGCCGGCATCGCGTCGCAGCTTGGCGGCCGTGTGTCTTAGTACGTGAATGCCAGTCGGTGCCAGACCAGCCAGCGCGAGGTACCGCCGGAAGCGTCCGTAGAAGGTGCCCGAGCTGATGCCCGACGGTCCCGCCCCGGCCTGCCACAGCGAGCCGGTCGGGTCCATCGTCGGTAGGTCGAGCGTGGCATCGCCCAGCGTCGTCCGGATGGCGTCGTAGGCCGGTCGGGGTAGCTCCCGTCGTCCCTGCTTGCCACCCTTGCCCCGATAGGCATAGAGGACGGTCTCACCGTCCGTGCTGATATCCCCTGCCTTGAGACCGATGACCTCGGCTCGGCGTCGTCCGGTCAGCACCAGGGTGACGATGATGGCCCGGTCGCGTCGTCCTCGGATGGTGTCGGGGATGACCGCCAGGAGGCGTCGCACCTCGTCAGCGCTGTAGCCACGGGCCGGAGCCGAGACCGTCCGTGGTCGCTCGAGGGCATCGCACGGGTTATAGGGCAGCAGGCGCATCCGGATCAAGAAGCGGTAGAAGGAGGACAGACAGGCGATACGGGCACCGACCGTGGTCGAGCTTGGTGTCCGGCCCGAGGCACCGATGCCATGGGCGTAGGCGAGCACCTCACCCGGTGTCACCCGCTCTGGTGTCGTGTGGGCGAAGAACGGCCAGAGCATGCGGCTGTAGCTCTCGACGGTGCGCGTACTGCCTGAGCGGTTGCCCTTCTCGACCAGGAAGGCGTAGAGCGCCTGGTCCCAGGCCGATGGGTCACCCGCTGCGCGGGCGGGCAGGAGCGGTGGGTTCATTGGGCACCTCGGAGCTGTGGGGAGTGGATCCCCACATTGGTCACTCGTCTGCCGCCAGAAAGCAACCGATGTCCCGATGGTGAAGGTCGACGCCTGATCGAGGCCGCCGGATCCCTGGCCGCCCGTAGGTACGCCCCTCCGACGCGCCGAATGGCTCCGTCGTTCGGGCCGTTTGCTCCGTATCCTGCAAGGCTCGGTATCCCTACCGTCCTGTGGATGACCCCATACAACCGTGTCGTCCTTGTGATCGGCGGCGCGGCCGTCCTTGCCAGCATCTCCGTCGCGGCCATCTTCATGCAGACGACTGCGAGCGCCACGCGACTCGAGACGGACGAGGCGTCGG
>PNAP01000048.1 GCA_003169735.1 Chloroflexota bacterium | reverse complement strand
CGGATAGAGGATCTCCTCGACCGAGTGGTTCAGCCGGTGGATCTCGTCGATGAACAGGACGTCGCGCTCGTCGAGGTTGGTCAGGATCGCGGCGAGGTCGCCCGGCCGCTCGATGGCCGGCCCCGAGGTGGTATGGATCGAGACGCCGAGCTCGCGCGCGATGATGTTGGCGAGCGTCGTCTTGCCGAGACCGGGCGGGCCGTAGAGCAGGATGTGATCGGCCGCCTCGCCGCGCTGGGTTGCCGCCTCGAGCAGGATCGACAGGTTCTGCTTGACGTTGGTCTGGCCGATGTACTCCGCCAGCCGACGGGGACGGAGGCTCTTCTCGACCGTGGCATCGTCCACGTCAAGCGGGTCGGGCGTGATGAGCCGGTCGCCCTCCTCCATCCAGCGAGTCTAACAGAACCGGCCCCGAAGTGAACAGATGTTCTCTCGGGGCCGGTCAGCCTCATGAGGATCGGCGGCAGGCCGATCAGAAGGGCTTAGCGCGCTCTCCCGGACCTTTTGGTGACGGGGCCTGCGGTTCGGTGCCTGTGATGGGGACGACAGTGCCCGGGTCGGGCGCCTCGTTGATCCGCAACAGCTCCTGCTGCCGAGTCAACGGCTTGCCCTGATCGCCGGTGTTGTCCCTCGCCCACTGCTCGGCGTTGGACTGGGCGGCGAAGTCGGCCCCGCCCTCATCCGCGTCACGGGCGACCTGTGAGGCTTGCTCGACGGCGCTTCCGGCGATCGGGGCTGTGTTGCGCACGGCGTTGTCGGCCGCCCACTGTTCCGCGTTGCGCTGAGCGGCCTGGTCGGCGATGCCCTCGTCGAATGTGGTGCTGATGGCGGCGACTTGCTGCGGCGACTGGATGCTGATGTCGGAGGCCGGTGATCCGGGCTGCGACAGGGTCGCCGCACCCGCTGCTCCGGCGATGAGGACCGTGGCAGCAAGCGCTCCCGCCGCCACGCGACGCTTGAATGCATCAGCGTCCTGGGCGGTCGGGAAGTGAAGCGTGAACGCCTGACCCTCAGTGTCCAGCTCGTCGATGAACCGCACTTGGGCCGTCAGCGGATCGCTGACGCGCCGGAGATGGCCGCTCGTGTCGTCATCGTCGATGCGCACGCGAACGCGGACGCGTGCCCGGGCGCCGGCGAACGCCTGCAGGCGAGCGAGTTCGTTCGGATCGATGACGAGTGGGTCACCCGAACCCTCGGCGCCGCTGCCATCAAGCCGGACCGAGATGGCTTCGAGATCGTTGCTTGCCATGGTCATTCCTCCGATGTCATCCGTGGTCGACACCTGGTCGACGACGCGCATCGTGCGCCTGGCATCTCATCAGGACAACGCCCCTTGCGACAAACGTCGTGTCAGATGGCGGACATCGGCGAGAAGCCGCCGTCAGTCCCGGCGGAGCGCCTGCAGAGCACCCTTGACGCGATCCTCGAGCGAGGCGCCGGGTGGCAGCGCCGCGACCGCGCCGCGTGACGCCTCTCGGGCCTCGTTGGTGGAGTAACCGAGTGCCTGGAGTGCGGCACTGACTTCGGATTCGGAGCCACCGGGGCCCGTCGCGCCGCTCGTCCCGCTACCAGCTGCTGCGACCTTCTCCTTCAGCTCGAGCACGACCCGCGCCGCCAGGCGTTTGCCGACGCCGCTCACCGCAGTGAGGATCGCCTCATCGCCCTGGAAGATGGCCAGTTGCAGATCGGCCACCGGTCGTGACGAGATGATGGCGAGGGCGACCTTGGGGCCAACTCCGGTGACCGTCGTCAGCAGGCCGAAGAAGCCGAGTTCCTCGGGCGTCCGGAAGCCATACAGCGCCTGGAGGTCCTCGCGCACCAGGTGATGCGTGTAGACCTTGAGGGTCGAGCCGACGCGAGCTGCCGTCAGCGTGCCGGCGCCGCAGAAGACCTGGTACCCGACCCCGCCGACCTCGAGCACCAGCGAATCCGCGGCGATGCCCGCCACGACCCCGTTGAGCGACGCGATCATGCGACGGTCACGCGGCCGGACGCAGGCCGTGGACGAGGCAGATGGCCACGGCAAGGGCGTCGGCGATGTCGTCGGGGCGAGGCAGCTCGGGCAAGCCGAGGAGCGTCTGGACCATCCGCTGGACCTGATCCTTCTGCGCGCGGCCGTACCCGGTGACGGCGATCTTGACCTCGTGCGGGCCGTACTCGAAGACCGGCAACCCGGCCTGCGCCGCCGCCAGCAACACGACGCCGCGTGCCTGCCCCACGGCGAACGCGGTCTGGACGTTCTTGTTGAAGAAGAGCCGCTCCACGCCGACCTGGCTCGGGTGATGCTCGGCGATGAGCTCGGAGATGGCCTGGTGGATGTGCATCAGCCGCTCGGCGGCCGGTGTCGTGGAAAGGGTCTCGAAGCAGCCGTAGTCGATGGCGCGCAGCCTGGACCCGTCGCGCTCGACGATGCCGTAGCCGGTCCGCGCCGTCCCGGGGTCGACACCGAGGACGATCAAGCGGATGCGGCCTCGGCAAAGACCTCGTCGGGGATCTC
This sequence comes from Chloroflexota bacterium, assembly GCA_003169735.1. Taxonomy (GTDB): domain Bacteria; phylum Chloroflexota; class Limnocylindria; order Limnocylindrales; family CSP1-4; genus Palsa-1032. The sequence continues at coordinate 38,010 of PNAP01000048.1, read as the reverse complement.
GAAGTTGGCGGTGACGCGTTGCACGTCATCGAGATCCTCGAGCGACTCGATGAGCCGCAGGTTCTGGCGAGCGTGAGCCGCCGAGAGCTCGATGGTCTGCTTGGCGTGCATCGCGATCTCGGCTGACTCGATCGGGTAGCCGGCCTTCTCAAGCCCGAGGCGCACCGCCTCGAGGTCGGTCGGGCCGGAGTAGACCTCGATCGGGTCGTCGTCGGTCTCGACATCGTCGGCGCCGGCGTCGATGGCCGCCAGGGCGATCTCCTCGGGATCGTGGCCGTTGCGCGGGATGGTCACCACGCCGCGCGGCTCGAACTGCCACGCCACCGCGCCGGTGCCGGCGAGCGAGCCGCCGGCCTTGGTGAAGATGGAGCGGACCTCGGCCGCGGTGCGGTTCTTGTTGTCGGTCGCCGTCTCGACGAGCAACGCGACGCCGCCCGGCCCGTAGCCCTCGTAGACGATCTCCTCGTACTGGACCGAATCGCCGCCGCCCGACGCCTTCTCGATGGCTCGCTTGATCGTATCGGCGGCCATGTTCACCGAGCGCGCCTTCTCGACCGCCAGGCGCAGCTTGTAGTTCCCGTCGAGATCCGGTCCACCGGCGCGCGCGGCGATGGCGATCTCTCGCCCGACCCGGGTGAAGGTCGCGCCGCGCTTGACGTCATTGACGCCCTTCTGGCGCTTGATCTGGGACCACTTGGAGTGACCGGACATCGCGTCGGATTCTATATGATGGCTTTCCCAGCCCTGACCGCCATCTGCCGCCCGGAGGACCGCATGCCCGACGAGGAGCTTTCGCGTCTGCGCAACATCGTCCTGGCCGGACACGCAGGCTCTGGTAAGACCACCCTCGCCGAGCACCTCCTCTTCAAAGCCGGCGCCATCACGCGGCTTGGACGGGTCGACGACGGGACGGCCAGCCTCGATTTCGAGCCCGAGGAGCAGCGGCGCAAGCTCTCCCTGTCGCTGGCCGTCGCAGGCCTGGAACACGACGGGCACCACATCACCCTCATCGACACACCCGGTTACGCCGACTTCATCGGTGAGGTCATCGAGGGCTTCGCGGCCGCGGACGCCGCGCTCATCACCATGGATGCGTCGGGCGGCGTCGAGGCGGGCACCGAAGCGGCTATCGTGCTCGCACGCAAGTCGCACACGGCCGCCCTCTTCGTGCTCACCAAGTGTGATCGCGAGAACGCCGATCCTTCGGCAGCGCTGGACGCCCTGCGCCACACCTTCGGGACCAAGATCGCGCCCATCGAGATCGCCATCGGCAAGGCCGAGTCGTTCCGCGGCTACGTCGATCTCGTCCACCGCAAAGCGTGGATCTTCGAAGGCGGCAAGCGCTCCGAGGCGCCCATCCCCGACGACCTCGTGGCGGAGGTGGCGTCGCGGCGCGACCAGCTGCTCGAAGCGGCCGCGGAGGCAGATGACGACGTCCTCGCCAAGTATCTCGAGGGCGAGGAGATCACCGACGCCGAGCTGGAGGCGTGCCTCCACACCGGTGTTCGGGAGAGCATCCTGGCGCCGGTCGTGCTGTCCTCGGCATCCCATGACATCGGCGTCGAGGGCCTGCTCGACGCCATCGTCAAGTACCTGCCATCGCCCGGTGAGGAGCCAGCCGTCACCGCGACCGATGGCGCCGGCAAGGCCGTCCAGGTACCGCCCGAGCCGTCCGGTCCCCTCGTCGCGCAGGTCTTCAAAACGACGGCCGACCCGTTCGTGGGGCGGCTGACCTACTTCCGTGTCTTTTCGGGCAAGGTCGGATCCCACGACCACGTGTGGAACCCGACGCGCAATGAGGAAGAGCGCATCGGCCAGGTTCTGCGCGTCAAGGGCAAGGACACCGAGCCCGTCGGTTCGCTCGGCGCGGGCGAGATCGGCGCCGTCGCCAAGCTCGTCCACACGGTCACCGGCGACACGCTCTCGAGCCGCGAGCACCCGCTCTCGCTGCCGCCCATCGCGTTTCCCGAGCCGAGCCTGTCGATCGCCATCGAACCTGCATCGAAGGCCGACCTCGACAAGCTCAGCACGGCCCTCACACGGCTGATCGAGGAGGATCCGACCATCCGGGTCGAGCGGCAGACCGAGACCGGCGAGCAGCTGCTCTGGACGCAGGGCGAGAACCAGACCGCCGTGGCTGGCGAGCGGCTCAAGCGCAAGTTCGGCACGTCGGTCGTGACCCATCCGCCCCGTGTCCCCTACCGCGAGACGATCCGCGGCCGGACCAAGGTCGAGGGACGCCACAAGAAGCAGACCGGCGGCCGCGGCCAGTTCGGGCACGTGTGGCTGGAGATCGAGCCCAACCCCGGCGGCGGCATCGCCTTCGCCGAGCGCATCGTCGGCGGCGTCGTGCCGCGCCAGTTCTTCGCCGGCGTCGAGAAGGGCGTCCGTGACGTCGCCGACAAGGGCCCGCTGGCCGGCTACCCCGTGGTGGATCTCAAGGCGACGCTCTACGACGGGTCGTTCCACGCCGTCGACTCGGACGAGATCTCGTTCCGCCAGGCAGCGTCGATGGCGATGCGCAAGGGCATCCACGACGCCGAGCCGGCGCTGCTCGAGCCGATCATGATCGTCGAGGTCCACGTCCCCGAGGCGTACATGGGTGACGTCAACCGCGACCTGAATACGCGCCGCGGCCGCGTCCTCGGCATGGATACCGCCGACGGTCTCCAGGTCGTGCGGGCCAACGTGCCGCAGGCCGAACTGCACACCTATGCCACGGAATTGCGTTCGCTGACCGGCGGGCGCGGCACGTTCACGGCCACCCTCGACCGCTACGAGGAAGTGCCCGCCCACGTCGCCCAGAAGATCATCGATGCACACAAGAAGGAGACGGAGGCTGCTGCGCACTAGCGTGCCGCGATGACGTCCTCGCAGGTCTACACCTGGGAGCCCTCGGATCGGGCGATCGCCGAGCGGTACGGGCTGCGCGCCCAGGACGTCCTGCGCTTCGACACCAACACCTCACCTGCCGCGCCCGAGTTCGCCGCGGCGCTCCTTGCCGAGCCGTTCGATCCACCGCTCAATGAGTACCCGGACAGCAGCTACGGGGATCTGACCGCGGCCGCGGCCGCCTATCTCGGCGTCGCCACGGATCGTGTCGTGGTTGGTGCGGGCGCCGACGAGATCCTGGATCTGGCCGGCAAGGCGTGGCTTGGCGAGGGTCGACGGACGCTCATCCCGACCCCGACCTACCCGATGTACGCGGTCCTCAGCTCACAGCGCGGCGCCGTGATCGAGCGCATCCCGCGGCGACAGCCCGCTGAGGGCTACGCCCTCGATGTCGAAGCGCTGGTGGCGCGGCTCGACGGGGCAGCCGTCGTGTGGCTGTGCGCGCCGAACAACCCGACCGGAGCTCCCGAGGATCCGGCGAAGCTGGCGGCGATCCTGGATGCTGCCGGCGCGCTGGAGCCAGCGCCGATCGTCGTCATCGATGAGGCGTACGCGGAGTTCGTGACCGAGAGCGCCGTCGCGTGGCTCGACCGCTACGACCACCTGCTCGTGGTACGCACCGTCTCCAAGGCGTTCGGCCTGGCCGGCGTGCGAGTCGGTTACGCGGTCGGTGCGCGACGGCTCATCGCCGCGCTCGAGACCGTCCGTCCGCCCGGATCCATCTCGACCGTCTCCGCCGCGTTGGCCGCAGCGGCGCTGCGACGGCCGGGGATCGCCCGCGAGAACGCCGCCCGCCTCTCAGCCGAGCGCGAATGGCTGGCGGCCGGACTGTCCGCTCGTGGTTGGCGTGCGGTTCCGAGCGTCACGAACTTCCTGCTCGTGTCGATCGGCAGCGCCGCCGACGCCGATGCGGCAGCCGAGCATCTGCTGCGTTCGGGGATCGTACCGCGGACCTTTCCCGGCGATCACCCGCTGGCCGGGCATCTCCGACTGACGGTCCGGTCGCGCGACCAGGATGAGCGGCTCCTCGCTGCCGTGGAGCGCTGGCCGTCGGTCACGGACTCGGCGACGCGTCACCCGTAGCCGCAGCCCCCGACGGCACGGCCGATGGTGGCGGGGCCGGGAGGACGGGTCGAGGAGCGAGCACGACCGGCGGGCGAGGGACCTGACCGAAGTCGAAGTCCTTCTGCAGATCGCCTAGATTGGGATCGTTCTCGCGCACGTCCGGTCGAGTGTCGGGTCGACCGTCCGTGGTCGGGTCGATGCGCGCACCACCCAGGAAGTCGTCCTCGATGAACTTGAGGTAGGCATCGAAGCTGAGCTGCTGATGGTCGATCAGGCCGGACTGCGCGTACGGGCTGATGACCAGACCGGGCACGCGCAGGCCGTACCCGTTGGCGTCGACCACCGGCGGCACGACGTGGTCGTAGAAGCCGCCCCAGTCATCCCACGCCAGGAAGATGGCCGTGCTCGACCAATCCGGGCTCTGCATGATGGCGTTGATCACCGTCGTCACGTAGGCCTGCCCAGCGGCGATGCTGGCCGGCGGATGCTCGCTGTCCTTGCCATTGGGGATGACCCAGCTGACCGCCGGCAGGTTTCCGGAGCTGGCTGCGGCGAAGAACTTCTGGAGGCCCTCGATGTTGCCCAGCTGTCCGTCCTGCTGGACCGTGTCGAAGCCGGGCAGCGGGTCCCAGATGTCGGGCGTGCCCGCCTTCTGGGCGACCGGAGCGCACGTCTCCGCCGAGTCGTCGGCGCAGTCAGGCTGCGTGCCGTTGGCGACGTAGTAGGCCCACGAGACACCAGCTCCGTGGAGGAGGTAGGTCAGGTCGGTCCACGGGTAGTCGGGGTTGGAGATGGGCGTGTTGGGGTAGTCGATATCCGAGTGGCAACTCGATGCAACGCCGCGCACATCGCACATGGCTGACCAGCCGGAGACCATCGCCAGGTGGACGGGCAGGCTCCATGTCGCGACCGGCTCGAACATGTGGTCCTGCAGGACGAACTGCTGCGCATAGGTCCAGTAATTCGGGATCTCATCGGCGTCGTGATAGCCCATCACATCGCGGTCGGCCTGGCTCTGGTTACATTCGGGGTCGAACGGATCGGTGCATTGATTCGCCGCCATCGCCTCGGCCTGGCCGATGAAGCCGTCCATCGTGCCGCCGTCGATGTCGGCGGTCGCATTGGACGCGCCATGGGGACCGCCATGGTCGACATCCTTGGTGTCGTGGAACGGGGTCACGCAAGTGCTGGTGATCGGGTCCGGGACGCACACGGTCGGGATGCCGTTGGTCATCGGGATGCCGTCGGCGCCGGGGAAGGTGCCGAAGTACTGATCGAAGGATCGGTTCTCCTGCATGATCATGACCACGTGCTGGATCTTGTGGATGCCGCCCAACGGCAGGGTGGGCTGATAGCTCGGGGTGGGCGACCCCGAGGTGGGCTGATAGCTCAGGGTGGGCGACCCCGAGGCCGTCGACCCCGAGGCGGTCGAGCCGGGTGACGCCGTCGGGCTGGCCGGAACGGACACCGGGCCGTTGCAGGCCAGGACGGTGATCGAGGCGAGCGCGAGCCCCTCCACCAAGCGCCGACGCCGTCCCACATTCACTATCAAACCTCCACGCGCGCCGCGATCCAACCCCGACGGGGTCAAGATCGGGTCACGGATCCTTTACCCGATGGCCGTCACGACGGGCGACGGCCGACCGTCAGGCGCTTCTTGCCGGCTCGGACGAGAAGATAGCGGTCAGCGACAAGCTGGGGCAGCGGGGCGTCAAGCGTGGCGATGCGGATGTCGTTGATGGACACGCCGCCCTGCGTGATGGCGCGACGTGCCTCTCCGTTGGATGCGTACAGGCCGCTGGCGATCGCCAGGGCCAGGGCATCGCCACGCAACAGCTCGTCGGTCAGGTCGAAGCCACCGACCTCGCGATGCAGTACTTCAAGGACCTCGCCGTCATCGACCGCGTCGCCGGAGAAGGCTGCTGCCGCCACGCGGACCTGCCGGTCGGCTTCCTCACGGCCGTGGATGCGCGCGGTCAGATCGAACGCCAGCGCTCTCTGGCCGGGCCGCGCGTCGGGATGCGCGGCGTGCTCGGCGGCGATGGGCGTGATCTCCGTCTGGGTCAGCAGGGTGAGCCAACGCAGGTGCTGGAGGACCAGCGCATCGTCGTCATTGAGCCAGTACTGGTAGAACTCGTACGGGCTGGTCAGCGTGGGATCGAGGAAGATGGCGCCGCGCTCGGACTTACCCATCTTCACCCCTGAGCGGGTCAGGAGCAGCGGGCTGACCAGGCCGAAAGCCGGCGGCTCAGCCCCTCCCTCGCGCTCATCCAACCGTCGGATGAGTTCCAGGCCGGCCGTGATATTGCCCCACTGATCGGCGCCGCCCAGCTGGAGCTCCACGCCGCGGTCCCGGTAGAGATGCAGGAAGTCGGTCGCCTGGAGGGTCATATAGCTGAATTCGGTGAAGGACATGCCGGCCGCCAGGCGTGCCTGGACGGAGTCCTTCGCGAGCATGTACGGAATGGAGAAGAACTTGCCGATCTCGCGCAGGAAGTCGAGCATCGAGTAGCGCGCCAGCCAGTCGCGGTTGTCGACGACGAGTGGCTCGGTGGGTCCAGGCGAGAAGTCCAGGAAACGTTCCAACTGACCGCGGATCGCGGTGGCATTCGCCGCGATGGTCTCGTCGTCCAGCAGCTTGCGCTCGCCGCTCTTACCGGACGGATCGCCGATCATGCCCGTGGCGCCGCCGATGACGACGACCGGCCGGCCGCCGGCACGTTGCAGGTGTGTCAGCAGGAAGACCTGCAACAGGTGGCCGACGTGCAGCGACGTGGCGCTCGCGTCGAAGCCGATGTAGCCGCTGATCGGCCCGCGCGCCAGCCGCGCGTCAAGGCCGTGTGAACGCTCCTGGGCAAGGCCGCGCCATTCGAGTTCGGTGATCAGGTCGCTGGACGTCGTCATGTGACCCCTATGCTAGAGTCCCTCGACATGCAGAGCAGCCCCGCGCGACGCGAGGTGCGTGCCACGGACGGCCGGGATCGAGATGTCGGAGCCCGCCGCGCGCTCGTCGGCCTTTCGCTCTTCCTCTACGGCTCGATGGCGCTCGTCGCCATCATCGGGTTCCTGGTGGTCGTCGGCGTGTTCGCCTCGTACAGCCAGGGTTTGCCCGACCCGCACGACCTCACTTCGCTCCAGTTCCAGCAGGAATCGATCGTGTATGCCCGGGACGGCACGACGGTGCTGGCCAGCTTCAACTCGGGTGAGAAGCGCGACGTCGTCACCTTCGACCAGATCCCGCCCATCCTCATCGATGCCACCACCGGCACCGAGGACAAGACCTTCTGGACGAACACCGGCTTCGACCCGCTCGGCATCATCGTCGCCGGCGTCGACTCGCTGCGCGGCAACGCTCGCGGCGCCTCGACCATCACGCAGCAGCTGGTGCGCGAGCGGCTGCTCGATCCGGGCCTCGTCGACACGCCGGGCCGCGAGGTCGAGCGCAAGCTCAAGGAGATCATCCAGTCGATCCGCGTGACCGAGGCGAACCCGGGCGTGGCCGGCAAGCAGGCCATCATCACCGCGTATCTCAACCAGAACTTCTACGGCAACAACAGCTACGGCGTGCTCGCTGCGGCGACGAGCTACTTCGGTGTCACCGATCTCAAGCTGCTGACGCTCGCCCAGGCGGCCATCCTGGCGGCGTTGCCCCAGTCGCCGAGCGACTACGACCTGGTCCGCAACGCCGTCACGGACGACCTCGGCCAGCTGGTCGTGCCGGCGGACTCACCCATCGTCGTGCGTCGCAACTACATCCTGGAACTGCTGCGCAACGATCCGTCGCGGCGCGTCCTCAGCGGCGACACCTACACCGACGCGGATTACGTCGCCGCGGAGGCAGAACCGGTCGTGCTGGTGGCGCAGACCACCCCGACCTGGATCGCGCCACAGTTCGTGTGGGCAGTGCGCGATGAGCTGACGCAGGACCTCTGCCCCGGCGCCTCCACCTGCGCGCAGTTCGAGGCGGGCGGCCTGAAGATCGTGACGACGCTTGACCCGACCATCCAGGCCTCCGCCGAGAAATGGGTCAAGGCAGCGGCCATCCTGCCCCAAACGGCGGCGCCGAAGGCCTACGCGGACTCGATCCAGGTCCCGTACCTGCCGTGGATGCGCGACCTGCGCGACAAGGACGTCCACAACGGCGCGATGATCGCGCTCGACTATCAGACAGGGCAGGTCATCGCATACGTCGGCTCGGCGGATTACTACGCCACGAGTGGCATCGGCCCGAAGTTCCAGCCCCAGTTCGACGTGCTCGGCAACGGCTGGCGACAACCCGGCTCCGCGTTCAAGCCGTTCAATTACGTCACCGGCATCAATGACCGGACGTTGACCGCGTCGACGATGTTCATGGACGTGACCACCGATTTCGGTGGCGGATATACGCCCCACGACGCCGACAACCTCGAGCGCGGGCCGATCCGTCTCAGCGATGCGCTCCAGTTCTCGCTCAACATCCCGGCCGTCAAGGCACTCGCCATCAACGGTGTCGACAACGTCTTCGGCATGGCCCAGAAGTTCGGCATGACCTTCCAGGACACGGCCCAGGCGAACGCGGGGCTGTCGATGACCCTCGGCACGCTCGAGGTCCACCCGGCCGATCTCGCCACCGCGTACGGCACGCTCGCCAACGGCGGGCAGTACGTGCCGCGCACGACCATCCTGTCGGTCACCGACTCGACCGGCGCGAACGTCATCCCGCCGGCGGCCCCACCGACCCCGACGCCGGTCGTGACGCCCCAGGCGGCCTACATCGTGACCAACATCCTGGCTGGCAATACGCGCGTTTCCCAGAACCCGATCTGGGGCGTCTTCGGCCTGACGGGACCGGGCGGCAAGCCCCGCCCTGCGACGCTCAAGACCGGCACCAACAACGACACCAAGGATCTCAACGCGTACGGCTACATCGCGCCGCCGGACGCCGCGGGGCGCGCCAACGGCGAGTACGCCCTGGTGGTCGGCGCCTGGGTCGGCAACAGCGACGCGACGCCGGTCAGCACGCCGGGCAACGAGGTCTTCTCCACGCAGGTGGCGGCGCCACTCTGGTCCGATTTCCTGCAGGACGTCACCAAGAACTGGGCGATCAACCAGTTCGCCCGCCCGGACGGGTTGGTGGAGGCGCAGGTCGATGCCACCACCGGATACCAGTCGAGTGGCTACTCGAACAAGCAGGTGACCGAGCTGTACATCAACGGCACCGTTCCGGGCAAGGATCCGTACATCACCGGGCTGCCGATCATCACCGATGCGGCCGGCAACGATTATCTGTGGCACGACGGATGCGCGGGCACGCCGACCACCAAGGGTGTCCTCCAATTGGCGAACGTCGATGCCGATCATCCGACCTGGCAGGCGGCCGACCAGGACTGGATCACTCGGGCGGAACGCGGGGTCGGCGTCGTCGGCGGCGCTGACCAGAAGGATCCGACGGCAACGAGCTACTTCTATGAGTCGTTCTACACGCCATACAACGACGGCTGGGGAGCGCCGTTCGCACCGAGCCTCTCCTGCGATGCGGCGCCATCGGGAAGTCCGTCGCTCAGCCCGAGCCCATCCGAATCGCCGAGCGCCTCCCCGAGCGAGACGCCGACGGCGCTCCCGACCGACACGCCGACGGCGACGCCGACCCCGGAGATCACCCCGCCGCCCACGGCCACGCCGACCCCGGTCATCACGCCGCCCCCGACCGCCACGCCCACACCGACCCCGACGCCGACCGAGAAACCCACTCCGACCGAGAAGCCGACGCCTACTGCCACTCCTCCGCCGACGGAGCCACCCCCGACGCCGTCTGCCTCGCCGTAGGTCAGGCCACCTGGATACCGTTCGTCCAGGACCTGCGTACGACGGGGTTCGTGCTCGTCCACCCGGCATGCTTCGCTGCTGTTCGCGGCGTGCAGGCGTTCGTGGACGTGGTTCACGAATACGACGTCAAGAATCGACGTGCTGCGTTCGAGGGATACGTGGCAGATCCCACAACCTGACCAGACGCAAACCTACGTAGCACTCGGCACTACGAGAGGCGAGGAACCAGCCTTCCTGCCGTCGATGGCGGGCCAGGCATCCGGGCCACGCTCACGGTTGAGGCGACTCGCCTCTGCGGCGCGGCGTCAGCGGGACGCGTCGCGCCGAGTGCCACCTGGGTTTGCATCTGGGCGGGTAGCCCGCGAACGGCCGGTGGCGCGGGAACGTACCTCAGAGACTGACGATGGTCGCTCCGTCGCCGCCTTCGCCGCGCTCGCCGGGGCGGAACTCGCGCACGAGGGGATGCGCCGCCAGGAGCTCGCGCACGGCGTCACGCAACGCGCCCGAGCCGTGGCCGTGGATGACCGTCACGCGGCCGACTTCGGCGGTCGCGGCCTGATCGATGTAGCGGTCCAGCAACTCCAGCGCCTCCTCGACACGTGCGCCGCGCAGGTCGAGGCTGGTCGGGATGGCGCGCGGCGCTGAGCCCTTGCTGCGGGCACGGGTGGGACCCCCGCTGCGATCCTCGGCACCGAACTCGCCGCGGCGCCCGGTCGTGGGTCGCTCGTCGGCCGCGGCCTTGGCCGCCCCGCCTCGCAGGCCCGCGCCACGCAGAGGAATGCCGGCCGCCTCGCCACCGATGCCACTCTCGATCCCGGCAAGGTCGGCGACCTCGACCGTGGCGTGCATCCCCCCCACTTCGAGCGTGGCTCGCCGTCCGCTCGCATCGATCGAGACGATGCGGCCGACCAGGCCGGCCGGCGTAGCCGCAGCCATGCCCGGCTGCCATCGGGCGGGACGGGTCGCGGCCGGCGCCGGAGCTCGCGACGGCAGCGTCGCCAGGCGTTCCTCGAGGCGCCGCATCGCGTCGTCAAGGCGAGCCTCCGTGATCGTCTCTCGGACGAGCAGGCGTCGCGTGGCCTCGATCTCTTCGTGGATGGCGGCCACGGCTGTCTCTGCTTCACCCCGCGCGGCATCGAGCGCGGCACGCCGCTCCTGCCGGGCGCTGATTCGCTCGGCCTCGGCTTCGGTCCGCGCCTGGCGCGCTTTGGTCTCGGCTTCGGCAGCGCGAGCGACGGCCTCGGCCACGGTCGATTCGGCGGCCTTGATCGAGGCCAGCGTGGATTCGAACTCCTGTTGCGCTCGCGACAGTCGGGAGCGGGCATCGCTGACCAGTTCGGGCGGAAGGCCGAGTCGTTCGGAGATCGCGAACGCCTGGCTGGTGCCCGGCAGGCCGATGGTCAGCCGGTAGGTCGGGCTGAGGGTCTCGAGGTCGAACTCGACCGATGCATTGCGCGCGCTCGGCGTGTTGTGGGCGTAGGTCTTGAGTTCGGCATAGTGGGTCGTGGCGACGACCAGCGCGCCCCGACGGATGAAGTGGTCGAGCAGCGCCTGGGCCAGCGCGGAGCCCTCGGTCGGGTCGGTCCCAGCACCGAGCTCATCGAGCAGGACGAGGCAGCCCGGCCCGGCGACCTCGACGATGCGAACGATCGAGCGAAGGTGGCCGCTGAAGGTGGACAGCGACTGCGCCACGGACTGCTCGTCGCCGATATCGGCGAACACATCGGGGAAGATCGGCAGGCGACTGCCCGGAGCGGCGGGTATGTGCAGACCGGACTGGTGCATCAGCGAGAGCAGTCCGAGCGTCCGAAGCGCGACCGTCTTGCCGCCGGTGTTGGGACCCGTGATGACGACGGCCGTGTAGCCGTCGCCGATGCGCAGGTCGATTGGCACGACCCGCCCCGACAGACCCGGGTGGCGAGCCGCGATGAGTTCCACGATGGGCCGCTCCGAGGTCTCCGCCCGCACGCCATCGAGCTCGGCCGCCAGGTTCGCCTTGCACGCCCAGAAGTCGAAGACGGCCAGTGCCTCGAGCGTCTCGCGCAGCGCGACCGCGTTCGTGCCGACGAGCGTGGACAGCTCATCGAGGATGCGCTCCTCCTCGGCCCCCGCCTTCAACTGCGCCTCGCGCCAGGCGTTGCCCATCTCGACCGCGATGAGTGGCTCGATGAAGAGCGTCTGGCCGCTGCCCGACTGGTCGTGCACGATGCCCTTGACCTTGCTGCGTGCGTCCGCCCGCACCGGCACCACGTAGCGGCCATTGCGCAACGTCACGATCGGTTCCTGGAGCGCGCTGCCGACCTCGCTCCGATGCACGAGCTCCTCGAGTCGACTACGCAACCGCTCATAGGCGATACGCACGGCACGGCGCAGCCCGCCGAGCGACGGCGACGCGCCGTCCAGCAACTCCCCGGCCGGGTCGATGCTCTGCTCCAGGCGGTTGCGCAGCGCCGGCAGCGGCTGGATGCGCCGGCCGAGTTCATGGAGCAGCGGCCGGTGTTCGCCACGCAGCACGTCAGCCAGCCGCGTCGCGGCGACGAGCGTCATGGCGATGTCGAGCAACTCCGCCGGATCGAGGCGGCCGCCGCGCGCCGCACGCTCCACGGCCGGCCCGATGTCCCGCGCGCCGCCGACACCGACGTCGGAGCGCTCTGAAAGGAGACTTCGCGCCTGGTCCGTCTCGTCGAGGGAACGCGCAACGATGATGGCATCGGCGGAGGGCTCGAGCGCCGCGGCCAGGCGCCGCGATGGCCCGAACGCGGCGTGCTCGGCGAGCCGCGCGCGGATGAGCGGGAACTCGAGCAGGACCTGCGACTTGCGGTCGGTCACGGCCGGAACGGCGCCGACAAGGCCGGATGGTCGCGCAGCCCGAAGCGCCACGGTCGCGCCGCCCAATCAGGCCCGGCGTATGCGACGCCGATACGAGGTCCGCGTGCCACTCCCCGAGCGAGAAGAGCGTGTCGGGTCGCGGGTTCTGGATCGGCCAGCCACAGCTCCCGGCCGGCCGTCAGATCGTGGCCATCCAGCGACCGGTCGACGGCCAGCGCCTGGCACAGTCGCGCCGGCCCAGCCGCCAGGCGGTCATCCGCGTCCGCCGGACGGTGGCGGCGCGCGCTCATCAGTGCCAACCCGATGGTCGGCGCGACGGCACGGATCAACACGGCTCCGGCCTCGCCATCCATGCCAGAGACGACGTTGAGACACGAGTGCAGGCCGTAGACCAGGTACACGTAGGCATGCCCGGGCGGGCCGAACATCGGCTCTGTCCGTTTCGTGCGCCCGGCGCGCGCATGGCTAGCGCGATCATCGACACCACCGTACGCCTCCGTCTCGACGATGACGCCGGCAGCGAGGCCATCACGCGTCGCTCGAATCAGCCAGAGGCCGAGCAGTGCCGGTGCCAGTTCGGGGGCTGGGATCTCGAACATCTCTCGCGGGACGGGCGGAAAGCGGCCCGCTGGCTTGACCGTCAGACCATGACCTTGCGGATGACGTCCGGCACGATGCCGCCGAAGATCGTGCCGAGGATCGGAAGAAGGTTGTCGCTGATCGACGTCGCGATCCGCGACGTCGTCAACCCGGAGTAGAGATCCTGGGTCCACTGGGGCGTGGCCAGTCGCGTGCCAAGGCCGGATGGGGTCATGTAGTAGCTCTCCAGCACGATCACCGCGCTCGCCACGATGAGGATCGCCACGAACACGCCGAGCGCGCCGCCGAGCAGGTCGTCGAGCAACGGATAGCGGGTCGCGGCCGACGGCCCGTGGGTGCCCAGCTGCACGACGATCATCAGCAGGAGCAGGATGACCACCGCCGATGCCCCGAAGGCGATCATGTGATCGAACTCTGGATCGAGCGACGTCCACTCCCCTGCCAGGTAGTTGCCGATCGGGTCGCGCAGGTTCGCGGCGAGTGCGAAGGCGATGCCCCAGGCGAAGACGTTGAGGGCCGACTTGACGACACCCTGGAAGAAGCCGATCAGGAAGGCTCCGGCGAGGATCAGGATGAGGACGATATCCGCGGCGTTCACGCGCGCACCGTATCAGGCCCGCAGCCGGGCGCCAAGCCTGTCCGAAAGAGCTTGCGTGATAGCCGAAATGGTGGTGTCGATCTCCTTCTCCTCGAGCGGTCGCTCACCGGGCTCGAAGCGCAGTCGGTAGGTGAGGCTGACTTCATGCTCGCCGATCTGCGGGCCCTGGTAGCGGTCGAAGAGGCTGACCGACCGCAGGTGCGCGCCGCCAGCGGCATGGATGAGGTCCTCGACCTCGCCGGCAGGTCGCGATCGGTCGATGACCACGGCGATGTCGCGATCCACTCCCGGCAGCCGCTCAAGAACCGTGATGCGACGGCCCGTCGGGGCCAGACGCGCCAGCCCGTCGAGATCGATGACGGCATAGATGGCGCGCTCAGCGCGCGCGCCCACGGCAGCCAGGTAGCGCGGATCGAGTTCGCCGACTCGGCCGAGCTCCACGGGCGTCCCCGATGCCTGTTCGACGGCGACCACCGCCGTGCGGCCCGGGTGCTCCACTCCCGCACGCACCGTTGCCGGTTCGTATCGGACCCGTCCCACCGCGACCCGCCCGACCAACCACTCGATGAGTCCCTTGGCATCGGCGACATCGACGGGTCGGGACGGCGCATCCCAAGTCGGCGGGCTCGCGAGCCCTGCGAGCAGGATGCCGAGTTGATGTCGCTCGACCGGCTGGCCGTCCGTCCACCGGTGGGTGATGCCCGTCTCGAAGATGGCCACGTCGTCGCGACGCTGCCGCTCGTTGTCCACGAGGACGCGCGAGAGTTCCGGGATGAGTGAGCGGCGCAACTCCGAATGTTCGACCGTCACCGGGTTGGTGGCCCGGATCGTCGCCGGATCGTCGCGGCCGTCGCCGAGTCGAGCGTGATCCCCTGGTGCGATGAGGCTGAACGTCACCACCTCCGAGAGGCCGCGCCCCGAGAGCAGGTCCCGGATGCGATCCGTGGCGGCGTGCGGATCGGGCCGATAGGTGGGCATGAGCGTGTCGGGGCGCCGTCCCGGCAACGTCTCGTAGCCGCGGATGCGCGCGACCTCCTCGGCGATGTCCGCCTCGATGGCGAGGTCGCGGCGATGGCCGGGCACGATGGCAACGAGCGCCGTGTGGGCCCCCGCTGCGTCCAGTGGGATCGGCCGTGCGCCGATGGCGATGACGACGACGTCCGCGGCGGTCGCCGGCGCCGTCTCGATGCCGACACGGTTGAGCAACGCGCGCATCTCGCCGGCCGCGACCTCGACGCCGAGCAATCGCACGATGCGTTCGGGCCGGAAGACGAGCCGCAGCGCTGGAGGGTCGGCCGGGTCCGTATCGATGGCGCCCTTGGCCGCGCGGCCGCCGGCCCACTCGAGGATGAGCTGCGCCGTCCGGTCGGCGCCGAGGCGCGCCAGCCGGGATTCCTGGCCCTTCTCGAAGCGCAGGCTCGCTTCGCTCCGCAGCGCGTAGTGCTGGCCGGTACGGCGGATCATCACCGGGTCGAAGATGGCCGATTCGATGATCACGGCGGTGGTCGCGCCGGTGACCTCACTGGCAGCTCCGCCCATCACGCCGGCGATCGCGAGCGGACCCGTGCTGTCGGCGATGAGGAGCGTCTCGGGGGTGAGGTCGCGCTGCGCGTGGTCCAGCGTCTCCAGGCGCTCGGCGGGCTCAGCGGCACGGACGATGAGATGCCCGTCGGTGACGCGCGCGGCGTCGAAGGCGTGGGTCGGCTTGCCGAGTTCCAGCATCACGTAGTTCGAGGCATCGACCACGTTCGAGATGGGGCGCATGCCGGCGGCCATGAGGCGGACCTGGACGCTCACCGGCGACGGTCTGATGGTGATGCCGTCCATATAGCGAGCCACGAAACGCGGACAGCGCAACGGGTCGCGGACCTCGACGCTGACGTGGGCGTCGGTCGCGTCGCCGGATTCATCGACCGTCACCATCGGCTCGCGCGCCTGCGTGTCGAGTGCGGCGGCGACCTCGCGTGCCAGGCCCACGATTGAGAGGGCGTCGCCTCGGTTCGGCTTGACATCGACGTCGAGCACGACTTCGCCGAGTAGATCGGACAGGTGCTGGCCGATCTCCGTGGCCGGGTCGAGGATGAGGATGCCGTCGGCATCGGTGGTCAAGCCGAGTTCGGCGCCGGAGCAGAGCATGCCCTCGCTGTCGATGCCTGCCTTCTTGGTCACATCGATGCGACGGCCGCCGGGCAGCACCGCACCGGGCAGTGCGACCGGCACACGCTGGCCGATCTCGATGTTCCGGGCACCGCACACGATCGATAGCTCTGGCTTGCCGGCACCGACGTTGACGCGCGTCAGGGAGAGGCGATCGGCGTTGGGATGCGGGGCGACGTCGAGCAGCTCCCCGACGACGACGGAACTCCAGTCCGCCCCGATCCTCTCGATGCCCCTGACCTCCATGCCGAGCAGGGTGAGCCGCTCCGCCAGGGCCTCGGGGCTCAGGTCGAAGTCGACGTACTCACGCAGCCACGAGAGGGGGACGCGCATCCTAGGAACGCTCCAGGAAGCGCAGGTCGTCGGCCAGGAATGCGCGCAGGTCGGGGATGCCGTGGCGCAGCATGGCGATGCGGTCGATGCCCATCCCGAAGGCGAAACCCTGATAGCGCTCCGGATCCAACCCACCATTGCGCATCACCACCGGATGGACCATGCCCGCGCCGAGGATGGTCATCCAGCCACTCCGCCCGCACGCAGAGCAGCCGGAGCCGTCGCAGACGACGCACTGGATGTCGAAGGCGACCGACGGTTCGGTGAACGGGTAGTAGCCCGGTCGGAAGCGCGTCGGCCGCTCGGCACCGAAGAGCGCATGCGCGAATTCATCGAGCAGGCCGCGCAGGTGCGCCATGGTCGTGCCCTCGTCGACCATGAGGCCCTCGACCTGGAAGAACTCGAAGCCGTGGCTCGCATCGACCGCCTCGTGGCGGTAGCAGCGGCCGGGCGTCAGGAGACGGATGGGCGGCCGCATCTCGCGCATGGCGCGGATCTGGCCGGGTGAGGTATGCGTCCGCAGCAGCCAGCGTGGCGCTTCGACAGTAGGCGCTTCGAGCGACGTTGCCGTCGCCGCGTCGGAGGCAGGAGGCTCGACATAGATGGTGTCCCACAGGTCGCGCGCCGGATGATCGGCCGGGATGTTGAGCAGCTGGAAGTTCAACTCATCGGTCTCGACTTCGGGGCTGTCGAAGGTCACGAATCCGAATCGGCCGAGGACGCGGACGATCTCCCGGTACGTTTCCGGGATCGGGTGAAGCGACCCACGCGTCAGGGCGCGGCCGGGCATCGTCACGTCGATGCGCTCTTGCGCCAACCGGACCTCGAGGGCGATCGAGTTCAGCCGCTCCCGGCGAGTGGCGACCGCCGCATCAAGTTGCTGGCGGATGGGGTTGGCGAGCGCTCCGACTCGTGGCCGATCGGCCGCTGGCAGCGCGCCGATGCCGCTCAGCAACGCGGTCAGCTCTCCCTTGCGGCCGAGGTACGCCGAGGCGACTTCCTCGAGCGCGTCAGGGTCGACGGCGTCTTCGAGCGCGGTGAGGGCGCGGTCGCGCAACGCGGTGAGTTGCGATGAGAAGGCTTCGAGATCCATGGCCGGTCCGCGGCGGCGAGGCTAGCCGGCCTTCGCGACCTCGGCGATGCGCCCGAACGTGGCCGCATCGCGAACGCAGATGTCGGCGAGGATCTTGCGGTCGAGCTTGACGCCGGCCGTCTTCAGGCCATTGATCAACTTGCCGTAGGTCAAGCCCTGTTCACGAGCGGCGGCGTTGAGCCTGACGATCCACAGCGCGCGCATCTGCCGCTTGCGTTGCTTGCGTCCGGCGTACGCGTAGGCCATGGCGTGAAGCTGGGCCTCGCGCGCCGGCTTGATGAGCTTCGATCGCGTGCCACGCCGACCCTCGGCGTCGTTGAGGAGCCGCTTGTGGCGCTTGTGAGCGGTGACGCCGCGCTTGACTCGAGCCATGCTGGTAGATGCTCCCTACAGGTACGGCAGGAGCCGACGGATCTGCTCCAGATGCTTGCCATCGACCAAGGTCTTGCCCGCGTAGCGCCGCGTGCGACGCGACGACTTGATCTCGAGGTGGTGGCCGCGCCACGAATTGACGCGGTAGACCTTGCCACTGCCGGTCACGCCGAAACGCTTCTGGGCGGCCTTGTGGCTCTTCATCTTCGGCATGTCGTCATCCTCCTGCCGGCTGCGGGGCCGCACCCTCGTCGGTGTCAGCCTTCGGCTCGGGTAGCGGTTCGGCCTTCGGTTCGATCTTCGGTTTGGTCGCGGGCTTGGTAGCGGGTTTGGTGGCGGGCTTGGCGGCGGCTTTGGTGACTGCCGGCATGGCGGGGACGGGCTCGATCAGCGGTTGGCCAGCCATCGGGGCTGTCCCGTTGGTCGGAGCAGCGAGGCCTTCCGGCTCCGGACCCTCAGGCGCTGGATCCGCCGTCACGTCGGCTTCATCCGTGCCCCTTGGCTTCGGCTTGTGGAGAGACGTGACGACCATGGACATCGATTTGCCTTCCAGGATCGGCTGGCGTTCGACCGTTCCGTGGTCCTTGATCATCTCTCCGAAGCGGATCAGCAGGTCGCGCCCGATGTAGGCGTGACTCACTTCTCGACCTCGGAACTGGCATGTCACCTTGAGCCGGTCACCGTCCTCCAGGAATTGGATGGCGCGTCGGACCTTGGTGTCGAAGTCGCCCTTTCCGATCTTCGGTTTGAGGCGGATCTCCTTGAATTCGACCGACCGCTGATGGCGGCGTGCCTCTTTCTCGCGTCGTGCCTGTTCGTACTTGAACTGGCCGTAATCGAGGAGTCGCGCGACCGGAGGGGCCGCCATCGGCGCGACCTCGACGAGGTCGTACCCACGCTCCTGCGCGAGTTGGAGGGCCTGGCCGGTGGGCATCACCCCAAGCTGGCTCCCCTCTTCGTCGACGACCCGCAGGTTGGGGACGCGGATCATCTCGTTGATGCGCAGGTCTCGACTCAGGCTTGGTCCCTCTTGCATGTGGGCGGATGCCGCGCCGTACGATAGCACGCGCGCGGCGTCACGGGATGGGACCGTCCGCCAGCCACCAGGAATAGAGGCTCGCGTAGGTCGTGGGTTGCGCCGTGCCGATGCTCAGGACATCGAGACGGTCATCCGTCCAGGTGATCGTCAACGCGTCAGAACTGCCGAAACAGATGACGTTGCCGACCGGGACACCGTCCACGTCATAGGGCCCGTTCCCGGCCCCGGCACTGCAGGACGAACCGGTCGCCTCCGGGTGGGCCGCCTTGACCGACGCGTAGGCCGCATCCATCGACGCTCGATCGGGGTACTGCAGGTAGTCCAGGGCGGTCGACGCTCCCGTGTCACAGGTGATGCCCACGGTCGGGGTGAACGGCGGGATGTCCGCCTTGCGGCAGTTGCCGCGGATCGTCTCGGGCACGTGGGTCGCGAGCAGGTCGGCCAGCGGATCGCCGGTCAGCGACGGCGTCGCGCTGGGACCCGCGCCCGGTGCGGATTGAAGGCCAACGGTGACCCGGAAGTCGTCGCCGGTGACCTCGAAATGGGCACTCGTCGGGCCGGACTCGGCGTAGAAGCCGGCCCGGAGCAGGCCGGTGAAGCCGCTCGAGTCGACGCCGCTCGCCACGACCTGTCCACCCACCGACAGGATCAGGCCGGCGGCCGCCCCCGAGTCGGTCCCGACGCATGACAGCTTCATGGAGAGGGGCACGTTCGCGACGAGTGGCGCGACGGCGTTGGGCACCGTCGCCAGAGGCCGTGCCACGCGGTCCGCGATCCGCAACAGCAGCGCATCACCGCTCGATCCGAGCAGCCCGGCGTAGAAGTCGTCATTGCTGCGACCGCAGGCGAGTCCGAAGTAGCCGCTGCCCGTAGGGTCAGTCGGCACCATCGTCGCCTCGATGTCGGCCAGCGGCCAGTCGCCGAAGTCGCGCATCGTCCAAAGCGATTGTGCTGCGCTCTTGAGCTCCATCTGGAGCTGGCCAAGGTCGTAGACGACGCGCTGCGTCGCGAAGTCGCTGGTTGGGAATCCGCTGCTCGGACTCGAGAAGTCATCGCTGATGACGACCAGGAAGGTGCCGTAGACATCGCCCGAACTGGCGTTCGGCGAGGGCGACGGAGAGGCTGCCGGAGACGACGAGACGCTCGGGGTCGGCGTCGGAGTGGCCGACGGCGACGGCATCGGCACGGGACTGGCGGTCGCGTTCGGTGACGGCGACGGGGATGGTGCTTGTACTGGCGAGGCCGTCGGGCTCGGGGTGGGCGTCGAGATGCTGGGGTTCGGCGAGCAGCCGATCAAGGACACGAGGCACAGGGTGACCGCGAGTCGAGTGGCCAGCACGCTACGGGTTGCGGACGGGGCCCGCCTCCGTCTTCCACCAGTCGTAGAGCGCCGCGTAGTCGTCGCTCGCCGATCCGCCGATGCCGACGATGGATAGCGCCGTGTCCGTCCAGATGAACGCGGTCTCGCCCGAGTCATCGAAACAGGCGAGGCGCCCGGCATCCTCCTCGGCGGTGGTGTAGGTCGTCGTGGCCGGGCCGTCCTGACACGTCCCACTGCCGAGGTCCTTGTTCGAGACGAGCGAATCGAATTCGGCGTCCATGGCTGCGGGGTCGACGAAGGAGATGTAATGCGCCTCGTCGGCGCTGCCCGCCGGTTGGCAGTCGAACTGGGCGAGCGCGGTGTCGTCCGATGGCACGACCGAGGTGCAATCGGGGGCGATGGCGCTCGGGATGTGGGCGAACAGATCGGCCACGTCCGAGTCGGCCTGCGTCGGGAACCCGCCGAAATCGTTCCCGCCGTAGGCCGTGAGATTGTCGAAGGCGACATCGAAGCCGGCGTCGCCCGAGCCGTACGCCGCCACCCGATCGAAATCGGCCGGGCCGTCCGTACCTTCGAAGGTGGCCGCTTCGATGCCGTCGACGACCATCCGAAGCCGCATCCCTCCGGTATCCGTTCCGGCGCACTCGATCGACAGCTGATAGGGGCTGACAGGCGTGACCGCGTCGGGCAGAGACCCCCGGTCGATCACCGACGCGGAGGAATCGGCGATACGGATGAAGACCCACTCGCCGTCGTTGTTGACCACGCCGCCCACGAAATCGCCCGGTGAGGATCCACACGCCCAGCCGCCGCCGCCCGTGCCCGTGGCAAGGTCGACACCGCCGACGATGCGCATCGTCTTCCACGTCTGGG
The DNA here is from genome assembly GCA_003169735.1 of Chloroflexota bacterium. GTDB lineage: Bacteria > Chloroflexota > Limnocylindria > Limnocylindrales > CSP1-4 > Palsa-1032. The sequence continues at coordinate 17,033 of PNAP01000048.1, read as the reverse complement.
GCACCTTGCTCCAGCTCCACAACGTGTTGCTATCGGTGAACGCGATGCTCAGTTGGCCATCGGCGTTGGTGATCGAGCCGCCCGCCACCTTGCCCGTGCCCCAGTTGCCACTCTCCGAGTCGGAGAAGTCATCGGCCAGCACCTGGGTGTCGGCGTGGAACCCGGCTCCGAGCGAGGCCCCAGGGGTGGCCGTCGGCGAGGCTCCAGGCGACCCCGTCGGGAGTTCCGACGCCGGAGTCGTCGCAGTTGCCGTCGCCGGCGGGGTCTGCGATGACGTGACGGTCGCCGGGGCAGTCGCCGTCGCCCCGAGGCTCGGCGATCCCGGAGCGGTGCCGGGTGGCGTCAGTGACGTGCTCGGGCTGGTATTAACCGACACGCACGCCGACAGGACGAGGGCGAGGCTCGCCAGCCCGGCGATGGTGGATCGGCGCCCGCCCCCGCGAATCATGGCGGCCATCGTAACGGAGCATGCCGTCGACGGTCCTGCGGGCGACGGTGCTAGCGGGTCTCCACGGGCGGTCGCTGGATGGCAGGCGGACCAGGGCTCCGTTCACGAGCCTCGGCCTCCAGCCGATGCGCGAGCTCTCGCCACGGCGTCACGGGTTGCTGTTCGCCCTCACGCGTGCGAGGCGCAGCGCTCCGGGCCTCGACCTCGCGATCACCGAGGACGAGCATGTACGGGATCTTCTGCTCCTGGGCGAGGCGGATCTTGTTCTGCATGCGATTGGAACTGTCATCGACCTCAACCCTGAGGTGGTGCTCGCGCAGCAGCGCTGCGAGTTCCTGCGCCGCGTCGTTGTGGCGATCGGCGATCGGCACCACCACGGCCTGGACCGGCGAGCACCAGAACGGCAGCGCCCCGCCCGTGTGCTCGAGAACGACGCCGATGAACCGCTCCAGCGAGCCGTAGATGGCGCGGTGGATGGCGACCGGTCGGACGTGCTCGCCGTTCTCGTCGACATAGGTCAGGTCGAATCGTTCGGGCAGCATCACGAGGTCGAGTTGGATGGTCGCGGTCTGCCACTGTCGGCCAAGTGCGTCCTCGACCTGGATGTCGATCTTCGGACCGTAGAAGGCTCCGTCCTTGTCCTTGACCCGGAACGGGATGTCGGACCGCTCGAGCACATCACGCATGATCGCTTCGGCGCGATCCCAGAGGGCAGGATCGCCCAGCGCCTTATCCGGTCTCGTGCCGAACGTGAAGGTCGGATCGAGCCCGAACCAGGCGTACGCCTCGCGGACCTCGCCGAAGAGGCCCTCGATCTCAGCCTCGATCTGGTCGGGCCGGAGGTAGATGTGCGCGTCGTCCGTGACGAAATGGCGGACGCGCGTCAGCCCCGACAGCACACCCGAGAGCTCATTGCGGTGCAACTTGCCGTATTCCGAGAGACGCAGGGGCAGCTCGCGGTAGGAGCGCATGCGGCTCTTGTAGATGAACGTGCTTTCCGGGCAGTTCATGGGCTTGAGACTGAACGTCTGCTCCTCTGACTCGAGCACGAACATGTGCTCGCGGTACAGGTCCCAGTGGCCCGACTGCTCCCACAGCTTCTTGCTGACGAGCGGTGGCGTGTAGATCTCCTGGTAGCCGCGCTTCTCCTGGATCTCGCGCATCGCGTTCTCGAGCGTGCGGTAGAGCGTCCAGCCCTTCGGGTGCCAGAACGCGGCACCGGGACTGATGTCGTGGAAGCTGAAGAGGTCGAGCTGGACGCCAAGTCGACGATGGTCGCGCCTACGCGCTTCCGTCCGGCGCCACAGGTACAGGTCGAGCTCCTCCTGCGTCGACCAGACCGTGCCGTAGATGCGCTGGAGCATCGGCCGGTCCTCGCGGCCGCGCCAATAGGCGCCCGCGACACTGAGCAGCTTGAATGGCCCGATCTTGCCCGTCGACGCGACATGGGGGCCGCGGCACAGGTCGATGAATGGGCCGTGCTCATAGGTCGTGACGACGGGCGCTGCCTCGCCGACGGCGTCGGCAGCGATGCGCAGATCGTCGAGGATCTCGACCTTGTACGGCTGGTCGCGCTCGACGAAGAACGCGCGGCCCTTATCGGGGTCCAACTCCTTGCGCACGAACGGGTGATCGGCCTTGACGGAGGCACGCATGCGGTCCTCGATCCTGGCCAGGTCCTCCGGCGTGAGCGGACGCTCGACCTCGAAGTCGTAGTAGAAGCCGCCCTCGATGGCGGGACCGATGCCGAGCTTGGTGCCCGGGAAGAGGTCGAGTACCGCCTCGGCCATGACGTGCGCGGCGGAATGGCGCATCGGGTCGAGCGGATCGCCGGCGGCGGCGTCCAGCAGCTCCTCGGCCGAGTGCTTGGCGGGCGCACTGAGACCGACGTCCTGCTCGTCCTGGTCCTTGTCCTTCTCGTCCATCGTGTGCACCTCAGGAATCAGAAAACCTCTCGTCCGCTGACAGGACGAGAGGTTCGAACTCTCGCGGTTCCACCCGCCTTCGCCGTTCGCTCTCGCGGCCGACGCTCTCATGGATCGCGCTAACGGGCGATTCCCGGGCCGGTTCGCCGGCCGCTCACGGGTGGTGCGAATGCGATCCTGTGCCGCCCGGGCTTGCAGCCGATGACCCGAGCTCTCTGGTGCGGTGATCGCGCACGCGTGTCCCGATCGACGCTTTGGAGGCCGATGTTACCTCACCGCCGGCTGGGCAGCCAGCAGCTCGGCGATCTGGACGGTGTTGAGGGCGGCGCCCTTGCGGAGGTTGTCGGCGACGCTGAACCACTCGAGGGCGTGATCGTCGTAAGGATCTTGGCGGACGCGGCCCACGTAGCAGGGGTCGGTCCCGGCGGCGATCAGGGGCGTTGGGTAGATGCCCGCCGCGGTGTCGTCGAGCAGCTCCACGCCCGGCGCCACCGCCAGGATCCGCCGCGCCTCGTCGACGGAGATGGCGCGATCGAACTCGGCGTGGACGGAGATGGCGTGGCCGACGACGGTCGGGACGCGGACGCAGGTGGCGCTGATGGGCAGATTCGGGAGGCCGAGAACCTTGCGGGTCTCCTCCCCTACCTTGACCTCTTCGCCGGTGTAGCCGTTCGGACGGACCGAACCGATCTGCGGGATGACATTCATCGCCAGTGGATGGGCGAAGACCGTGCCGCGGGACACGACCTCACGGCCGAACCCCGTCACCACGGTCTCGGGCCGGCCGGCGGCGATGCCGATCTGGTACACGAGTTCGTCGGAGCCGGCCTTGCCCGCGCCTGACGCCGCCTGGTACGAGGACATAATCACGCGTCGCACACCAGCGGCACGGTGCAGCGCGGCCAGCGGCACGACCAGGGTGAGCATCGTGCAATTGGGGCTGGCGATGATGCCCTTGGGCCGATCGAATGCCGCCTCGGGGTTCACTTCGGGCACCACCAGTGGCACCAACGGATCCATCCGCCACGCGCCGGAGTTGTCGACCACCACCGCGCCGTGGGCGGCAGCGATGGGCGCCCATTCGACCGACGCCTCGTCCGGCGTATCGAAGAGGGCGATGTCCACGCCGTCGAAGACCTCCGGGCTGATGGCTCGCACCACGACGTCGTCGCCGCGGAACCGGATCGTCCGACCGGCCGACCGCTCCGTGGCCACCGGCACTACTTCCGTGATGCCCAGGTCGCGCTCCTCGAGGATGCGCAGCATCTCGGAGCCGACCGCGCCCGTCGCGCCCACGACCGCCAGCCTCACCTCGGGACCACCGCCGACTCCTCGCGGTAGACCGCCGGATCCGCCAACCGGAACCGGTCGTGCACGACCCGCACTGCCCGCTCGATCTCGGACGCGCGCACCACGCACGAGATGCGGATCGGCGACGTGGAGATGATCTCGATGTTGATGCCCGCGTCGGCAAGCGCATCGAACATGTCCGCCGCCACCCCGGGATGGGTCTTCATGCCCGCTCCGACCAGCGAGATGCGCGCGATGTCGTCCTCGGCCTGGAAGTCGGTCGCCCCGACGTCCCGGCAGACCTGCGCCAGCACCGTTCGCGCCAGCTTCAAGTCGGTCTTGGGAAGCGTGAAGGAGATGTCGGTCTTGCCCTCGGCCGACGTGTTCTGGACGATCATGTCGATGTTGATGCCGCTGTCGGCGAGCGGCCGGAAGACGCGCGCGGCGATGCCGGGCCGATCGGGGACACCGACGATGGTGACCTTGGCCTCGGACGTGTCGTGGGCGATGCCGGTGATGATCGCCTGCTCCATGCGCTCGTCCTCCGGTTTGATCCATGTGCCAGGTGCTGGCGAGAAGGACGACCGCACGTGGATGAGGACGCCCTGGTTACGCGCCGTCTCGACGCAGCGCGACATCAGCACTTTGGCTCCGCTCGTCGCCAGCTCCAACATCTCCTCGTAGGAGACGGCGTCGAGCTTGCGCGCGTCCGGCACGACGCGCGGGTCGGCAGTGTAGACGCCTTCGACATCGGTGTAGATCTCGCACACGTCGGCATCGAGGGCGGCCGCCATCGCCACCGCGGTCATGTCGGAGCCGCCCCGCCCGAGCGTGGTCACGTCGTCGGTGGTCGAGACGCCCTGGAAGCCGGCGACGATGACGATTGTGCCCGCTTCCAGTGCCTTGGCGACACGCTGCGCACGGACCTCGACGATTCGCGCCTTGCCGTGGCTGGCGTCGGTGATGATGCCGGCCTCGGCGCCAGTGAAGGAGACGGCCTTCCGGCCCCGGTCGATGATGGCCATCGACAGCAGCGCCATCGAGATGCGCTCGCCGGCAGTCAGGAGCATGTCCAGCTCGCGGTCATGGGGAGTGGCACTGACCCGCGCGGCAAGCTCCAGCAGGTCGTCCGTGGCGTCGCCCATCGCCGAGACGACGACGCATACGCTGTCCCCGTCGGCTGCGGACGCGACGACACGATCGGCGACGCGCTTGATGCGCTCCGGGTCGCCGACCGACGTGCCGCCGTACTTCTGGACGATGAGGGCCATGGGGCCCCGGATGCTACCGCAGGCGTGTGCCACTCGATCGCAAGCGAAGTGGTGGGCGACACTGGGCTCGAACCAGTGACCTCTTGCATGTCAAGCAAGTGCTCTAACCAACTGAGCTAGCCGCCCGTGGCTGCATTCTACAGGGAGGTCGCAGGACCCTTGGCTCATCGCCTCGTTCGCCCGGCCATGGCAACATGGGCGCCGTGCTCGCTGCGGGGAGGGACCGACCGATGGCCGTGAACCAGCGACCACGCCTCCGCTCGACCGTGCTGGCGGTGATCGTAGCCCTGCTTGCCGTGCCGGTCGTCCGTGCTCCGGCCGCCTCCGCGGCAGTTCCCCTGACCGGTACCCAGCCCAACATCGTCGTCCTGCTGGTCGACGATCTGCCGGCTCTTGACGACCGCGTCCTTGAGCGCCTACCGAACATCGACCAGACGTTCCTCCAACAGGGGGTTCGCTTCACGCAGTACTTCGGCGAGACGCCGCTGTGCTGTCCCGGGCGTGCCGGCTTCCTGACCGGGCTGCACACCGACCACCACCACGTGATCCGGAACGATGCCGCGCTCTTCGATCCTTCGATGACCATCGCCACGCAGGTCCACGCGGCCGGTTACTACACGATGCTCGTCGGCAAGTACCTCAACAAGTTCGACCGCATCGCGCCCACCGTCCCGCCCGGCTGGGATGACTTCGAGGCGCTCGAGCCCGGCAAGACCTCGTATGGCGGCTACTACGACTACGAGATGTGGATCAACGGTCGGGCCAGCCCACGGTTCTACGGCAAGGCGCCCGAGTCCTACTCGACCGATGTCGTTGGCCGGCGCACCATCAAGGCGCTCGGCAACGTGCCGGCCGACCAGCCGCTGTTCGCCTGGATCGCTCCGTTCGCGCCGCACACCCCGATCATCCCGGCTCCTCAAGACCACGGGGATCCCCGCTGCGACGGCATCCCGCCGTGGGACCCGCCGAACTACAACGAGGCGGACGTCTCCGACAAGCCCGACTACGTCCAGGCCAGCCCATTGGCATCCGGCCACGGCTACCGCCCTGGGGGGTATGCCTTGACGACGACCTGTCGGTCGATGCTCGCGGTCGACGATCTGCTTGGCAGCATGCAGGCGGTGCTCGCCGCCCAGGGCAGGCTGGCCAACACGATCTTCATCCTCGCCTCCGATAACGGCATGAATCTCGGTGCGCACCGCTTGCCCGCCAAGGCGGCGCCGTATGCGAACCAGGTCCCATTCTTCGTCTCATGGCCGGGCGTCCTGGGTACGGACCCGCGCACCATCACCGAGACACTCTCCAACATCGATCTCGCACCGACGCTGTGCGAATTCGCCGGCTGCACGATGGGCCCGTATCCGGACGGTCAGACCTCACCGGACGGGCAGAGTTTCGCGAGCATCCTGCTCGGAACGCAGGCAACGCTTGGCCGGGATGCCATCCTGGAGGACTCGCCGGCGCCCGATGTCCGGCTGTCGATGCCCGATTGGTACGGCCTGCTCACGACGCCCGAATCGCCGCTTGCGTCGACCGGCTGCGCGGCCGCCGCGACGGGCGGCTGCATCTGGCACTACGTCGAATACGAGACGCAGGAGGTCGAGCTGTACGACGATTCGGACGGCCCCTGCTGGGACTGGGATCCGAGCCTACCCGGCGACCCCTGCGAACTGACCAACCTGGCGAGTGATCCAGCCTATGCCGCGATCGTCGCGGCGCTCCACGAACGTTTGGCGGAGCTCCGATCGGAGAACCCACCCGTCCCGCCGCTCAGCCACCAGCAGTGAGCGGCACGACCCGTCGGTCGTGCCACAAGACCGGCGCCTGAGCCGCCGCGGCACCGACGACGACGGCGAGAGCGATGAGCAGCCACGGCAGGTCCCCGGCAATGAGGCCGACCACGAGCCACCCGATGGAGCCGCCAAGGACCGATGCCGCGAGCTTGTCGATCGGCCCATAGCGCTCGAACCAGTGCGCGGCCAGCACCGGCGCCGCAAGAAGCAAGGAAACGAAGCACAGCAGGAGCGGCAGGCGGATGGCGTCGGCCGGGTCGACCGTGATGTGGAGCAGCGTCGTCGCGCCGACACTTGCCACCATCGCGCCGATCAGGCTGGTCTGCATGAGCGTGACACGGCCCTGCGCACGGGCGATCTGCGTGCTCACCTGCTGGAGGCGCAGCATCGTCAGGCCCTGGGCCTCACGGGATCGGGCAACGACCGCGTCGGCGTAGCCAAGGTCCTGATCGATCTGCTCCTCGAGCCACCGGGCGAGGTCCTGATCGCGTCGGAACATCGAGTCGGCGACAGGCTGGCCACCGGACGCTTCCACTGGCGCGAGCGCGCCGAGATTGCGGCGGGCGATGCCGATGGTCCGCCGGAGCGCCTGCAGGTAGGTCAGCTCGATGACGACCGACGAGGACGCCGTCTGGGCACCGATGAGGCGTTCCTGGGCGGCGGCGAGGCCCGGCATCGTCGTCCGGCCCGAGCCCGCCAGCCGGCCGTGCAGCGCCAGCACGTCGTCAAGTCCTCGGTCGATCGCTCGGAGTGATGTCGTCATCGCCTGCCGGCGCGCGGCATGGACGCGCGTCTCGTAGTCGAGTTTCGCGGCGTTGAGCAGGTAGAGCATGAAGTCCGCGGCCTCGCGTTCATCACGCCACCAGATCCAGCGCGAGAGTGCCTCTTCCTTGTCCGGTGGTGCGATGACCGTCACCACACGCCGCTGATCCGGGTCGCGCCACCACCAGAGAGTGGCGCCGTCGGCGGTCAGGTACGGCGGCTCCCAGGCGTCGGCGCCAGCCGCGCGGAGTGCCCTGGAGACGGCGTCACCGAGTTTCGCGAGTTCGGCCTCCGGCAGATCGACGTGGCCGAGGAAGACGCGCGACTCGCCGAGGACGGAAGTCGGAGCGGCCGCCTCGCCCAGTGCCGCGGTCCACTCCGCGGCGAGATCGGCCCAACGCTTCCACGGTTCGGCACGGCCGCTCGAGGCGATCGCCACGCACGCGGCGATGGCGTCGTGGCGAGCGAAGAGATATGCCTGGCGAACGCCGTCGTCGTCGATATGGCTCAGACCAGCGAGCAGTCGGAAATCTGGTTCATCGATGTTGGGCAGCGTGGGCAGGGCCGTCGGGACGCCGTCGAGCAGCTCGTCGGTCATGCCCAGCTGGCGCGCCGCGTCCCACCAACGCGTCAGGTACGTACGCGTCGTGGCGACGTCGGCGGGATCGCCGCCCATCGGGACGAATACGGCCGTGATGAACCCCGGTCGGAAGAGGGTCGTCAACCCCTGCCCGAGCTCCCCGATCCGCGTTGAGAACTGGACACCTCGCCCCAACCGTGCGACGGATGGATCAGCGTGTTGACGACATCCATGATCGCCGGCGGCGGTGCCTGACGTCCGGCATCGCCGGTCGCGCCGCGCGCGATGGCCGCAAGTCGGGTCGGGCCGTGGTCTTCGAGCTCGCCGAGCGCGGCATGGACGGCGCGAAGGTCACCCGCCGCGATAGCCTCGGCGAGGCGCGTCAGGCTACCGGCGACGAGCGGCCACTCCGCGGCGTCAAGATGCCAGCGTGGGACGAGGCGAACCGTCGTCAAGGCATCTTCGACGGTCTCCTCGAACGTCGGCACGGTCAGCGTCCCACCGGCCGATCAGCCACGCCGCAGGAGCGCCATGTAGTAGTCGAGCCACTGTTTGGCCGACACGAACTGGGCTCGCTGGTATGGATGGAAGAGGATGGTCGAGGGGCTGCGATCAGCCGTCCAGAAGGTGATGGGTCGGGGATCGTCCTCGCGATAGCACAACTGGATGAACCCGCCACCGTCCTGGCCCGAGATGACATGGACGACCGCCAGGCGCGCGAGCGGTTCGAGGCGGTCGGGCCGGCGCTTGTCAGGCCCCTTGGGCGGCGGCCGTCGGATGCCGACCCAATCGCGGCTCACCAGCAGTTCGCCGTCCTTGCCGACGACGGTGAACTGGAGTGGCTGCGCTGTGGACGACGGCGGGACAGGAGCGGGGCTCGGGGCGGCTGCTGGCGCACTTGATCGCAGCGTCGTCGAGTCGGGCGTTGGCGGCTGCGCAGGCGCCGCGGTTGCGGTCTGGGCTTGAGCCCGGGCCTCCGCTTCTGCCTTCGCTCGGGCGTCAGCATCTGCTTGCGCTCGAGCCGCGGCTTGCGCTTGAGCGTTCGCTTCGGCCAGGGCTTGTCGGTCGGCTTCCGCCTGCGCCTCGGCGTCGGCCGCGGTCTTGGCCTCGGCTGCGGCTGCCTCCGCGGCGGCGTTGCGTCTCTGTTCCTCGGCCTCCCATCGCCGTCGCAGCTCTGCCTCGAACGCGACGGGATCGTACGCCTCGGGTCCTACGTCGCGGGCGGCCGACGGAGCATCGACGGGATCGGCGACATCGCGTTTCGCGGCCCCGTTGCGGTCGACACGGAAGAGCACCCCGTCAGGTGAGCGCATGTAGAGGACCGGCGTCCCCCACTCGACCGTGTTATTGATCGACACGCTGACCGCCTTGCGTGCCTCCGACACCGCAGCGTCGAGCGGCATGTCGTCCGAGACGGCTTCGTAGAAGGTGCGCGCGAACTCGATGGCAGCGCGGTCGGTGATCTCGTACTGCATTGCCACGACGGCCGGGATGCCGCGCCGGACGAGCGTCGCTGCGGTGCCCGAGAAGATGTCGGTCTTGCCACCCTTGGCGCCCTCGCAGGCGTTGAGCATCACCAGGCGCAGGGAGGGATGGTCCGCGAGCAACCGCCCGATCTGACTGGCCGTCAGCTCGTCGGTCGCGCCGTCCTCGCCGACGAGGGCCACCACGCCTTCGTCCTGGATGGCATCGAACCGTCCGTGCCCGACGAAATGGAAGATATGCCATGGTCCGCGGCGCATCGCCCGCTGGAGGTCCTGCCAGCTGCCTCCATCGAGCCACGTGACTTCGACGAGGCCGGCGGCGCGAATGTCGGCGACTGCCCGATCCACGCGCTGGCGCTCGCGCTCCACGTTGAGCGGCGGCAGATCATCGGGGCTGGCGACCATGCCCAGGATCTGCAGCGGCGCGGCGACGGGGAGTGGCTGGATGGCTCGTGGCAGGTCCAGATACCGGACGATGGGCGTGTACCGCGACAGCGCCATGAACTCGCCCTGCCGGGCGTCATACAGGAACTCCCACGGCAGCGAGGCGAGCATCGGGTCCTGGACGCGCAGCTTGATGCGCAGACCCTTGCTCTGCTGCTGTGCCTCGTGGCGGCTCAGCTCATAACAGGCGCGGATGTCGCTGGTGATGAGCGCCTCGAAGAGCGCCTGGCCGAACTCCTCGACCGCCTGATCGGCCGGCGAGGCGATGCGCCGGCGCGTCGAGCCGGTCTGGAGCAGCGCGTTCTGGACGCGCAACAGGTGGTTCTCAAGCTCGAGCTCGTCGAACGGGAAGTGCATCGTGGCGCGCCGCTCACCGGCCGGCGAGTGGACGACCTCGACCGGGTAGTCCCTCCCCTGGCCCGTGCCGATCTCGAGTTCGAAGTCCAAGTACTCCATCGATCGTTCCGCCATCGGCCTAACCTCGCCTGCGCTAACCGTCAGGGTACTGCCGGCGCGCAAGCGGCCGGCAACGGGGGTCGCGCAGCACGCGACTGTACACCCGAGCCCTAGCGACCAAAGCCCTCAGCTCGGTGGACGATCTCGCCGTCAAACAGCGTGGCCGATGGACGCGCCACGGTGAGTGCGCCGCTCGAACGGACCGGCTCGTCGAGCGCAGCGGCGTCAACGACGATCAGATCCGCACGGCATCCCGCGACCAGCCTGCCGCGATCCATCTCGCCGGCGGACGAGGCGGGACCGAGGCAGGCGCCGCGAATGGCCTGCGCCAGGTCGATCGCCTGGTCGGGGTGGAACGGCCCGTCCGAATCCACCCACGGCGAAGCCGCCCGAGACACCGCCAGGGCGATGCCCGGCCACGGGTCGGCTGATTCGACCGGCGCGTCCGTGCCGAACGCGAGGATGGCACCGCGGTCCGAAAGCGAGCGCAACGGGAAGGTCCAGGCCGTTCGCGCGCCCCAGGCGGCACGTGCCATCGGCGCGTCGCCGGCCAGGTGGCATGGCTGGACCGACGCAACGATGCCGGAGGCGCCGAAGCGACCGATGTCGGTCGGGTCGATCAGCTGTGCGTGCTCGACCCGGTGGCGGACATCGCCCGATACCGATGGGAGCGTGGCCAGGATGTCGAGCGCGGTGCGCACCGCGGCATCACCGATGCCGTGGATCTGGACGGCGATCCCGGCCGCCGAGGCGCGCCCCGCCAGCTCGCCGAGCACCTGCGCCGGTTCGAGGAGCATGCCCGCCGGACCACCGACCGGCCGCCGCCAGTCGTCTTCCACTTCGTACGGGGCGAGCAGGGCCGCGCTGCGAGATCCCAGTGCGCCGTCCGCGAAGAGCTTCAACCAACCGCCGCGATAGCGCGCCGCGACCTGGCTTGCCGCCGGGTCATCAGCCGACGCCGCCGCGACCCGCTCGCCACTCCGGAAACCGCGTGCGACGGCCGCTTCGAGTTGCTCGGGGCGGATGCTGCTGGCGACCCGAAGCGGAAGCCGACCTGCCGTGGCAAGCCTCCGGTAGAAGGTCGGGCCCCAGCGCAGCTGCGCGTCGTCGCCGAGTTCACCCGGATCCTGTGCCGCCACCACGCCGAACGCCGCGAGGCGCGCCGCATACTCCGCCAGCGCCGCTTCCAGCCGCGCATCACTCATCCGCGGGATGACCGCGAACACGAGTTTCGTGGCGTGCTCGTGGAGCAGGCCGCTCGGTTCGCCGCGGTCGCCGCGGCGGATGAGCCCGCCCTCCGGATCCGACGTCGCGGCGTCGATGCCGGCCGCGCGCAGCGCTGCGCGACTCACCCAGCGGCTGTGGTGGTCGTGTGAGACGAGCGAGACCGGGCGTCCCGGGGCAACGCGGTCCAGGTCATCGGCGGTCGGCCACGAGCCCATCCGGTCGAGCGACCAGCCATGCCCGACCAGCCAGCCGTCGTCGCCCTGCGCGTTCATGCGCTGCGCCCGCTCGTGGATCCGGGCGAGGATCGCGGCGCGATCCGGGGCATCGCCGAGGGCGACCTCGGTCGCCTCCTGCGCAGCGGTCAACAGGTGGAGATGCGCGTCGGTTATGGCCGGCAGGACGACCTCGCCGGGACTTAGGTGCCAGGTGCGGGTCCGCTGACCGGCAAGGACCGCGATCTCGGTCGCGCGACCGGCGGCCAGGATCCGCCCGCTGCCGATGGCGATCGCTTCGACCCAGCCGAAGCCGCGGTCACCGGCCAGGGTCGCGATCCGGCCCTGGATGATGAGATCCGCTCGCCGGTCAGTCACGTCCGGTCGAGGGCCCGGCAAGCAGCGCCGTCATCGCCGTTCGGTCCAGTCCCGCGCCGAGACCGAGCGCGACGGCCACCCGAGCCTTCGGCCCGTTGAGCGTGCCGCACAACAGCGCACCGGCCTCGACCCAGGTCGCTCCACCGCCGGGGAAGCCGTAAGCAGGCGCGGCCAGCCCCGAGACGCAGCGCGTCGTCAACGCCACGGTCAAGCCGTCGGCCATGGCCTCGCGGCACGCGGCGAGCAGGTCGGCATGGGTGTTGCCCGCGCCCGTCGCCGCGACCACGAAACCCGCCGGCCGGGTCGTGCGCGCCGCTCGCACCAGTGCGCCGTCCATGCCGACCGTGGCCGTGATGAGGTGGACCGGCTCGGCGGCCGTCAGTGGCATCGGGGTCAGCCGCCGGCGCGCTCCTCGGGGCCGGTCGAACCGGACGCCAGCGTCGCTGACATGGCCGAGCGGCCCCACGTTCGGAGCGCCGAACGCCGTCTCGCGGTCGGTGTGCAACTTGACGGCGTCGTCCGCCGGCAGGATGGCACCAGCCATCACGACCAACGTGCCGGCGTCGCGCGCCTCCGCCGAAGCGGCGACACGCACCGCGTCCCGCAGGTTACGTGGCCCGTCCCATGCCGGGTCGCCAGCGTTGCGCATGGCACCGACGACGATGACCGGCTTGTCGCTCGAGACCAGCAGATCGAACGCGAACGACGTCTCTTCGAGGCTGTCCGTGCCCTGGACCACGACCGCGCCGTCGACATCGGGCCGGGCAAGTGCCCGCTCGAGGATCCGCGCCAGGTCGAGCAGCTGGGCGAAGCTGAGGTGAGAAGCCGGAACCATCCCCCAGTCGATCGACTCGACCTCGGCGACGGCGTCGAGGCCGGGAACACGCGCCAGGATGGCCGCGCCATCGAGCCGCGGCATGGCCGCCCCGGTCACCGGATCGGGCAATGATGCGATGGTCCCGCCGGTGAAGACGACCGCGACGCGACTCACGAGGGAGGTGCGTCGTCCGGTCTGGCCGGCCCCGAGCGGCCGGGCACGACGGGTACCGAGCGCAGCGTGATCGGATCGGCGTCGCCGGGCGTGCGCGTGTCCACGTAGCGGATGCGGACCGGGCCGGTGAGCGTCGCGGTCGTCGCCACCGTCATCGGGTCGACGGGATCACCCAGCGGACGGTGCTGGCCGCTGGCGGCGGCTGGCCGTGCCCGGAGGATCGAGATGACGCCCGTTGCGCCGACGACGGCGGCCGCGGCGACCATGACCGCCGGCGTGCCGACGAGGTCGGCCACCGGCCCGACGATGATGATGGGCAGGAAGCTCGCCACGCTGACGAGCATGTTGAGGACGCCGAAGACACGGCCGCGAACCTCGACCGGCAGCTCTTCCTGGAGCTGGGTCTGGGACGGGACGGCTACGAACGAGTACGCGATGCCGGCCGCGAACGCTGCCGCGACGACCACCGTCAACAGCGAGATGCCCGGTCCCGCAAGCAGCGCCCCGCCGACCCGTTGCGCCAGCCCGAGCACGATGAGCGTCACGGACAGCGAGATCAGGCCACCTTCGATGAGCCGCTGGCGCGAGAAGAGCTTGCCGTAGACGTTGAGCACGAGGATTCCGAGCACGAGGCCCATGCCCAGCGGGAAGACGACGATGACGAAGTCCGACCCGCTCAGGCCGAGGATCTTCTCCGCGAAGTCAGGCCCGAGGACGCCCAGCACGCCGACCAGCGAGGCGGTGATGGCGAGATAGGCGATCGACCAGAAGATGCGTCGGTTGTCGCGGATGTAGCTGAGCCCCTCGCGCAACTGCGAGAACGTGGCGGCGACGGCTTTCTCGGCTTCGCCGAGCGCCTCGGCGCGCCGATTCGGTGCGGTCCGCGGGTCGGACGACGGCAGGATCCAGCACATCGCGCCGGCCAGCAGGTACAACGCGGCGACGACGGCGATCAACAGCTCGGTGCCGAGGTACTTGTTGAAGAGCGGCCCGAGGATGGCGAAGCCCGCCACGAACGATGCCTGGAGCGCGAAGATGAAGATGCCGTTGGCACTCATCAGCTGACGTCGCTCGACGACGATGGGGATCATCGCGCCCTCGGCCGGGGCGAAGAACGTCGTCAACGTCGCCACGACGACCGTGATGCTGTAGAGGATGACGAGGTTGCCGTCGAAGAAGACGAGCACCAGGAACGCCGCGCCGCGCGCCACGTTGGTCGCCACGAGCATCAGCCGACGATCGAAGCGGTCGACATAGACGCCGGCCACGGCGCCGAAGATGACCGCCGGCACCAGGAACGTGATGAGCAGCAGGCTGACCGAGGTGCTCGAGCCAGTCAGGCTGTAGACGCGCACGGTCAGCGCGAACAGCACCATGTTGCCGCCGACCTGGGTCAGGATCTGCGAGAGGAAGAGCGCCAGGAATTTCCGGTTGCGAAGGACGCTCTTGGTCTGTTGCAGGTCGATCTCCGGCGCGGCCGAGCCGTTGGTCATGGCGCGCCGCGCGCCACGAAGGCCCGAAACCGCCGTTCCAGGTCGGCACGCTCAAGAAGCACGCGCCGTCCGCAGGTGCTGCATACGAGGCCGATATCGGCGCCAAGGCGGACGACGTCCCACCGGTTGCCCCCGCAGGGATGAGGCTTGCGCAATTCGACGCGGTCCCCGAGTCGGATCTCGAGGACGGGCCGATCTTGCGACATCACCGGCAGGTCAATGCTCCGTGGCGCCGGTGAAGGTGAAGTTCGAGATGCGGAGCGCCGGCACCACGGCCGACTGGAGGAAGCCGCTCAGCAGCAGCTTGCGCGTGCGGCCGACGGCCTCGACCCCGGCCAGCGCTGCCAGGTAACCCTGCGTGAACCGCAGGTTGCGCACCGGCCCGACGATCTTGCCGCCCTCCACCAGGAAGACGCCGTCGCGCGTCATGCCGGTGACCATGGCGAGCTTCGGGTGGACCACGTTGGTGTAATGGAAGCGCGTCACGAGCAAGCCGCGCTCGAGACCACCGATCAGCTCCTCGCGCGAGGATTCGCCGGCGCTCATCAGCATGTTGAGCGGCAACGGTCCGTACGTGTTGGGTGCCGGCAGACCGTGGCCGGTGGACGCGCGGCCATCCTTGGCGGCGGTCTGGAGGTCGTACACCAGGTCGCGGCAGATGCCGTTCTCGACGAGCGTCAGCGGTCGTTTGGCCACGCCCTCGTAGTCGAACGAGGCCGGCGTACTCGCCGGGTCGCTCGCATCGTCCCGGATGGTCACGAGGTCGGAACCGATGCGCTTGCCCGGCTCGTAGAAGGAGCGGCCCTCCTGGACGCCCAGCGCCGAGAAACCGAGGTAGCCCGTGTAGTCAAGGATGTCCACGACGGCGTACTCCTCGAGCACGACCGGATAGTCGCCGGGATCGATAGCCACCGGACCGGCCGACGCATGCGCCTTCTCAGCCGCTTCGCGACCGAGTGCCGCAGCATCGATGCGGGTGTGGTCAACGGCGGCGTCCTCGGCGTAGCCCGCTTCACCGTCGGGGCCCATGGCGACGACGATGCAATGCCCCTGCGAGCGCTCCTCCTCGAGGGCCACGCCATGCGAGTTGGCCATCGCCACGTGTTGCGCGACGGTGCGATACGAGCCGTAGGCGAGGACCTTGGCGGCGTCCGCACCGGCGATCACCGCTCGCGCCGCCTCGGCACGCTGTTCGGGCGTGGCGCGCACGGTGGCCGGCGACGACGCCTCCTTGACATACTCGATGGGGCCGGGCTGTGCCAGGCCCGCGAAGGTCGGTTGCTCCGGCTGCAGACGGCAGATGCGTCCAGCCGATTCGGCCAGTCGCTCGAGCGATTCTTCGTCGAGACGATTGGTCGACGCCACGCCGACGCGCTTGCCGATGACGAAGCGCAGGTTGACGACCGTGTCGGACTCGGCGACGTTCTGATGGATCTGGCTGTTCGCGAAGCGCGTCAGCTGCGCGTCCTCGTGCTGGACGAACGCCTCCGCATCGATCGCGCCGGCATCGAGCGCAGCGGCGATGGCACGCAGAGCGATCTGGAGCGGCTCCGCGACCGCGGCTTCGCTCACCATTTCCCGACCCCGACCTGGACATCGCGGAAGCGCGCGCCGCTGACTGCGTGTCCGACATGCGCGACCTGGCCCGGTTCGCCCTTGCCGCAGTTGGGCGTGCCGGCCATCACGTAGCTCGACTCGTCGGCGACCGCGTCGCAGGAGCGCCAGAACTCGTAGGTGATGCCGGTGTAGGTCGGGTTCTTGACCAGGCCGCCGAGCTTGCCGCCCTTGATCTCGCGGCCGACCTCCGTCGCGAACTGGAAGTTCAGGCGCCGATCGTCGATGCTCCAGCTGCGGTTGGAGATGAGCAGCAGCCCATCATCCGTGTCGGCGATGATGTCGTCGAAGGACATGCCCGGCCGTGGCAGCAGGTTGATGTTGGTCATCCGGATGAGCGGGATGCGGTTCCAGCCGTCAGCCCGCATCGCGCCGCCACTGTGCCGACCGATGCGCGGCGCCGTCTCGCGGCTGCTCAGGTAGCCGACGAAGATGCCGTCCTTGACGAGCGGCACGTTCTGCGCAGCCACGCCCTCGTCATCCCAACCGAAGGTGCCAAGTCCACCCGGCGCGGTCGCGTCGGCCACGATGTTGACGAGATCGGAGCCGTAGCGGAAGCCGCTCTCCAGCTTGTCGGTGGTCAGGAAGCTCGTGCCGGCATACGACGCCTCGGTGCCGAAGACGCGGTCCAGCTCGGTCGGATGGCCGCAGCTCTCGTGGACCTG
>PNAP01000098.1 GCA_003169735.1 Chloroflexota bacterium | reverse complement strand
CACTGGCTCCGAGCACTGCCCACGACAACATGTAGATGGCATCCACCGATCGGCCGGGTTCGAACGTGCCATCGAGTGTCTGGATGCCAAACAAGATGTCTGCCGTGAACGAGGTGAGCAGCCCCGCCAGGAGTAATCCCAGCGCGCCTCGCGGCAGCTCGCGTGGGGCGCGCAGAGCGATGACGGCGATGCCCAACAGGAGCACGAGATCGCCGACCGGGTAGGCCACGGAAAGCAGCATCTCCATCGGGTCGCCCGTATCCGACGACGCGATCGGCCCCAGCACGAAATACCACACGACCATGGCGCCACCGAGCGCGACCGTCGCGGCATCGAGGACGAAGCGGATCCTCTGGCTGCCGGAATCGAATACTTGTGGGAAGGAGACCAGACCAGCCAGGAGGAGCGGGTAGTAGGCCAGATAGGCGACGTCAGCGAGCGAAGGGCTGGGGACCGCCTGGGCCACGATGTCGTAGTAGAAGTACAGGACATCGCCGGCCCAGAAGGCGAGGAACCCGAGCCCGAGCAAGATCCATGCCCGCCGGGCGGGGCGCGAGATACCCGGCTGGGACGCGGCCCGCCACGCCAGCAGAGCGACCAGGATCCCAGTCGGCAGGAAGACGACGTCGCCGAGGAAGGACCGTGTCTCGAGGGGTATGTCGAACGGCCCGACGGCCAGAGCGATGAACGCGGCCGCGTAGACGCCGAGCGCGACGGTGACCAGCTTCCAGGCGGACCTCGGAACGCCAACGCGACGAGGCAGACGCCCCACGTCGGTCGGCCAGTCGAAGCGCGACGGTCGTAGCTTGGTCGATCGCCCCGTACCGACGATGCTGGAGTCTGGGCCCATGTTGTGACGATGGGTCCACTTCGGTGGTTCGTCCGTCCCGTACAGGTACGCCCCCCCCGTATCGATGGTTCGGGCGACCGCGCCGCCGGACCCTCGACGACGAAAGAGGCATGCGGTCTCCCCGGGGCTGGGTCGGCCCTGCCACCGGCGACGCGCGCGACTGCCTCAGGTCAGGACACGTGGCGCATCGAAGATCTGCCCACCAAGATGGCCCCCCATTGCCACGGCTCCGTGTCGGGGCGAGGGGAATCGAACCGCCGGGTCCACGTCCGCAGGGCGATCCCAGGACGAAAAAGGGCCGTTCGACTCTTGCGCTGCCGGGGCGACCCTGCGCAGCATCGCGGCGTCGACTAGGAGGCGTTGAAGCGCTGCCCTTCCCCTGGTCGCCCAGCGACAGCGTGGAGCTAACGGCGATACCGGCCCGGCCTCGACGGGAGGGCCTTGGCATGCGTATCGCAGCGTTCGTTCGCAGTCTTCGAATACCGGTCGTGCTGGCCGTCATCGCGCTGGTCGCGGGAGCCGCGGCGAATGCGTCGATCCCGGGCTCGGGCGGCAAGATCTATGCCTGCTACAAGACGTCCGGGGGTGCCGTCCGCCTGATCAACTACCCGACCAAGAAGTGCGTCACCGGTGAGAAGCTCATCACCTGGAACCAGACCGGACCCACCGGGCCGCAGGGCCTCACCGGTGCGCAGGGACCACAGGGCGTGACGGGTGCCACCGGCTCGGCAGGTCCGCAGGGTGCCACGGGTGCCAACGGCACCAACGGCACCAACGGCACGGATGGCAACACCGTCCTCTACGGCACGGGCGCTCCTGCTGCCGGGATCGGTGTCGCTGGCGACTTCTACATCGACACCGACCTGATCACGATCTACGGTCCCAAGACGACGACCTGGCCGACGGGGACGTCACTCGTTGGACCGCAGGGTCTCAGGGGTGACACGGGTACCACCGGCACCAAGGGTGATACCGGTGCGACCGGTGCCACGGGTCCGCAGGGTCAGCAAGGCCTCAAGGGCGACACTGGTGCCACTGGCGCGACAGGTCCGCAGGGTGCCACGGGTGCCAGCGGCACCAAGGGTGATACCGGGGCGACGGGAGCGGTCGGGCCTCAAGGTCCTACCGGACCTCAGGGCGCCACGGGTGCCACGGGCGCTACCGGCCCCGCCGGCAGCACGATCGTCCAAGGCACGCCGGTGTTCTCGGAGAGCGCCGCACACAAGGGTCTGCTTGTCACGGCCGGTGCGGTGTGTCCGGCTGGCACGGTTGTTCTTGGCGGCGGAGGGTCGGTTTGGAACACCGACTCACACGAGAAGTCAGCTCTGGTGACTTCCGTTCCCCAGGCCACTACGTGGATGGCGCAAGGGGTGGTCGTATACGATCTCACCGCGGGTACGATCATGGGGGTCCAGGCGTTTGCGGTTTGCAGCCAGTAGACATCTCACACGCCCCCGGTGCCCACTCGGCTAAGTGAGATTCCACGGGAGGTTTGAGACTCACGCGGCCAGGAGGTTGGAAAGCAGGCCGGCCACTCCGCCGAGCGCCAGGTCTTCACGGACGCGATGCAACTGGCCACGGTCGCCAACGTTCTCGCCGTCGTGGCTACGTTCCTGCTGGCCTTCGCTCTGCCGCGCCGCCGCCGGGCCGAGCCGGAGGTAAGCTGCGCACCACGGGCCGAGCCGCCCTTCCCGACCGAGCCATCTGGAGATGAGCCATGCGCTTCGACGTCCGACGGCTGGGTCGTGGACTCGCCATCCTCACGGCGCTCGTGCTGATGGCGTCCATGCTGTTGCCCGCGATCGCCGCGGCCGCGCAGATCCGGCCGAGCCAGAGCGGGACGAGCTGGGCGTGGCTGACCGACCAGAACCCGACTGACGTCCATGCCTACACGCCCCCGGCGGTCGACCAAGGCAACTCATCGGGCGGCACGAACACGGTCACGTACCTGGGAACGGGCCGGTATCACGTGACGATGTCCGGGGTCGGCGCGACCGGCGGCGCGGTCAACGTCACACCCCTTGGGTCGGCCGCGCGCCTGTGCAACATGTCCGGCTGGGGTGCCGTTGGCGCCGACGAGTACGCCTACGTCCAGTGTTCGAAGCTGAACGGTGCCCTGGCCGCATCTCGTTTCGTGGTCACCTTTCTGGCCGCGTCGGGCGATGCCGGCAACCTCGCCTATCTCCTGCTTGACTCGCCGACGGCGACCAACTCCACGCCCGATGCGACCTGGAGCTACAACAGCACCGGCGGCATCAACACCGCCCATCGCATCAGCGTCGGGCGATACGTGTTCACGTTGCCGAACGTGGGCTCCTATCACGGCAACGTGATCGTGACCGCCTATTACCGGCTCGGCCAGCGCGCCGACCCGACGACGCCGGACACGGCGACCACGTACATGTCGATCTGTTCGGCCGTCGGTTGGGGTGGGTCGCCCAACCTCTCCGTGACCGTCGATTGCGATGATCCGTCCGGTGCGCCGATCGATACCGCGGTGAATCTGATCTACACGCTCGATGCCGGCCTGAAGGGCTTCGGTGGACAGCGAGTGGCCTACCTGTGGGCCAACGAGAAGTCGGCGGCGACCTACACGCCCGATACGAACTACCAGTACGCCGCGGCCGGGGCGAGCGCGCAGATCACGCGCCAGGGCCCAGGACGGTACACGGTGACCCTCCCGGGCATGCCCAAGGGCGGTGCCGCCGAGGTCGCGACGTACGGCTCTCCCAACCGAGCGTGCCAGGTCGGCAGTATCCGAACGAGCGGCACGCCGCAGATGGTCCAGATCCGCTGTTTCGATCTTGCGGGAAACCTCAAGGACGCGAAGTTCTCGCTCGCCTACGAGCGCTGACCCGTCGGCCGAGCTGCGGCCGCGTCGGCCGGGCTGCGGGCGGTGCCGGCGGCCAGGGCGGTGGCGGCGGCGGCGCGGGCGGTGCGTCCATCGCGTTCTACTTCCTCGATGGCCGTCCGACCATCGAAAACGACGACTTCGAGCTTGGCATCGGCGGCGTTGGTGGTGATGGTGGCGACGGCGGCCCGGGCCAGGCCAGCGGCCTTGGCGGGTCCGGCGGGACCGGAGCGACCGGTGGCAACGGGGGCCAGGGCGGCAGCGGTGCTACCGGTGGTGACGGGGGTGGTGGCTCGGGCGGGAACGGCGGCTGGTCGATCGGGGTGCTCATGTTCGACAACGGCATTACGCCAGTCCTCCTCTTCAGCGACACGTTCAGCTACCCGTGGCAAGTGAGCCTTGACAGCTACGACGTCGCCGGCGGACAGGGCGGCAATGGCGGGAGCGGCGTCGCGCCGGCTGGTCCGGCCGGGCTCGCATTCGACTCCTATTGGGTATATGCCGAATGCTGTTGAGGACGCGTACGGTCCGATGGGCCTAGCGACGAACGCACGCGACACCACAGACATCGTCGAGGCACCGCCAAGCACCGCACGCCGAGGGCACCCGATCTACCGATAGTGCCGGTCCGTCCGACGCAGTCGCGGACGGTTCATGGCCAGACCTCGCCGACCATCCTCCCGAGGCCGGTCGATGCAATGGAGTGCGCCATCTCGCGTTGTTCGGGGTGACAGGCTGAGGCCGTCGAGGACGCTATCGAGGACCTCCGAGAACGCATCGGCCTGTCGTTCCGAGACCATCCTCAACTCGGCGGGCGCGAGTCCGGCCATGAGCGCCTGGCGCACCCGCTCGGCGCACGGGTCGGTCGCGATGTGCTGCGCGCGACGATCAGGCTGGGCGATCAGTCATGAGAACTCTCGGGTTCTTGCCGAGAGCGGTGAACCGCCAGCTCCCGGAAGTGGCGCTGGCTCACTCTCCCCCGCCTACTTGGCCTTGATCACCGCCTTCACCACGTCTTGTGCCGTGTTCCCCGTCGTCTCCGCCTTCACGCTGAAGGTGGCGCTCTTCGCGCTGGAGGTTGCCACCTTGACCACCATCTTGAGCGTCAGGTGTGCGCCGGGGGGCAGGGAAGCCGTCTGATAGGTCCCGTTCAGGACCTTGGTCGTGACGTTCTTGGTTCCGTTGTAGAACCGGACCGTGTAGCCCTGCGCCGAGCCGAGCGCTCCCACGATGAACGCAGCCGAGCCGAGTCCGTCGTTCTGTGTGTCGATGTAGAAGGTGCCTTGGTGCCCGTGTGCCACGGAGATGGTGTCCGTCTGGCCGCTGCCGGTGGCGTTGTAGACGTCGTTGCCGATGAACGGTCCCGATGCATGGACGCCGATCCGGTTGTCGGGCCGGTACAGCGGGTAGCCTGCGATGTTCTGCGCGATCGGGTCGCTGCCCGCCTGGAACACGCCACCAACGACGACGTTGGAATTGAAGATCGCGAGCGCCAGGCCGTTCTGGGTCAGCGGCCCGTTCCCCGCGCCATTGGACCCGAGCGGATGCCATGTGGATCCGTCGAAGTAGGCGATGTTATCGGCGCTTGGCTGCCCGTTTGCGTCCACGAACCCACCAGTCGCGAAGACCAATGCGCCCCACGTGGTCAGACCGTCGATGAACGCGAACGAGTTGAACCACCCTGAGGTACCCGCGGTGTCCCTACCGAGCGCGTGCCACGACGAGCCATCCCAGCGCGCGACGTGGTCTGCCTGCGCGATCCCGCCGATGTTCTCTGCATCGCTGCCCACGTAGACGTTGGTGCCATCGGCGGTCAGGGAGCGCACGACCTGGCTCACGCCCCCGGGTGAATGCCATGTCCCATCGTAGGCCGCGAAATGGTCGGCGCCGACGATGCCGGCCATGTTGATGAAGGTCCCGCCGGCGTAAAGGACGCCATTGCTGTCCGCCGTGAGTGCGTAGATCCCCGAATTGATGTTGCTGTGGTTGGCAACAAGGCGTTTGATGGCACCGGTGGTCAGGTCGCAACCGAACAGGAAGTTGACGGCGCTGGAGCCACTGCCGTTCTGGAACGCACCGCCCACGTAGAGCGTGTTGCCGATGATCTGGAGCGCAGCCACGGTCCCGTTCATCGGATCGCCGCCACAGGGCTGGACCCACGCCGCACCGTTCCATTCGGCGAGGTAATCCGCATTCCCAACGCCTCCGGCGTTGAGGAACGTTCCGCCGATGTAAACGTTGCCGCCATGGTAGGCAATGGCGTTGACGGTCCCATTGTCGAGTGGGATGGGCCCGATCGCGGACCACGAGCTACCGCTCCATATGGCGATGCGATCGGCTGCTGCGACGCCACCAGCGTCGTTGAAGCCACCGCCGACATACAACACCCCGGGAGCGCTCGTGTTGAGGGCGTTGACTGGCCCGTTCAGTGCCGGGATGGAAGCTGCGCTGCCGTGGCCGAGGTGGTCCCAACCCCCTGGTGAGGTGGCGAGAGCCGTCTCCGCCAGCTGTGACGTGACAAGCACAGCTAGTGTTATTGCAAGCAGCACGCGCCGCATGGACGCTCCTTCGGGTATGAACCTGGTGGCGCGAGTATGGTGGTCGGGACATGCCCCCGATACCTGCAAGTCGTGGGGCAAGAAGTCGATCCAGCCGTGCGACGTGCGGCTGAATGACCGTCCGTGCCAGGGCGCTGGCAGTCGCGCTCGCCAGTTGTCCGGAAGTTGTGTCCAAGTCGTCCCGCGGTCGTGGCACCTGTGCTATTGGCGCTGATCGCGCGAAGCGCGCGCGTGCTTGAGGCCCCTTGGGGGCACCAGCGCGGCTCTTGGCCATCGCCATCCTGCCGCCGCTGATCCTCTTCCTGGTCGTGGAGCGCAGCTTCATCCAGGGCCTGACCGCCGGAGCGACTCGCCGCTGACGGGCCAGAAGGTCGGCTACGCTGTCGGTCCCCTTGAGGAGGTTGGTCGATGCGGGTCAAGGTCACGCCGGAGCAGATCCAGTCCGCGTTCGAGGACGTGAAGGACGATCCGTCTTTCGATGAGAGCCGGGCTTTGTGGGAGCGCGGAAAGCCGCCAGTCGAGATGATCCAGGCGATGTGCCTGCGGCCGGAGCTGCTGCGCGGGTTCGCGGGCTTCGGGAACTGCGTGTACCCGGGCGGCCTGCTCGAGCGACGCGTCAAGGAGCTGGTCATCATCGCCGCCTCCAAGACCAACGAGTGCCAGTTCTGCACGTACTCGCATTGCGATCTGGTGGAGATCTCGGACATCGTGAATGATCCCCTGGTCGCGATCGAGCACCTCGACGCGCTGGCCCCGCGCGAGCGACTCGCGGTCGAGTACACCCGCGCGGCCATGGCCGATTCCAACGCCATCCCGGAGCCGCTTTCGCAACGGTTGCACGAGCACTTCTCCGACCCGGAACTGGTCGAGCTCACGTTCCTCATCGGCTTCATCAACATGCTCAACCTGTTCAATAACTGCCTTCAGGTTCGCTACAACGGCGAGTACAGCGTCTTCAGGTCCGTGGCCAGCTGATAGGTCACGCGGCGAGCGCGAGGGGCCTTCCCCTAGGTCAAAACGGCGTTGCCGCCGTGCTATCCTCCCTGACCGGTCCCGACACGGCCCATCGGGAGAGACGAGTTGCCCAATAAGTGTCCGGTCGCCCCGCCCCTGCCGGGGTCGGTGGTTCGGTTCGTGGTTCACCGCCGACCGGCGATGGTCCGGACCGCATGCGCCTGACGTTCCTCGGGCATGCCGGCCTGTATATCGAGACGGCCCGCGCATCGATCCTGTGCGACCCGTGGTTCAACCCCGCTTTCTTCGCTTCCTGGTTCCCGTTCCCGAGGAACGACGGGATCGATCCCGAGTCGATCGGCCACCCGACCTACCTGTACGTGTCGCACCTCCATCGCGACCACTTCGATCCCGAGTGGCTGGCGGCGCACTGCGACAAGGACGCCACCGTCATCCTGCCGGCGTACCCGCTCGATACGCTGCGCAAGGAGCTCGAAGCACTCGGGTTCCACCGCTTCCTTGAGACGGAGAACGGCCGGCCCATCCGCGCGAGGGACGGCCTGACGTTCCAGGTGGAGGCGCTGGTGGCTCCCACTGACGGGCCCATCGGCGACTCGGCCCTGATCATCGACGATGGCGAGACGCGGCTCCTCGACATGAACGACGCGCGACCGCCGGACCCAGATCGGCTCCGGGGACTCGGGCCCATCGATATCCTGTTCCTCCAGTTCTCTGGCGCGATCTGGTACCCCATGGTGTACGAGCTACCGCCGCGGGCGAAGCGGGTGCTTGCGCACAAGAAGCGCGTCGCCCAGCTGGCCCGGGCCTACCGCTACATCGAATTGATGGACCCACGCGTGGTCATCCCGTCGGCTGGGCCGGCGTGTTTCCTGGACGACGACCTCTTTGACCTCAACGACGTGCATCACGATCCCGACAACATCTTTCCCACCCAGCCCGTCTTCCTCGACTACATCGCTGCCCAGGGTCGATACGACGCGCGCCTGATGATCCCGGGAAGCATCGGGACGCTGACTCCGCATGACTTCGCGGTCACGCATCCCCTCCCGCTCGCGGAGGTCGAGGCGATCTTCCGTGAGCGCGAGCCATATCTGCGCCGCTATCAAGCGGACGTCCGGCCCCGACTTGAGGCCGAGCGAACGTCATGGGCGGGTCCGCGGATCGACCTCGTAACCGAGCTGAAGGCCTGGTTCGAGCCATTGTTGGCAGAGGCCGACCTGATCGCCGCCGGGATCGACGACGCGGTCGTGCTGGACGTGGGCGATGAATGCGTCCGCATCGATTTCAGGACCCGAACGGTGAGCGCCCACCAGCCTGGCTCGTTCGAAGCTGGGTATCGTTTCTCGATCGCCCGCGAACTGGTCGAGACGTGCGTCCGACGCCGCGAGCCCGACTGGGTCAACCTGCTGTTCCTGTCGATGCGCTTCCGGGCGTGGCGCCGCGGACCATTCAACGACTTCGTCTACACCTGGTTCAAGTCACTCACCCAAGAGCGGCTCCAATACGCCGAGGGTTACTACACGGAGCAGGGGCCCGAAGCCGGTACGATCGAGCTGTTCGGCTTCAACGTGCAGAAGCGCTGCCCACACATGAAGGCGGACCTGTCACGTTTCGGCGTCGGTGAGGGCGGGATCCTGACGTGCCAGCAGCATGGCTGGCAGTGGGAGCTTGCCACCGGCCGCTGCCTGACGTCGGCCGGCCATGAACTGTCGGCGACGCCGATCACGGGGCGACGAACCGACGAGGGCGATCCAGAGCCTGATGGCGATCGCCAGGGCGCCGCGCCGGCACCGGCAGCAGCCGGTCTTTGAGGGCGAGGATCCCATGATCGAGCGGCGGTAGCGGCTACCGCGGCGGCGGGCGGACAGCCGCGGTTGCTCATCGCCGCGCGATGAGTCATGTTCCGCGATCACAAGGACGACCTGCGTCGAGCGGGCCTGGCCGGTCGCTGGATCGGATTCGTACCCGAGCGGACTCAGCGCCACTCGACGTTGACGACGTCCATCGGCCCTGAGAGCCCCTTCAGGGTCTCGCTTCGAAGACCGGACGTCCTGATCGACTCCCCGACCGTGGCGACGCTGGCGACGATGTCGCCCGCGCCACCCAGTGCGGCGATGCGGGCCGCCTCGTGGATGCCCTTGCCATGGAAGTCGCCGCCGACCTGGGTCGCGTCCGAGGCATGAAGGCCGATCCGGACCTGCGGAGCGAAACCCTGCGTCGAGCGCTGCTCCGCGAGTCGCCGTTGGATGGCGATCGCCGCAGCCACCGCCACGTCCGGTGAGTCGAAGCTGACGAAGAAGCCGTCGCCGGTCGTGGAGATCTCTTCGCCGCCGTGGGCCGTGAACACCTCCCGAAGCGCTGTGTTGTGCCAGCGCAGCATCGTCTCCCACGCCTCGTCGCCGAGCGCTTCGACGAGACTCGT
This sequence comes from Chloroflexota bacterium, assembly GCA_003169735.1. Lineage (GTDB taxonomy): Bacteria > Chloroflexota > Limnocylindria > Limnocylindrales > CSP1-4 > Palsa-1032. The sequence goes on along the minus strand of PNAP01000098.1, from coordinate 77,685 downwards.
CGAGCCCACGATGTCGGTGAACATGAAGGTCTTCATGACGCGACGTGAGGGGCCGGTCTTGCCGCGCAGCTGCCAGGGCAGGAGCTCAGCGACCTCGTCGAGGATGATGGCCGCCGTCGGGCACGAGAATGCCGCGGCTCGCAGGACCTCCTCATCGACGCTGTCGGACCCCACGACATCGCTCTTGCCGAAGTCGCCTGCGAGCCAGTCGAACGCCGTCGGGGCGAGCGTGATGCAGTTGCCTGCACCGATGCACTTGTGACGGTCGACCCGCGCGCGGATCGCCATCAGCCGGAACCCACGGCGGCGAGCCCGCGGAACGCCAGGGAGGTCGCCTCGGATCGACTCGTCGTGCCGAGGCGCGCGAGGAGCCGGGCCAGGCGCTGGACCACCTCGTCGGCGGGAGCGTCGAGCTCGGTGGCGATCTCGGCGTTCGTCCGGCCCTGGGTCAGGAGTTGCAGCAGGCGGCGCTCCGCATCGTCGAGGGCAGGTCGGCCGGGCACCGCCACGGGCGTCGCGGGCGCCGACTCGTCAGCTACCGTTGCGGGTGCGTCCATGGCCCCGGCCAGTTCCGCGAGCTCGCGCCCGACGGGACCGGTCAGCCATTTGACGCGGATCTGCTCGTCGGCCGTCCCCTGCGCGATCCTCGCCAGCGTCTCCTGGAGGTAACCTCGGACGAACGCCTGCATCTCCGGCGGCGCGCCTGCGAGCACGGCCCGGGCTGCCGGGATGACGATCTCGAGGCTCACGTCCTCGTGCAGAGCGGCCTGCAGGGTCTGGAAGGCCGCTCCACCCGACATCGCAGCGCTCTCCATGTCGCCACGCCGCAGCGCGATCGTGGCCAACGCGGCGTCAGCTTGCGCGCCCCATGGGGCATGGCCAGGGAGCAGCGGCAGCAGCTCCTTGACCTGCGCGGCCGATCGCTCGACGAGTTCGACGAGCGCTGGGTCCGGTGCGCCTCGCTCGGGAGACGCCGCGACCAGCCGCGCGGCCTCGATGGCCTGGCGTGCCAGCGCCTCGCATCGACCGGACGCCCGGCCACTCTCGGTCGCGAGGACGACGGCACGCTCGAGGTGGTGACGCATGCCCTCAGCGTCGCCGGCCGCGGCCCGCGCCATGCCGCGCCAGGTCTCCAGTTGGTACGAGCGCGTGCGCGACGGCGCGGTCGACGCCGCGGCAGCCGCCAGACCGAGCCAGCGCCCGGCCCCTTCGAAGTCGCCGAGTTCGAGCAGGGTCATCGCCACCCCGCCGGCGGCCAGGAACTCGGTGCTCCGGTCGCCCAGGAGCTTCGCGCTGCGATAGGCCTCCTCGCCCCGCGACAGCGCCGAATCGGGCACCACCTTCGCTCGCGAGTACACGTGGACCCCGAACAGCATCTGGAGGTCCAGGCGGGCCCGCTCGCTCTCGGTCACGAGCTCTGACAACCGGCTGGTGACCCGCCGGATCTCCTCGAGATGGCGGGCAGATGACGTGAAATGCATGACCGGTCCGTACTGCGCGTACGCCATGGCGATGACGGTCGACATGACGCCGGTCCGGTCGCCCAGCCGCTCGAAGATCGCGAGGGCACGATCGAGGAACTGGCCCAACTCCACGAACAGCGGGCCGACCGGCGACGCCAGGATCATCTCCTCGACGCTGGCGCCAGATGCGAGAACGGCCAGGAACTCGTTCGCGCGACCGGCGAGGACCTCGATGGAGAACCACTCGCGCCCCTTCGCGAAGTCGATGGTGCCGACCTCCCGGAGCGCCGCCGCCAGGCTGTGATCGTCCCCCAGCTGCTCGGCCAGTTCGATGGCCCGGCGGAAGGCTTCGTCCGCTCCGGCCAGGTCCGTCTCGACCGCGGAGCCGCCGAACGACTCCCCGATCGGGCTCCGCAGGAGAGCCTGGCCGAGTTCCAGGATCGCCCGAAGTTCCATCGCCGCGTCGCCCCGGTCCGCCGCGCGGCCGCGCACCCGGCGGGCGAGCTCGGCCGCGGCGTCCTCGTCGTGGCTGATCCGAAGCGCCGAGGCTCGCCGCAGCTGCACGTCGAGTTCCGCGCGCGGATCGCGCATCGCTTCGGCCAGCGCGGCCAGCTCGGTCAGGCCATCGAGTCGCTCACTGGTCCGCCGGAGGACCGCGAATGCGTCGTCCCGGGTGGCGAGCAGCACCCGACGGTCGGTCGGCGACGAGACCACGGGGAGCGCCTGCTCGACGAGTCGGAGCGCCTCCTCGGGGGCGTTGGAGGCCAGGGCTGCCGTCGCCGCCTCGATCGAGAAGCGCGCCGCGCGAGCCGTGTCGCCGGCCGCAAGGGCGTGCTGGGCGAGCATCGGCAGACCGGCAGGGGCCGGATCGCCACCGTCCAGCAGCAGGTCGACGACGGCGGCATGGACCTGCCGCCGCCGGGCCGCCGAGAGCTGGCTCGCGGCGAACTGGCGGACCTGCTCGTGGGTGAACGTGTAGTCGGCCGGCTCGCCCTGGGCCTGGGGGAGCAGGAGGCCGGCGCCGACCGCAGGCCCGAGATCGTCGGCCAGCGAATCGACCCTGTCGGAGACGGCGACCGATGGCTCGGGCGCTGGAGCGCCGGCACCCGCGAGCTCTCCCGGGCCGATCCTCTCTCGGATCGCCCGCAGGTCCCGCAGGCTGAAGCTGCGGCCAAGGATCGCGGCGTCACCGAGGACCGCCCGCGTCCCGGGCGGGAGCCGCGCGGCGCGGCGGTCGATGAGGGTTCGAACCGCCGACGGCACGAGCTTCGCCGCGTTCCGTCCGAGCCGCCACTCGCCATCGACCTGCTGGAGCGTGCCGGCCTCCCGGTGCGTGCGGGCCAGCTCCTCGACGATGAACGGGACACCCTCCGACTGGACGTGCATCGCGGCNNCGGGCCAGCTCTTCGACGATGAACGGCACGCCCTCGGATTGGACGTGCATCGCCGCCGCCGACATGGCTTCCACCGGACTGCCGAGGATTCGCTTCAGAAGCTCGCCGGTCTCGACCATGCCGAATCGTCCCGGATGCAGCCGTCGGACGACGCCCATGCGCTCCATGTCGGCGACGAAGTTCACCGCCTCGGTGACCGACGCGAACTCATCCGGTCGGAGGGTCAGGAACAGGAAGACCGGCCGATCGGCGTCGCTCCGAACGACGTATCGGAGCAGTCGGAGGGTATCGTCGTCGGCCCACTGGACGTCGTCGATTAACAGGGCGAGTGGGCGCATCGCCGCCAACGTCGCGATCGCGACGCCGGCGAGATCGAAGGCCCGGAGAAGCTTGGCGTCCGGCGACATCGACTCCAGCCCGGGTTCGTCATGCCCGGAGATCGCCTCGGTCACCCGCCGGACCGCAGCCTCCGCCGGAGTCCCGGCGGCCGTGGTCTGGATCGAGCTCGACACGAACAGGCTGCGGGCGACGAGGAATGGTCCGCGGATCTCCTCGTCGGCCGTGATCGCGACGCAGGTGAAGCCGTTCGCCGACGCGAGCTCCGCGGCCGCGAGCAGCAGGCGTGTCTTGCCGATGCCGGGCTCGCCTTCGAGCGTCACCGCGGCGAGATGGCCGGAGGCCTCCCTCAGCTCCTGGGCGATCGCCTCAAGTTCGGCACTCCGCCCGATGACCGCGCCCGTCGCGCGGCGAAGCTGGACCGCGAGCGAACACTGGGGCCCGATGAGCGGGTCGAGCGCACCGCCGTCGGCCGCCCGCAAGGACGAGCCGCGTTCAAGAGATCTGACCTCGGCCGCCATGCGGCGGATTATGACCGCGCGGCGCAGCGACCGGAACGACGGTGTCCCGACGCTGACCGATGAGCCCTCGGCAATCCACCGCTGCTCGTGACCTGCGACCTCGACCGCTTCGAGATCCACACCCAATTCCCGGGCACCGTCAGCCAGGTGCGGCGCTTCGACCTGCCGACCTCGCGCGGGATCCGACCAAACCACGTCCGTGATTTCCGACGCCTCTGATCTATCGTGTGGCCGATGCAGGACGCGCAGCGCACCCGGTAGGCTATCGCGGCATGACCGCCCCACTCCGGCATGGCCTGCACCGCGCTGAGCGCCCTTTGGTGCTGGAGGCCACAGACACTCGGGCGATCGTCGCGCCGGGCCTCGGGGGTCGGCTGGCCTCCCTGGTCGTGCGGGGGTCCGAGCTCCTCGTCACTGAAGCGCCGGACCCGATCATGTGGGGCTCGTTTCCCATGGTCCCGTTCGCCGGCCGCATCCGCAATGGGCGCTTCGCCTTTGCCGGCCGTGACTACCAGCTCCAGAGGAACGCCGGTCCGCATGCCATCCACGGCACGGTATTCGAACGCGCCTGGAGCGTGAATGGGCCCTCGGAGCTGACGACCGATCTCGGCCCGGAGTGGCCGTTCCACGGACGCGTGATCCAGCGCTTCGCGCTCTCGGAGTACAGCCTCCGGGTGTCGCTTACCCTCGAGGCGAACGAGTCGATGCCGGCCGCCCTTGGCTGGCATCCGTCGTTCCGGCGCGTTCTCCACGGATCGGCGGAGGCGCCTGCCGCGTCGTCCCAGCCGGTGGAGCTGAAACTCGATGCCGCACAGATGTTCCTTCGTGACCCGAGCGGCATCCCCACGGGCGAGGTGGTCCCACCGAACCCGCGGCCGTGGGACGACTGCTTCACCGGACTGCGGTCGGCGCCGGCACTGGCTTGGCCGGGCATCGTCCGCCTGGAACTCACCTCGTCCGCCGACTACTGGGTGGCCTACGACGAGCGTCCTCAATGCGTCTGCGTCGAGCCGCAGACCTCGATTCCCGACTTCGTCAACCTCGTCCCCGCAACGGCCGCTCCCGGGGAACCCATGGAGGCGTGGATGGAATGGCGCTGGAGCGACGCGCCCGAGGCACGCCGCAGGACTGACTGAAGAGAGGCCGAAGCGCGGCGCCGGACCGGTGGTTACCCTGGCGTTGCGCTCGAGCCCGCGCCGGCAAGCGCACGTTCGCGGACAGGGGTCGGAGCGCTCTCGCGAATGACCAGTTGCGTGGGCAGGGTGCGGCGCAGCGGGCCGCGCGCCTGAGGCTCCTCGTCGATAGCTGCCAAAAGCTGGTTGACGGCCTCGCGGCCCAGCTCACGCAACGGCTGCACCACAGTGGTGAGCGGCGGCGTGAATTGAGCGGCCTCGTCCATGCCATCGAAGCCGACCACGGCGAGCTCGCCGGGGATGGCGATGCCGAGGTTATGTGCAACGTAGAGGACCCCGAGCGCCATCTGATCGTTGGCGGCGAAGACCGCGTCGATATCCGGTGCGATCGCAAGGATCTGCTCGAACGCCGTCACGCCGCTGGCGGAGGTCCAGTTCCCCGACACCACCGGACCCGGCTCGACTCCGGCGTCACGCAGGGTGTCACGCCAGCCGTCATGGCGATCCCTGGCCTCACGCCAGGCCAGTGGTCCGGCGAGATGGGCGATGCGCCGTCGCCCGAGGGCCAGCAGGTGCTCTGTGGCGAGACATGCGCCGCCGTGGTTGTCGATGGCGATCGTGGCCATGTTTGGTGCCGGGGCCGTCTTCAGAAAGACCATTGGCGGTGACCAGGTGGGCAAGGTGGCGGAGAGGTTGCCGCCCAGATCGGGTGCCGCAAAGATGATGCCGTCGACGCGCTGGCCGATAAAGAAGTCGATGACCGGCAGGATGTCGACGCGCTCGGCGCTCTCGACTTCCTTGAGCAGCAGGGCGTAGCCCGCCGTTTCGGAGGCCTCGGCGATGCCATTGAGCGTCTGCGCGACTCCGAAGAACTGCAGCCCCGCCGCAATCACCCCCAGGGTGTGCGATCGCCGCTGCACCAGGCTGCGCGCCACGGCACTGGGTTGGTATCCGACGGACGCGATCGCGGCTTCCACCGCGCTCCGCGTGGCAACCGATACATCGGGCCGGTTGTTGATGACCCGCGAGACGGTTTGCGTGGAGACCCCGCACATGCGGGCGATCTCCTTGATGTTGACTCGGTGCTGACGCGGCAACCGCGTGAACCTCAGCTTTCGGTGGACGCTTGAAACGGGGACCCCGTGCTGTTACGTTAGCCCTTGCGTGAACGTTAGCGGGAACGATAACGTTCGTCCAGCATGTATCGTCCGGATGGCCGGAATCCGAGGCATGCTACGGCAAGATCGGGTACCTCGCGCCGGAGTGAAACCAAGCGGGCCATGAGGCGACGCGAGCCGAGGGAGAAACAAGCTTGGGCCGTTATGCCATCGGGGTGGACTTCGGTACGGAGTCTGGGCGCGCGCTGCTTGTCGATGTCGCTGACGGCACCGAGCTGGCCAAAGCGGTCCATTCATACCGTCACGGCGTGATCGATACGGCGCTGCCGATCGCAGTCGAGGCAGCACCTCTTCCCCCCGACTGGGCCCTCCAGGATCCCGAGGACTACCTGCGCGTGTTCCAGGTCGCCGTTCCGGCCGTGCTGCGCGAGGCAGGCGTGGACCCCGCCGACGTGATCGGGCTGGGCATCGACTTCACGGCCTGCACCATGCTGCCGGTGACGCGAGACGGCACGCCCCTATCGACGCTGCCCGAGTTCTGTGCCAACCCCCACTCGTGGGTCAAGCTGTGGAAGCACCATGCCGCGCAGCCCGAGGCGGATCGGATCAACGCGGTCGCGCGCGAGACCGGGCAAGCGTGGCTACCGCGCTACGGCGGAAAGATATCCTCGGAGTGGTTCTTCTCAAAAGTGCTCCAGATCCTGGATGAAGCTCCCGAGATCTACGCCGCGGCCGACCGGCTGATCGAAGCCGCCGATTGGGTCGTCTGGCGCCTCACGGGCACCGAGACACGCAACGCCTGCGCGGCCGGCTACAAGGCCATGTGGTCGAAGCGCGACGGGTTCCCCGACGCCAGCTACTTCGCCGCACTCGATCCCCGCCTCGCGGATGTCGTCGACCAGAAGATGAGCCGCGACATCCGTTTTGCCGGCGAGCAGGCGGGCGGTCTGTCGCAGGAGGCAGCCGCGTGGACCGGTCTGCGGCCAGGGACGGCGGTTGCGGTGGCCAACGTGGATGCGCACGTAGCCGTCCCCGCGGTGACCGTCGATGGGCCCGGGCGGATGGTCATGATCATGGGCACCTCCACGTGCCACATGGTGCTGGCGCCGGAGGAGCATGCCGTGCCCGGCATGTGCGGCTCCGTGGAGGACGGCATCCTCCCGGGCTTCTTCGGCTATGAGGCAGGCCAGTCGGCGGTCGGTGATCACTTCAGCTGGTTCGTGGAGCAGGCGATGCCCGAGGCATACCGGCAGGCCGCACGTCAACAGGGTCGGGACATCCACGCATTCCTCCAGGAGAAAGCCGGGCGGTTGCGGGTCGGCGAGTCCGGGTTGCTCGCGCTGGACTGGTGGAACGGCAATCGATCCGTCCTGGTGGATGCAGCCCTTGGCGGGCTGCTTGTTGGCGCAACGCTGGCCACGGTGCCGGAAGAGATCTACCGGGCCCTGGTCGAGGCTACGGCCTTCGGCACGCGCACCATCATCGAGACCTTCGAGCGGCACGACGTGCCGATCAACGAGATCGTCGCATGCGGCGGGCTCGCCCGGAGGAGCCCGTTCATCGTGCAGGTCTATGCCGACGTCACGGGCAAGCCGTTTCGCATCAGCGCTTCCGACCAGACGCCCGCGCTCGGATCCGCCATGTTTGGCGCAGTGGCCGCGGGCAGGGAGGCCGGTGGCCACGCATCCATAGCGGATGCATCGCGAGCCATGGCCCGCCTGGACGACCGCATCTACCGGCCGATCCCGGAGAACCAGCACCTCTACAACGTTCTCTACCGCGAGTACGCGCGGCTGTACGACTACTTCGGCAGGGGCGGCAACGATGTGATGAAGGTGCTCCGAGGCCTGCGCGAGGACGCCCGCATGAAAGGCCTGCAGACAGCCGCAGGTGCCGAGCCGATTCGGGTGGAGACCTGACGATGCAGCTGCATTTGCTCCGCGAGGAGCTGGTACGGCTCCACCAGGAGCTGCCACGCCACAACCTCGTCGTCTGGACCGGCGGCAACGTCAGCGTCCGCGACCCCGAATCAGGCCTCGTGGCGATCAAGCCGTCCGGCGTGCGTTACGAAGATCTGACGGCGGAGAGCATGGTCGTGCTGGACTTGGACGGCCGCGTCGTGGACGGCGAGTTGAACCCGTCCTCGGACACGGCCAGCCACCTGCTCATCTACCGCAGGCGACCGGAAGTCAATGGCGTGGTCCACACGCACTCGCGCTATGCAACTGCGTTCGCGGCCGTCGGCCGGCCCATCCCCGTGTATCTCACTGCCCACGCGGACGAGTTCGGAGGCCCGATCCCGTGCGCCGGGTTCGCGCTCATCGGTGGCGAGGAGATCGGCGAGCAAGTGGTCGCGACGATCGGCGACTCGCCGGCCGTTCTGCTCAAGAACCATGGCGTCTTCACCGTCGGCCCGTCGGCCGAGGCGGCCGTGAAAACGGCCGTGATGGTCGAGGACATCGCTGCGACCGTATGGCTCGCGCTCCAGTTGGGGACCCCCGAGGAACTGCCCGAGGACGTGGTGGAGCAACTGCACCGCCGCTACACCACCGTCTATGGCCAGTGAGCCCTGTGGCAGCAGACTGACCCGAGGAGCGCTCTTGTGTTGAATCTTCGAGATTTCGAGGTCTGGTTCGTGACCGGCAGCCAGCACCTCTATGGCCCGGACACGCTGACCGCGGTCGCCCGGCACTCCGGCGAGATCGCCGCGGCACTCGACGCAGCCACGGACATTCCCGTCCGCGTCGTACCGAAGCCGGTGCTGACCCGACCCGATGAGATCCTCCGACTGGTCGACGAGGCGAATGCCAGCGAGACCTGCGTTGGGCTGATCACGTGGATGCACACCTTCTCGCCGGCCAGGATGTGGATCTCCGGTCTCGATGCCCTGCGCAAGCCGTTCCTGCACCTGCATACGCAGTTCAACCGCGAGATCCCGTGGTCCGAGATCGACATGGACTTCATGAATCTCAACCAGGCCGCTCACGGTGACCGGGAGTTCGGCTTCATCGCCGCTCGCATGCGGCTCGAGCGGAAGGTCGTGGTCGGACACTGGGCGGACACGCAAGTCCAGGCGCGCATCGGGGCCTGGACGCGTGCCGCGGCCGCCAGGCGAGACTGGGAGACCGGGAAGGTCGCTCGTTTCGGCGACAACATGCGCGACGTCGCGGTGACCGAAGGCGACAAGCTGGAGGCCCAGCGCCGGCTCGGCTTCACTGTCAACGGCTTCGGCGTGGGCGACCTCGTAGGCAGCATTGCGGAGGCCGCGGAAACCCAGGTCGACGCCCTGATCGCGACTTACCTGGCCGAGTACGACGTGGTGCCGGAGTTGCGGCCCGGCGGGCAGCGCGCAGAGTCGCTCCGGGACGGCGCCCGCATCGAGCTGGGTCTTCGCCGTTTCCTGGAAGAAGGCGGCTTCACCGCTTTCACCACCACCTTCGAGGATCTCCACGGCCTTAGTCAACTACCCGGGCTCGCGGTCCAGCGGCTGATGCGCGACGGCTATGGCTTCGGCGCGGAAGGGGACTGGAAGACCGCTGCGTTCGTGCGCGCCATGAAGGTGATGTCGGCCGGGCTCCCCGGGGGCGTGTCGTTCATGGAGGACTACACATACCATCTGGCCGAGTCAGGCGACCTCATCCTGGGCGCCCATATGTTGGAGGTCTGCGAGTCGATCGCCGCCGGAAGGCCTCGGCTGGAGATCCATCCGCTCTCCATCGGCGGGAAACAGGATCCCGTGCGGCTCGTTTTCGATGCCCATGCCGGTCCGGCCATCGCCGCCAGCGTCGTCGACCTCGGCCAGCGCTTCCGGATGGTCGCGGCCGTCGTGGACGTGGTGGCCCCCGAACAACCCCTGCCGCGTCTTCCGGTGGCCCGAGCCACCTGGCGCCCGCGACCGGATCTCGCCACCAGCGCCGGCGCGTGGATCTATGCGGGAGGTTCGCACCACACCAGCCTTGGCTATGCCATCACCCCGGAACACCTGAGCGATTTCGCTTCGATGTGCGGCACCGAGCTGGTCCTGATCGACGAGAACGCGCGCATCGACGAGCTGCGCTCGACGCTCCGCTGGAACGATGTCTACTACTCGATCGCGCGCGGATTGTGACCCCGGGCTGGTGCGCCGCGCCTGTGCCGCGACCATCTGCATCCGAGAAATGACTCTTGACGACCGCCCCGTAACTCCATAGCATTGCCGCGTTATCGTTCCCGTGAACGATAACAGGACGTGCTCGGCCCATACGGTGGAACCAGGCTTACTACCAGCTCGCGCGGGGACGCGGGACGAGGGCAAAACCGGCAGGAAGGCCGGCCCAGCGACCGGGTGACCGGCCGGGGCGTGGATGCCGGGCGATGCCAGTTCCAAGGTAGAAGGGAGGTCTCTGTCGAAACGAGGACCTGTTCGCGAAACGGCCTCGGGAGTTGACCGGGCCCGAGTCGGTGGCAATAAGGAGGATTCGAATGACTCGATCTGGGGTGCACCTTCAACGGCGGCTGCCAGCGCTGGTGGCCGGAGTCCTGTTGGTGGTCAGCGCTTGTAGTTCATCCAGCCCGTCCAGCAGCCCGTCGCCCGGCGCGACCTCGCCCGGCGCGACCCCGCCCGTCGCGACCTCGCCCGTCGCGACCTCGGGCGCCGGCCCGGTGGCCGGCCAGTTCTGTTCGGGGATGAAGATCACGTTCTTCCCCGGCGGAGCGCCAGGCGGCGGTTTCGAGACCGTTGTCTACAACGGCGCCAAGGCCGCCCAGGCGGCCTTCGGACCGGACGTGACCTACCAGTGGTCCAACTGGGATCCCGCCACGATGATCAGCCAGTTCTCGCAGTCAGTGGCGACCAAGCCTGACGGGATCGCCGTCATGGGTCACCCTGGTGACGACGCTTTCGACCCACTTATCACGGACGCCGAGTCGCAGGGCATCATCGTCACGGTCATGAATACCGAGTTGCCCAAGGCCGAGGCCCAATACGGGTCCGCCGGCACGGGGTACGTTGGCGCGGTCCTGCACGACGCCGGCGCCTCGCTCGCCACTGAGGCGATCAAGCGCGGTAACCTCAAGTCGGGCGACGAAGTGTTTGTCTGGGGCCTCAAGGCCCAGCCCGGTCGTGGTGAGCGGACGCTCGGGATCACCGACACGCTCACTGCCGCCGGCATGAATGTTGACTACCTCGAGATCGACGCCGCCACGAACAGCGACGCCTCCCTTGGCGTGCCGATCTTCACCGGCTTCGCCTCCTCTCACCCGAACGTCAAGGCAATGTTCATCGACCACGGCGACCTGACGTCGGCGATCCCGACCATGATGAAGGCCGCGAACCTGGCGGCCGGCAGCATCTTCGCGGCTGGCTTCGACATGTCGCCGGCTACGGTTCAGGGCATCAAGGACGGCTACATCAGTCTGGTCATCGACCAGCAGGAGTTCCTCCAGGGCTTCATGGCTGTCGAGCAGCTCTGCCTGACCAAGGAGTTCGGCTTCGGCGGCCTCTTCATCAACACCGGTGCAGGCTTCGTTGACAAGTCGAACATCGACGCCATCGCGCCGCTCGTGACCTCGCAGATACGCTAAGGACCCGCGAGAGGATGACCTTTCCGCCTGCGGGCGAGTCCGGCATGTCGGCTGACGAGCGCGAGAGCGCTCGTCAGCCGTCTCAACTTGCGAACCCGATCATCGCTGCTCTCGAGCCCGCGGTGATGCCCCGGCCTGAAGGCGAGAGGCGGCTCGAGCTTCGTCACATCTCGAAGGCGTTCGGGGGCGTGCACGTCCTCAAGGACGTCAGCATGGATCTCGGATCGAGCGAGGTCATCGGCCTGCTTGGTGACAACGGCGCGGGCAAGTCGACGCTCATCAAGATCATCACGGGGGTCCACCGCCCGGACGCGGGCGAGATCCTGTTCGGGGGCCGGCGCGTCGAGGGATTGACCGTCCAGAAGGCTCGAGGTCTCGGCGTCGAGACCGTTTACCAGGAGCGCGCCCTCGCCGATCAGCTCCCCCTCTGGCGAAACATCTTCATGGGCCGTGCCGTCGGCGGTCCACTCGGCTTCCTCAAGGTCGGCGACATGCGCCGAATGACGGCCAAACTCATGAGCGAGTCGATGGGCTTCACCTCCGCCGTGCTGACCCCCAACACCGTGGTGAAGGGGCTGTCCGGCGGCGAGCGGCAGGGCCTCGCCATCGTGCGAGCCCTTCACTTCCAGGCCGACATCATCATCCTCGACGAGCCGACGATGGGGCTGTCGCTCAGGGAGACCGAGAAGCTGCTCCAGTTCGTGGAGGGCATCCGGACCGCCGGGAAGTCGGCGATCTTCATCGACCACAACATCTTCCACGTCTACTCGGTTGCCGACCGGATCGTCGTCCTCGACCGCGGACGGGTGGCGGGCCAGTTCCCGACCTCACGCTATTCGCTCGACGAGCTCTTGAGCATCATGCGCGAGGTCGCCACCGGAGGAGCCTTCACCGAACAGGAGCGCTACCGCCCGGCAGCGGGGCTACCGGGGGCAGCGACAGGGGCCAGCGAGGACCACGCATGAACCCCGGTGTCGCTACGAAAAGGTCGCCGCGACCCCGCTCTGCCCTCACTGCGTTCACCACCAGTTGGGCGTCACAGATCGGCATCACCGTGGCCTTCCTCGCGCTCTGGCTGAGCTTCATCGTCCTCGCTCCGAACACGTTCCTGTCCGACCGGATCTACCTCGCCTTCGCCCAGACGGTTCCGTACTCGGTCGCGATCGTCGCCCTGTTCCTCACGATGGTCATCATCGCCGGCGACATCGACCTCTCATTCCCGTCGGAGATGGCTCTGGGCATGGTCGGATTCGTCTTCACCTGGCAGGCCACCGGCAGCGTCGAGCTCGGAGTCCTCGCAGCACTCGGCGTCGGCGCCCTGGCTGGCTTGTTCAACGGTCTCGTCGTCACGTATATCGGTATCCCTGCGCTCGTCGCGACGATCGGCAGCTGGTACCTCTTCCGCGGCCTGACCCTCGTGCTCGTCAACGGCAAGAGCTACGCCCTCGTCGCGACCAGCACCGCCCCGTCGTACGACCTGCTTGTCGGGAAGTTGGGGGGCGTCATCCCGATGGAGTTCGTCTGGCTCCTGATTCTCGCGGTCGTCGCGTGGTTTCTCCTCAACCGCCACCGGCTTGGCCAGAACGCGTACGTCATCGGGGACAACCGCCTGGCTGCCGGGCTCATGGGCATCCCCATCCGGCGGACTCGCATCGCCCTGTTCGTCCTCACGGGGATGGCGGCGGCGCTGGCCGGCGTGATGACCAGCCTCCAGATCGTCAACTTCTACCCCACGATGGGCGACGGCTTCCAGCTCCCGACACTGGCCGCCGTCTTCGTCGGGGGGACCTCCGTATTCGGTGGCCGAGGCACGATCTACGGCACGGTCATCGGCGCGTTCATGATCGGCGGCATCCAGGCTGGGATCGTGGCGGTCGGCCTGACCGACTACTACACCAACATGATCTACGGCGCCGTCATCCTTGCCGCAGTGTCCGTTCACGCCTTGCTGCAGCGCCGGTTCGAGTAGCCACGCCGTCAGTTGAGAGTTCTGCGTCTCCACGGCCCCGGGGACGTGCGACTGCATGACGAGCCTGCGCCCGACCCGCAGCCCGGGGAAGTGCTGCTCCGCGTGACGGCAGTCGGCCTGTGCGGCTCGGACCTTCATTGGTACCAGAACGGCTCGATCGGGAGCACGGCCATGGACGCTCCGCTGGTGCTCGGCCATGAGTTCGCAGCCGTTGTTGCGTCCGGTCCACGCGCCGGCGTGCGCGTTGTCGTGGAGCCCGCTGATTCGTGCGGCGCTTGTGAGAGTTGTGTGGCGGGCCATGGGGAGCTCTGCGACGACATTCGCTTCAGCGGGCAGACTCCCACCGACGGCGCCCTCCGAACGTGGATGGCCTGGCCGGAACGCCTGCTCGTAGAGCTGCCCGATCGACTCACCGACGTGGAGGCCAGCCTGCTCGAGCCGCTGGGTGTCTCGCTGCACGCCCTGGACCTGGCAGGCCTCCGGCCGGGCATGCGGGCGGCCGTGGTCGGCGCCGGGCCCATCGGGCTGCTGTTGATTCGTGCCATTCGTGCCGTGGGCATTCACGACATCGCTGCCACGGACCTGCTGCCGCACCGCGTAGACGCGGCACGCGCATCGGGAGCGCCGTCGACGTGGCTCGCCGGAAAGGATGAGCCGCCTCCGCTCGCGTTCGATGCCGTCTTCGAGTGCGCGGGGACCGACGAGGCGCTCGCGGCCGCATTTCGACTTGCCCGGCCCGGCGGGCGAGTCGTGCTGGTCGGCATCCCGGGCAGCGACCGGACCTCCTTCCAGGCTTCGGAAGGGCGGCGCAAGGGCCTCACGCTTGTCTTCTGCCGCCGGATGCGCCCAGGGGATCTATCACGGGCGGTGGACCTGGTGGCCGCGGGCACCGTGAACCTCCGCGGACTGGTGACGGACGTCTTCCAGCTCGCAGAGGGCGTGGCCGCATTCGAGGCGCTCGCCTCGCGCCGGGGCCTGAAGGTGGTCGTGCGCCCCGGCCCGATGTGATCGTCTCGCGCGACCACCTCGCGTGGGTCTGGGGATCGCTCGGGGCGCGGGCTACTTCGCCGACTTCCCCTTCTTCGCGGTTGCCTTCTTCGCCGGTTTGGTCACCTTGGGTGGCGCAGCCTTCTTCGCGCCCGCCTGGACCAGATCGCTCCCGGCAACACTCTGTTCGGCCGGGGTCGAAGTCTTGCTCTTGAGCTCTTTGCCGGCTTCCTTGGCGACTCGTCGGCTGGTCTTCTTGCCTGGCATCGTCCTGACCTCCTAGATGCGCTCACTTACCGCGAGGCACATTCTGCGCCGACCGCCTCCGAGGCCCACGCATGGGTCGACGAGCGACCGCGTGACGAGGTGTACCGCCCGCTACCCTGTCCATCGATGACCCCCGCCGAGTTCGCCGCCAAGTGGCAGGGCAGCACGCTGACCGAACGAGCGGCCTCGCAGAGCCACTCGCGATGATTCGCGGGGGGTCGCAGATGAGCCGGCTCCACTTCTCCGCGGCGTACGTCCTCTTGCTTGCCGCGCTCCTTGCCGCAGCCGTCGCCCTTGTCGTCCTGCCGCAGCACGATGCCCCGGCACCGACCGGGTTGGCGACCCTCACGCCGTCGCCGACGCCATCGGATGAGCATGCGTTCACGACCGACGAAGGAGTGCTCTCGTTCCACTTCGAGGCGGACGCGATCGTCATCCGACGCACGGTCGACGGCCAGACGACCATCCTCGCCACCGCCACGGTGAGCACGGCGCCCGCGCCATCGGGCGGTGGCGTGATCCCGACCGGCACGGCGGCGTTCGCCATGGTGTGCCCCTCGGCCGGCGGCGGCGAACCCCATCGCTACATCTTCGGGACGACGGACTTCGGCGCTGCCCTTACGTACACGGGACCAGACGCCATCGGCCGGGCCGTCTCTGACGGCCCGTTCCTGTTCGCGCTGAAGCCAGGGGCCATCCCCCCTGGCACCGAGATCCAACTGCGGACCGTGGCGAGCGGGACGCAGGTCGGGGATGTCGTGGCTGGCTTCTCGGGTGCCGTGTTCGACCGAGCCTCGACCGATGGCACCCTGCAACCGTCGGGCTGCTGGGTCACCGGCTGACCAGCAGGCGCCACCCGCCCTATCCGCCTGCCACACCCTCGACGCGGAAGTCGCGTCCTGGGAACTCAGCCGTGCCTCGCGTCACGGTGGGATCACTCCGTGATCGGCAGGTCCCCGGCTGACGAAGCGACATCGACGGGGCAGACCGCCCAGGCGTCCTTGCCGCCCTTCTTGGCCAGATACATGGCGTAGTCCGCAGCGCGCAGGACGACCTCGGCGTCCGATCCGTTCTGGGGACGAAAGCTGATGCCGATGCTCACCGTGATCTTCACCTTGCGTCGCTCCAGGATCAGCGGCTGCGCGAGATTCCGCCGCACGTTCCCCGCCACGACCATCGCGTGCTCGCTCTTCTCGAGCTCGTCGAGGATGACGACGAACTCGTCGCCGCCGATGCGCGCCACCGTATCGCTCGAGCGGACGCTGCGCACGAGCCGCTGCGCGATCGCTCGGAGCATCTCGTCGCCGAACTCGTGCCCATGGGCGTCGTTGACGGCCTTGAAGCAGTCGAGGTCGATGAACAGGACGCCGACGATGGTGTCGGAGCGCTGGGCCTGCAGCAGGATGCGCTGAAGGCGGTCCATCATCAGGTACCGGTTAGGGAGACCGGTCAGGCTGTCGTGGGTCGCGAGGTGCTGCAGGTCCAGCTCGGCCTGCTTGAGCTCGTTGATCTCGCGGGTGATGCCCATCAGGCCCACGACGTTGCCCGCATCATCGTGGAGCGGCAGCTTGCTCGTGAGCGTCCAGTTCACGCGGCCATCCTCGAGCGTCCGACTCTCGACGAGGCCGGCGATGCCTTGGTCCGACTCCATGATGCGCATGTCGTCGATGGAGGTCCGCTGCCCGAACGCTTCACCGAACAGCTCCCGGTCGGTCTTTCCGATGACCTCGGCCGGATCGGAGAACCCGAGGCTCTGGGCGAGCCGCCGACTCACCCGCTGCAGGCGGCACTCGCGGTCCTTGAAGTAGATGCTGTCCGACGTCGAATCCATCAGCGCATGGAAGTAGAAGTCATCGCCAAGGGGATCCGGGGGGTGCACGTCGTCGCCCCGCGACGAGCGCCTTGGGGCGCGGGCGGCTTTACGCCGCGCATCGGACATGGCTCAGGCAGTATGCCACTCCATATCACTCGCCAGCGGCTTGCCACTCGGTCCTGACAGGTTCAGCGGAGCGACGATCACCCTCCCGCACGAGCGGCGCCGGGGACTTTCCCTCGGCGCGATGCGCCCCCGGTCTGCCCCGCTGCCGACTCCACGGCCGCCTCGCTGCCAAGGATCACGTCCATGCGTGCCACGAACGGCTTCGCGCCGATGGCGGCGAACCGCGCCCGGGCCTCGAGGCCGGCCGCGCGCACCCGCGGCTCGGCAGGGTCCATCACCGTCACCATGACCAGGCCGGCGATGGCGATGTCGAGGGCCAGCCCCAGCCCCTCGTACACCGGGATGGCCTGGCCGAACAGCTCCAGGGCCTCGGAAGGCCGCCCCTCCAGCGCCGCGATGCCTCCCTCGAGCTCGCGCAGGCGGGCGGCATGCCCCGCATGGGGTGAGAGCGCCACGAGTCCGTCGCGGTCCTGGCGGGCCGCGTCCAGGTCCTTTGCGAGAAGCGCGTGCCGCCCCGCCATGGCATAGGCCAGGAGGGACCGGCTGGCGTCCTCACCGATGGTCGCGAGGTTCTCGGCCCGAGCGGTCACCTCGTCGCCGCGGGCCCAGGCGGCGATGGCACGGACGGTGTGGCTGAAGGCGACGAATTGGGGATCGGCCATCGTCCGCAGGTCGGCATCGATCTGGGCCAGTTCCTCGTCCACCGGCATGCCCAGCAGGGCGCGGTGCCAGGCCGCCTCCGCCACGAGCCAGGTCCGGTGGACGCCCTCGTAGTCCATCGCCAGCGTCGCCTCGATCTCCGGCAGCACCTCGAGCGATCGCCCGGAGAAGTAGGACGCCCCGGCGATGTTGGCGATGATGTTCGGGATGAGGCTCCGATCCCCCAGCCGACGGGCCTCACGGAGGGCCGGCCGGAGCGTGGCCATGGCCGCCTCGGGGTCGTGTCCGGCGAGGAAGAAGCCCAGGTTCAGCCGCCCGCGGAGGCCTGTGCGGGGGAGCCCGTGCTGCTCGGCCAGGCGGACCCCGGTCTCGATCAGGCTCAGGCCTTCGTACGAGCGGCCCGTGCCGGCCAGCACCGAGCCCTTCGTGATCAGCGTGTCCGCGATCACCGGCACGAGGTCGAGGCGCTCGGCCGCTGCCAGGACCTGGTCGGCGACTGGCAGGCAGTCTATGCCGCTGCGCATCAGGAACATGGCCCGGGCGACCTGGCCCACCAGGGCAACCCCGGCCGGCTCGGCGGCCTGGTCGGCGAACTCCGCGGCGAGGCCATGGATCCGCTCGACGAGGTCCGAGCTCGAGCGAACGTTGAGGAGCATGCTGGCGAGCATCGCCGCCGTGCCCGTCGCGGCAGCTCGGTCGCCCGCCGTGCGGCGGATCGCCAGGGCCTCCTCCAGCGCCGCCTCGGCCCGATCCGCGTCACCGCCCGCTTCCGCTGACTGCCCGAGCCGCTCCAGGAGCCCGGCCCGCTCGGTCACGTCGTGGGTCACCGTGAGGGTCTGATCGAGGAAGGCGACGGCTTGGGCATGGGCCCCCAGGTCGGCCGCTCGCGCGGCGGCCGCACGCAAGGCGACCCGGGCCTGAGCCTCCAGGGCGGTCGACTCGGGCCCGGGCGCGGCGTTGGTGAAGGCGGCCAGGTAGTGGCTGGCCAGGGCCCCCGCCAGCTCGTCGGAACCGAGCGCCTCGAAGTAGCGCGCCGCGGCAAGATGGCGGGCCTTCCTGCCAGCCTTGCTGAGTGTCCGATAGGCGACCTCACGGATGAGCGCCTGGACGAAGGCGTACTGACCGCGCTCCGGGCTGCGGGGATCGGCGGTGAGCGTCAGCAGTTCGACCCGCACGAGGTGGTCGAGCCGCGGCTGGAGGGTGGCCGGGTCCGTGCCCGAGACTGCCGCCAAGCCGGCCAGAGTGAAGCTCTGGCCGAGGGCCGCGGCGTCCTGGACGACCGTTCGGTCTTCTGCCGCGAGGCCGTCCAGGCGCGAACCGATGACCGCCGTGAGGGTGTCCGGCACGGCCAGGTCGGCCAGGTCGCCGACCGGCTGGTAGGCGTTGCCGCCGAGGACCAGGCGGCCCTCCGCCAGGAGCATCCGCACGATCTCCACGGCGTAGAGCGGGATCCCGTCCGCCCGCGCGACGATGGCGCGAACGGCCCGCCCCGGCAGCCCCGGCACGAGCCCCGCCAGCAACTGGCGCATCGCCACCTCGGGCAGCGGCTCCAGGTGGAGCGAGGTGAAGTTGCGCTTGCCGGCGCCCCAGGTGGGCCGCTTCTCGAGCAGCTCCGGTCGGGCCAGGGTGACGACGTAGATCGGCGCGTTGCGCGACCACTCGAGGAGGTGGTCGACGAAATCGAGCAGGCCCGGATCGGCGAAGTGGTAGTCCTCGAAGACGAGGACTACGGGCGCCGTCGCCGCGAGCCGCTCGAAGAATGTCCGCCAGGCTCCGAACAACTGATCCGCCGGCACAGTTGCCTCGATCCCCAGGAGCGCCAGGAGGGCCGGCTCGATCCATCGGCGCTCGTCCGCGTCCGGCACGTGCTCCGCCACGGTGGCCGTGATACTGGCCCGGGTCGTGGCCTCATCGTCGGCCTCGAGCAGGCCGGCCCGCCGGCGGACCATCTCGCCGAGGGCCCAGAAGCTGATCCCCTCGCCGTACGCCGGGCTGCGGCCGTCGTGGTACCAGACCGTTTCGACGAGCCCATCGACGTACTTCAGGAACTCCCATGCCAGGCGCGTCTTGCCGATGCCGGCCGGCCCGATGACGCTGACCAGTCGGGCCCGGCCCTCCCGGCTCGTGGCGTGGAAGAGCTCCTTAAGGAGGCGCAGCTCGTCGTCTCGCCCGACGAACGGCGCCTCGAGCGCGTCACTGCGGTTGCGGCCGCCGCGCTGGGCCACCACGCGCAGGGCCCGCCAGGCTGCGACGGGGGCGGCCTTGCCCTTCAGAAGCTGCTCTCCCGCGGACTCGAACGTGATCGCCTTCTCCGCGGCCCGCCGGGTCGACTCGCCCACCAGCACGGTCCCAGGCGGGGCGACCGACTGGAGGCGGCTGGCGGTGTTGACCAGGTCGCCCGCGACGAGGCCCTGGTTCGTGGCGCCGACGGTCACGGCCGCCTCGCCGGTGAGCACCCCCGCCCGCACCTGCATGGACGTTGCGCCCGACGTCACCGCCGCGACCAGCTCAAGGGCCGCCCGGACAGCTCGTTCGGCATCGTCCTCATGTGTCGTCGGGGCGCCCCAGACCGCCATGACCGCGTCACCGATGAACTTCTCCACTGTCCCGCCGTACCGGCCGATCACCTCCTGAGCGAGCTCGAAGTACCGATCGAGCGTGGCCCGCACCTCCTCGGCGTCGCGCTCCTCGGCAAAGGGGGTGAAGCCGACGAGGTCGGCGAAGAGGATCGAGACGAGGCGGCGTTCAGTGCGAGCGGTCACAGCGTCCGGTGCCGGGTTCGGGCCGCTGGAGCGCTCGCTCGCGGTCGCAGAAAGGGGCGTGCCGCAGGCACCGCAGAACTTCTCGCCTGCCTCGTATGGGCTGCCGCAGGACGGGCAGCCCATGGTCAGCGCCGAGCCACATTCGCTGCAGAACCTACGGTCCGCTCGATTCTCGGTGCTGCAATTAGCGCAGATCACGGTCGCGACCCTCCGACATGTCAGGGGGAGCGTAGCCCAACCCGCCGCCGGGGGAACGCCGGCTTTCCCGGTCGGGACTTCCGACCCCGCATCGCGTGCCCGCTCAGGTCGTCAGTGGGCGACGAGCTGAAGTGGCTGCTGCTCGATCGGCAGCGGCGCCTGCCCCGGCTATAATCGCGATCCTCTCGAGCCGGGCCGTCCCGACCGGACCGTTTCGAACACGGCCATCCCGTGGTGTGTTCGAAATTGGCAAGCTCCACCCGCGACAGGCGCGGACGACTCGATCCGCACACTCGCAATCCCCAGGAGGTTGACATGGCCGATGGCGGGTATCAGCGAACCTGTACCCGGTGCCAGCACACCTGGCTTGTCCCTTCGGACATCGCGGAGGAACGGCCGAATGTCAAGTCGATCACCGGTCAGCTCGGCTCGCTGATCGGGGGCAACGTCGCCGACCAGCTCGCGCTCCGCACGCACTACCAACAGCTCGGGGCTGCCGCGAAGTGCCCCGCGTGCGGCGCCACGGCCTTCACCCAGGTGAAGGCCCCCGATTCCCCGACCTCGCCCGAGCCGCCGGCCGCGGTGCCTTCGAGCGCTCCGCAGGCGTCACCGGCGCCCGCTGGCCAGTCCCTGATCTATGTCCTCAACCAGAAGCTGATCTCACTGACGGGCGATCTGTGGATCGAAGACGGCCAGGGCAACCACGCCTTCGAAGTCGATGGCAAGCTCCTCAGCCTGCGCGGCACGCATGTCCTCAAGGATCTCAGCGGCCAGGCGCTCTACGAGATCTCGAAGCCGCTCGCCCCCCACGTGCACAAGACCATCGACATCTCGAGCGGCGGCCATACGGCGGCGACCGTCCAGGAGGCGATCCTTCACTTGGGGGGCGACAAGTTCAAGATCACCCTCGCCGACGGTCAGGAGTTGACGGTCCACGGCAACTGGATGAACCGCGAGTTTCAGGTCAAGGACCAGGCTGGCCGCGTGGTCATCGATGCGTCCCGAGCCTGGTTCAGCATCCATGACGCGTATGGGATCCAGATCGCGCCCGGATTCGAGGTGCCCCTCGGTCTGGCGATCGTCGTCGCCCTCGAGCGCGTCGAAGTCCAGGAGCAGGGTGGGCAGTCACCGATCCAGAATCTGCTCCATGGCATCGGCCCGTTCTGAGCGAGGCGCCGGCTTGGGTTCCGGCGAATGTGACGCAGGCAGGCATTGAGAACAGCGGGGATCTCCCGTGCCATCCGCCACCGAGCGGCTCAAGTGAGCGTTCGATCGCGAGGCTTTGTCTGCATCGTGATCATGTCCGTCGCTGCCTGTTCGGGCGCCACCTCAGCTCCGACCCCGAGCAACGTTTCGCCAACGGCGGTCGCTCCAAGTTTCGCCACCGCAAGCACCGCCTCTCCTACACCGGTGCTGACTCCGTTGACGTCACCGACGCCACCGCCGACGCCACCGCCAACATCCACGCCAGCGCCGTCACCAACCCCACCGCCGACGTCGACGCCGATCCCGGTGATCTGCACCCAGAGTCCGTGCATGCGCTCGATGCGCGACCAGATCACCTACGGCACGCTCGAGGTCAAAGTCGGAACCAAAGTCACCTGGACCAGCCAGTGCTTCGGTCTTTGCACCGTCACCTTCAGAAACGGTGGCCCGGACAGCGGCCCGATGTCGAAAGGGGAGACTTTCACTCTCACCTTCGACGTCCCGGGCTCATTCCAGTACTACTGCCAGTTCGACCCAACGGAGATGGTCGGCACGATCATCGTGACGAACTGACAGGCTAGCCCACGCCGAGCGCGAGACGGCACGCGCGGACGTAACGAGAATCGTACTCCGGACCGGCCCAGCCAGTCACCGTCACATCATCCAGGAGAACGGTCATCTCCGCGCGGGTGTACCTAAGTTGCAGGGCCGAATCGAAGACGATCCCGGACGAGTTCTCGCGACACCAGGCCAACTGATCGACCGTGAGAGTCACGCTCGTCGAGCAGCCGACGTCCGCATGGGGATTTCCAGGACGAAGAAAGGGCCGTTCGACTCTTGCGCTGCCGGGGCGACCCTGCGCAGCATCGCGGCGTCGACTAGGAGGCGTTGAAGCGCTGCCCTTCCCCTGGTCGCCCAGCGACAGCGTGGAGCCAACGGCGATACCGGCCCGGCCTCGACGGGAGGGCCTTGGCATGCGTATCGCAGCGTTCGTTCGCAGTCTTCGGATACCGGTCGTGCTGGCCGTCATCGCGCTGGTCGCGGGAGCCGCGGCGAATGCGTCGATCCCGGGCTCGGGCGGCAAGATCTACGCCTGCTACAAGACGTCCGGGGGGGCCGTCCGCCTGATCAACTACCCGACCAAGAAGTGCGTCACCGGTGAGAAGCTCATCACCTGGAGCCAGACCGGACCCACCGGGCCGCAGGGCCTCACCGGAGCGACCGGTGCGACCGGCGCCAAGGGCGATAGCGGGCCCACCGGGGCGCAGGGACCACAGGGCGTGGCGGGTGCGACCGGCGCGAAGGGCGACACGGGCGCGACCGGCGCGAAGGGCGACACGGGCGCGACCGGAGAAGCCGGGCCGCAGGGCTCCACGGGCGACACAGGCGCCACCGGCGCGGCAGGTCCGCAGGGCCTCAAGGGTGATACGGGCGCGACCGGAGGAACCGGGCCGCAGGGTGATACTGGTCTCACCGGCGCTGCCGGTCCCAAGGGTGACACGGGCGTCCAGGGCGATACTGGTCTCACCGGCGCTGCCGGTCCCAAGGGTGACACGGGCCTCCAGGGCGATACTGGTCTCACCGGCCCTGCCGGCCCGGCTGGCGCGAACGGCAACACCATCCTCTACGGCATAGGGGCTCCGGGCGCCGGGGTTGGTGTGGCCGGCAACTTCTACATCGCCACCAACCTGAATATGATCTACGGTCCCAAGACGACGACCTGGCCGACGGGGACGTCACTCGTTGGACCGCAAGGGATCACCGGGGCACAAGGCCTCACCGGCCCCGTCGGACCCACGGGGCCGCAGGGGATACCAGGGCCCACGGTCACCGTGCTCGTCCAGGGCACCCCTGTCGTTTCGGGGGGCGGCGCTCACAAGGGTTCGGTTGTCACCGCCACGGTGACATGTCCAGGCAACAGCGTTGTCTTTGGCGGAGGTGGTCAAGTCGGAAATAGCGATTCGCCTGAGAAGACGGCCATGATGATGTCCTTCCCGGCCAACCCCGCGATGTGGGTAGTGCAGGGCGTGGTCGTATACGACCTCGTTGGGACCAACGCGATGGTGGTCACCGCTTTTGCCATCTGCAGCCAACAGCGATGATTACCTAGGCGGGGTCTACGCCACAAACACTGATTTGCTTTGACTCTCATGGGTCGGCACGCTTGGCACGGTCCCATCCATAAGTGCTATCAGAAAGCCTAGGGGCCGATAACGGTGCGCCAAGGTGCAGTAGCGATGGCGTAGGCCCAGGATCCATCACGTCGCGCAGGGCCAGCGCCCACCCGAGCACCACAACCGCAGTCGCCCCGTGCCCGGTCGGCCAGGACGCCATCGGCGGTGGGTACTGGGTCACGTCGGGCACCCTCAGCGTGCAGGGCTCGTACTCCTCCGACTACACCGGCGCCCTGCCGGGCACCCCGATCGGCAACAACCCGCCGTCGCCCACGGTTCCCACTGCCTGGACGGTCGTGCTCTCCACCCCGATCGGAAACAACAGCGCGTGGGCCTACGTCGTCTGCCTCAGCTGACGCTGGCGCAGAGGCCCTCGATGTGGACGGGGCCGCCCGCGGCTGCAACCACGACCTTGAGCGTGCCCGAGCGCGCGGTCGGCCACGACCCGATCGGGATCAGCTGTCGCACGTGCTTGCCCGACGAGGCGAGTGACACCTTGGCGAGGGCAATGTGGCCTCGGCGATGTTCGTCAGGACAAAGTCCGGACCAGCTGTTCTTGACACCGCTGCCAGCTCCGGTATCGGCATCCTGTGCATGCTGCTGACGCTCCCCTCGTCGCGCGCCGCCGTCCGACCTGATCCGAGCGAACGAGACAGAAAAGGAGCGGTCGCCGATGGCGACCGCTCCTTTCGAGGACCAGAGCCCTCCTCCACAGATCAGCGTCGGGTCAGACGGTCAGACCCGCGCATTGGAAGAGCGCCATGTGGCCGACGACGTTGAGGTTGCCGGTCGAATCGCCGACCTGCGGAGCGGGAGAGTTCCCGGTGCACACGAGGTCGCCGCCGATGACATTGGTCACGACCTCATTGGCGTCGGGATCGGCCATGACGTTGTTCGAGTAGAAGACGCTGCCCGCGACGTGGGTGCGGATGAGGCCCAGCCAGCACGAATGCATGCCCACGATCGTGACGTTGCCGCCAACGTTGACGTCTTCGTACGTCCCGTAGTACGGCGACCCTTGCAGGGCCGGCTGCGAATCGCAGTTGACGCCACCGCCGCCATTGAGCTGGTAGAGGCTGTGGCCGATGCGGGTGTGATGGACGATCGAGGCGAGGGCGCCGCGCACGAGCAGGTCGCCACCCACCCACTCGTTCGTGGTCAGCGTGGGGTCGTCGAGACACGGAAATGCGTCCGGCTCGCATCCGAGCACAAGGATCCCCTTCGAGCGGACCACCAGACTGCCCGCCACTCTCAGATTTGAACTACCGAACGCCGCGAGCAGTTCGCCCGATTTGCCGACGATGAATTGATGGGCCACCGTCACGGTGCCCGCATCGACGGTGCACGGGCCCTTGACCAGGACCGAGCCGTAACTCCCGCCGGGGATGGACCCGCCCATGCACGTGTATCGGCTGGCCGCTGCCACGCCGCTGGCCGGGATGATGATGGCGACCGCCGCCCCAAGGATGGCGATTGCCGCGATGCTCGTCAGACGTCGACGGATCGACTGCACAGGTTCCACCTCCTACTCCGAGGGTCGCGGCACGGAATGCCGCGCAACCCAAGTGGCGAGTCTATATCCAGGTCGCCCAGAGATACTAGGCCCCGCACTGTCGAGGCCTTGACGCCCGCTTGCGCTGACGGTCATGCCCGACGAACCGTCACAGGGACCCGTCCCAGGGATCGGTGGCCGCCTCGACCCATCATCCCGCTCGATCGCGACCGGTCAGCTGATCTTGAACAGCCCCGTCGCGCCTTTCGATGCGTCGCTGAACTTGTGGGTCACGAAGGGATAGGTCCCGGGTTCCGCGAAGGTGAGCTCGACGAGGGCGCCAGAACCGGGCGGCACATCGATCGTCTGATGCATGCCCTGGCTGTTGGGCGGATAGCCATCGGACTCGTAGTGCGAGAAGAGCGCGCCGATGACGTGGAACGCGGACGACGAGTTGGGACCGGCGTTGACGATGTAGAGGCGCACGAGCTCACCGGCGTTGGCCACCAGTGGCGTCGTCTTGTAGCGATCCGCCTGGCCATTGAAGACGACGAAGTCGGGCGGATCGGTCAGCATCTTGGCGTACTCGCCGCCGGCGCCGTAGAACTCGCTCTGCACGATGACGTACTCGCGTGCCGTCGGGCGGCCCTCCTTCGGGTCGACGATGACCATGCCATACATGCCATCCGCCATATGCATCAGGACGGGTGCTGCGCCGCAGTGGTACATGAAGACGCCGGGGTAGGTGGCCGTCCAGTCGAAGCTGAACGTGGCGCCCGGCGCGACCGTCTGGTAGGCCCGGCTCCACGCGATCTGCGCCGCGTGGAAGTCGATGGAGTGGGGCATCATGCCCTGGTTGGTGAGTGTGAAGTGGACCGTGTCGCCCTCGGTGATGCGCAAGGTCGGCGCGGGCACCTGGCGGCCGAAGTTCATCGACGCGTACGGCGCGTCCGGTGAGTGGGCGATGAAGATCGTCTCGCTCGGGCCGTCGTTGGAGGTGAGGTCGAACTCGACCGGGGTCGCGAGGGCGGGGCGATAGGACGGCGGCACGGCGAAGTCGGCGGGACTCGGCTCGTGCGCCGCGATCGCGCTCGACGGCGTCGGGCTCGTCGAGGTCGTCGGCCCTTGGGTGGCGCCCGGGACTCCGGTCGAGCTGGCCGACGGCCCAGCGCCTTTGGCCGTGGCGACCACGGGTGCGAGCGACCACGGGGTGGCGCCGCTCGGCGCGCAGGCGGCCAGGAACGCTGCGGCTCCGACACCGCCGGCGACGACACCGGCCTGCCGCAGCATCGCGCGGCGGCTGACCGCGTTCGGTGGCCTCCTCGACGGTGTGCCCGTCGCCACCGTTGGCTCGTTCTCGGCATTCGGTAGAGACATCTCGTCGCCCCTTTCTGGAAGCTCAGGATCCAGCGCTAACGGACGCCGCTGGTTGGACCGGGACCGTCGAGACTTCGGCGCGACCACGTCCCGGCGCTTCGTCATGTCTTCGGAAGTGGGCGACACACAGGTCCGGCTGCACGAAGGGTTCCAGGGCCACGGCGTCGAGCGGTGCGCCCATCGCACGCAATGCGCCGCGCATCAGGCCCAGATGGACGCCGCAGATCACGCCGCGATGGTCCCGCGCGAGCGGCTCGAACGGACATCGACGCAATCGGATCGGACCGCCGGGCAGCGGCGGGCCTTCGGGTTCGAACCCGGCGTCGGCCAGCAGGGCGACCAGGCGCCTCACCGCAGTGTCCTCGTCCGTGAGGATCCCGGCCGACCCGATCAGTTCCCGGCCCCAGCGTTCTCCGACTTCGCCCGCCCGCGTGGCCGGATCGGCCATCCGCTCCAGCTCCTCCGCCAGCACCCTGGCCAGTTCACGGTACGGCGCTTGCTCGTCCTCCTCAGGGCGTGCGACATAGCGCAATGGTGGCCGGCCGCGCCCCGCCGCCGGAGCCACCTCGATCGCGACCAGGCCGGCATCGGCGAGGCGGGCGAGTTCTTCGCGCACCGAGTTCGGGTGGAGATGGACCACATCGGCGAGCTCGCGGACGCCCATCGGGACGCTCGAGGCGCGCAGCACGGCGAGCAGCCGCGACCGGGTGAGCCCGGCCAGGAGGCGATGGCGATGGTGTGCCGCGATCATTCGGGCTATTTTACACGGACATGGCCGTACATATCAAGTCCCGTACGGCGTCGAGATCTTCGTCATCGGCCTGACACGAAGCTGATGCCCTCATTTCATCGGGGTCGGGCGAGGCCGCCACCTTCGCGGCCGCCTCGCAACCGGATGGCACGTAGGATAGGCGGACCGCCGAAGCGGCCCTTGCGCATCACCGGAGGTTCCCGCCATGGATGAGCCCAGGCTCGATCAGCTACCCGACGACGCTGACCCAGGGACCGGAGCGATGACGCCGAGCGTTGACGGCGAAGTCACCGAGAGCGGCGTGCCGGAGATGGATGACGGCCCGCAGCGGCATGGCACCGGGATCGACGAGATCCCCGGCGACTCCCCGTGGGACATCGAGCGCCAAGGGGACAGCCAGCGGCGCTTCTAGTCGGTACCGCGAATGACCCGTCACGCGCGCGACGCCTCGCCCTCCGGCGGCCCAGAACCGCGCGTCGATCCCAAGCGCCCCGCTGATCCCAAGGTCAAGGCGATGCGGCAAGAGCGCGATCCGCTCAAGCGCGCCGCGATGGTGCTCGGTCCAGGTCTCGTGACCGGCGCGTCCGACGACGACCCGTCGGGCATCGGGACGTACGCGCAGACGGGCGCCAAGTACGGGTACCAGTTCCTGTGGACCACGCTTCTGATGCTGCCGATGATGATCTCGGTGCAGTACATCTGCGCCAAGATCGGCCTGGTCAGCGGCAAGGGCCTGGCCAGCGTCTTCAAGGATCGCTACTCGGCGCGGGTGGTCTACCCGGTGGTGCTCGCGATGGTCATCGCCAACACCATCAACGCGGGTGCCGACATCGGCGCCATCGCCGCCGCGCTGAACATGCTCATCCCGATCCCGGCCGTGCTGTTCGTGATCCCGGTCGGGATCGCCATCGCGTTGATCCAGTTGTTCGGCTCCTATCAGCTCATCGCGCGCATCTTCAAATGGCTCGCTCTGGCCCTGCTGGCCTACATCGGGGCCGCTCTCTTCGCCCATCCGGAGATCGGCGCGGTCATCGCCGGCAGCCTCATCCCGAGCCTCCACCTCGATGCCGGCTCGATCGGCATCCTGGTCGCCCTCCTCGGCACGACCATCTCCCCGTACCTCTTCTTCTGGCAGGCGAGCCAGGAGGTCGAGGACCAGAAGAGCATGGGCAGGCGACGCCTCTGGCAGCGCCAAGGGGCCAGCAAGACCGAACTGCGCTTCGCGCTGTGGGACACCGTGGCGGGCATGGCCTTCTCGGAGATGGTCGCCTACTTCATCATCCTGGCCACGGGCGCCACCTTGTTCGTCAGCGGCAAGACCGACATCCAGTCGGCGACCGACGCGGCGCAGGCGCTTCGCCCGGTCGCGGGTGACGCCTCCGCCCTGCTCCTGGCGATCGGTCTCATCGGCGCCGGCATCCTGGCCGTTCCCATCCTCACCGCGTCGGCGGCCTACGGCGTCGCCGATGCCTTCGGCTGGAAGGGGAGTCTTGACGCCACGCCGCTGAATGCCAGGCGCTTCTACGGGGTGATCGTGGTCGCCTCGCTGGTCGGCATCGCCATCAACTTCCTGGGCATCGATCCCATCCAGGCCCTGGTCGCCACGGCCATCCTCAACGGGCTTCTGGCAGCGCCCGTGCTGATCCTGGTGATGCGCGTGTCCAGCGATCGCCAGGTGATGGGCGAGCGGACCAACGGCCGGTGGCTGAACGTCCTTGGCTGGGCCACCACGGTGGTCATGGCCGGGGCGGCCATCGCCCTCATCGTGGTCACGCTGCTGCCGTCCTGACCACTGACCGGTGGCTCTGGGCGACACACTGGCCCGCCGCGTGACCGTGCCCTAGCGGTCGACCCTGTGCGAAGCGTCATCAGGACGCCACAGTCGGCCTTTCGCTAGAAGGTGTCGGGGCAGCTACCGACATCCGGTGAGCCGAGAGCGGCGAGCTCGTAGTAGTACGGCCAGTGCTTGACGCTGCCCATCGTCGAGCCATCCGGGTGGTACCAGAACATCGTGATGATGACCCGGAAGCTGGCCGTGGACGCCGCCGTCGGGACGGCGATGGTCTTGTTGGTGAAGGGTGCCCGGGTGCCCTCATACGCGATGCCCTTCTGGATGCCCGTCTTGGCGACCGTGGACCATGGACCCGAATCACTGGCGGCCTGCTGGAGTGTCGCCCGCCAACCCACCTGACCGTGCTCGTGGTGGTTGGCGGCATTCCGATCGGGCCACCACACCTTCGGCCGCGTGACCACGAGCGCGTTGAGCTTGTGGATCGCGTCGTTGAAGGCGTACTGGCATTGGACCCCCGGGTTCGACGATGTGTCGTCGAATGCGTAGTGGCCGTGCGAGCCGACCACCTTGTCGGGCGGCGGCGCAAAGCCTCCGGCGCTCACGGCGCCCGTGCCGATGAGCAGGAGTACCGCAGCGAACGGAACCGCCAGCAGCCGATACCTTCTGGACCCGGATGCGACATTCATGGTGTCTCCTCTTGTTGCCGCGCGGCAGGCGGGCGCGACCTGCCGAGCACAACGCTCGACACCCGCGTCTGGTTCCGACGCCGCTGGTTGGGTGCTCCGGTCAGCGATCCGTCAACCGTTGAAGCCGAGCCACTCGACCGCCGCAAAGTAGACGTTCAGGACGCCGCCGACGGCCAGCGCGATCGTGGCGGAGCGCGAGAGGCCGTCTCGGAAGGCCAGCCCGAGCATCAGCCAGGCGAGGGGCAGGGCATCGACGATGAAGCGGTAGCCGACCTCGGCGACGCCGGGGTTGCCATGGATGAGGTCGGGGACCATCACCACGACCGTCGTCACGCCGGCGACGAAGGCCAACCGTCCACGAGCCTCGGCCAGGAACCAGAGCACCGGCATGGTCAGGAAGATGGAGACCCCGGCGATGCCGGGCGCGATCCACGGAAAGCTGCCCAGCAGATCCGGTCCATGGAACAACATCGTGTAGAGGCCGAGCCCCAGATAGTCGATCGATTCGATGCCGTGCGGATACCACGATTCGGTCAGCACGCTGACGCCGTTCACGTTGGTGATCAGGCCGTAGCCGAACTGGAGCGGATCGCCGAAACGGGCCACGTTGTAGGCAGCTACCACCACGGCCGGGATGGCCACGCCCGCCAGCACCCAGCGCCAGCCGCCACGCCGGTAGAGGTACAGCAGCATCGGCAGCGCCAGGCCGATGGGCAGGCGCGCTGCGGCCGCCAGACCGAGAGACAGACCGGCGGCGAACGGCGCGCGCGGTCGGGAGACACCGAGTGTCAAGGCGACCAGCAGCAACGCCGCGCCACAGATCTGGAGCGATTGCCACGGGCCGCCATCCCCGGCCACCCACAGCACCTCCGAGCCGAAAGCCCAGGCCGCGGTGAGTGCCAGCCGCGCCCGATCCTCGACCTCGAGCCGGCCGAGCAGCAGCCACACCAACGTCACCGAGAGACCGCCGAACGCGGCCGCGACCTCGTTCTCGGTGACCGCGAAACCGACGGCGGCGAACGGCACCATCACGATGCTGACGAGCGGCGGGAACGGTGAGAACCAGCCGCCACCAGGTCGTGGCACGAGCTCCAGCGTCGGGTAGGACTGCGTCAGGTAGAGGCGTCCGTCGACGAACGCCTGGGCGAACAGGAAGTGCGAATCGGCGTCGCGATAGCCCGGCCCCACCGCCCAGTACAGGATGGCGGCGGCCACTCCAAGGAGTACGCCGCGTCGCAGGTTCATCGGCCCTAGTTCATGGTTGCGCTGCGAGGGTCACCCGACGAATCTCGTCGATGGCCGCCGGCATCGCGACGGCGAAACCGACTTCGTCGCCCAGGGCTGAGAAGCCGGTCCATCGGTCGAAGCGAACGGGATCGATGCCACGCCCGTGGAGTTCCAGCACGAGCACGGCCGGCCGTCGGAGCGGCACCGACGGAACGTGCAGCACGTAGGGTCGGTCCCGGCCGCCGTGGCGGACGGCGATGGTGTGGTCGCCGGGCTCGAGCGTCATCGACGAAGCGGGGCTGATCTCGGTCATCGGCCTGGCTATCGTGCCATGGGCGACCGGTGGCGGCCGCCGACCGACCGCGGCTACAATCGCGCTGTGACGGAGATGCGCTTCCGCGGCGGCGAGATCATGGGCATCCGCATCCCGACCGTCTTCGAGGACAACGACGCCCAGCGCTGCGCAGGCTGCGGCGAGCACATCGACGGAACGCCGTTCCGCGTATCGATCATGGACATCGTCCCGCCAGAGGCGCCACCCAGCTGGGCGGTCGGCGCGGCCTTCAACCCCGGCCCGCACGAGTTCCACGCTGATCCGACCCACTTCCGCACGTGGGCGCGGGAACGCGGCTTCTTCTTCTGCCGGCTCTCCGACGTGCGCGAGCTGATGCGACCGATCCCCATCCCCGGGGATGACGTGCGGTGGGGTGTCTGCGACGGCCTGCATCCGCAGGCCCACGAACTCGTTCCCGCCTGACCGCGTCCTGATCGCTTCCATGAACCTTGCCGCGCTCATCCCCGCGACGACGGCGATCCTCGCCGCGATCTTCGCGGTGGCGCTCGTCGACCAGTGGCTGCAGCGTCGTCGCACGTACCAGTTGATCTGGGCCATCGGGATGGCGTTCTTCGCCATCGCGTCGGCGACCGAGGCGGTCGCCGCCTCGGGTGGATGGAGCGACGGGCTGGTGCGCGTCTGGTATCTGTCGGGCGGGGTCCTGGCGGCCGGTTGGCTCGGCCTCGGAACGGTCTTCCTCCTCGCGCGAACACGCTTCGGCTACGGCTACGCGCTGTGCGTCGTCGCCGCCGGCATGATCACGATGGCTGCCTCGAGCAAGTTCCCAGATGGAGCCACGCTCGGCGCTGCTCCGCTGATCTACGCGCTGCTTGGCGTGGCGTTGGCGCTGGTCGCGGGCGTCGAGACGTACTTCCAGAACGGACGATGGGCGCGACTGGCCGGGCTGGTCGTCGTTGCCGCGACGATCGTCGGCGTCGTCCTGATCGTGACGGCGTCGTTCGCGCCGGCCGGTGTGGTGCTGGATCCGCGGACCAAGGTGCCGCTGCCCGCCTCGTTCCCCTCGAGCCTGCGGATGCTGTCGACCTTCATGAACGTCTCGGGTGGGTTCGCGCTCATCCTCGGCGCCCTGTTCTCGACGTACGTCTTCATGCCCAAGCGCCGCCCGCTGGGGTACTCCCTTGAGGCCGGCCAGCAGGGCGATCAGTTCCTGTTCAACATCGTCCTCGGTCTCATCGCCGTCCCGGTCAACTTCGTCGTGTCGGTGCCCGGAGCGCTGCGGGCGCTCGTCCGCGGGGAGCTCAACAGCCGAGTCCCGGCGACACTGCTCATCGCGATCGGAGCCTTCGTGATCAGCGGGGCAGACTCGCTTGCCGGCCTCGGCGACACGACATACTTCCAACTCGGCAAGCTCATCGGCGTGGTCCTGATCTTCGCCGGCTTCCTCGTCTCCATCGAGGTCTTCCGCGAGATTCGCGTGCCCTTCACGGGCATCGTGCTGCGCGCCGCGCGTCACGAGCCGGCGGAGGCCGGGCCGCAACACTGAATCGCGAACGCCTTCTGGGCACGGTCGTCGTGCTCATCGCCGCGGTGGGATTCGGGACGCTCAGCCTGAGTGCTCGACGTCTCGGCGCTCTGGACGTGACGGCACTGCCGTACGTGCTGTGGCGTTCACTCCTCGGTGGGGTCGTGGTGATGGTGGTCTTCGCCGGCCTCATGGCGACGGGCCGCGCCCGCTGGCCGGCCAGCGACGGCGTGCCTCGCAACGAGCGCCTGGCGCTCCTGGCGGCGGGCCTCCTCGGAGCCGTCATCAACCTGGCCATGTTCACGGCGCTGGAACGTTCGACCGTGGCGCTGACGCTCATCACGTTTTACACGTACCCGGCGCTCACCACGCTCGGCGCCACTCGCACCTACGGCGAGCCGATCGACCGCCAGAAGGGCGCATCGCTGATCCTGGCGTCGGCCGGACTGGCCCTGGTCGTCCTCGCTCCGCTACTGAGCGATGGCGGCATCAAGGTCGATGCCCTCGCGGTCGGGCTGGCGCTCACCGCAGCCGTCGGTCAGGCCATCTTCCTGCTCGTCGCCGGGCGCGGCTTCTCGTCGGTGCCGTCGGTGCTCTCGACGGCCATCGTGATGCTCATCGGCGGCGCGGTCTTCGCCGCGCTCGTGCTGGGCACCGGCCAGTTGCCGGGCGCCGTCATCCCGTTCAGCGACGCGGCGACCTGGCCGTGGATCTTCATGACCTCCATCGTCGGCGCGGCGGTGCCGACCGTGGCGCTGCTCGTCGGGACGCGGCGCATCGGGCCCGGGCGCACCTCGATCCTGATGATGGCCGAGCCGGTCGTCGGGGTGGTCATCGCCGGCCTCTTCCTCGCCGAACAGCCGGCGCCGCTCCAACTGGTCGGGGGCGCGGCTGTCATCGCCGCCGGCATCCTCCTGCAGTTCCCGGTGCGCGCCCCCGCCCTACCGATCGAGGCGCCCGCGCAGCCCGTCTGAGCGGGCGCATGGCCGCGTGGCGCGACGTTCCAAGGACGGGCCGCGACTCGTCGTAGATATTGCACGAGGTATCTGCCGACCGAGACACCCAAAGCCGAACGTATACTCAGCCCCCGTCAACCCAGAGACGTCCGCGAGGTTCGATTGCGCGTCCGCAAAGCGGTCTTCCCCGCCGCCGGATGGGGTACCCGGTTCCTGCCCGCGACCAAGGCGCAGCCAAAGGAGATGCTGCCGCTGGTCGACAAGCCGATCATCCAGTACGCAGTGGAAGAGGCGGTCGCGGCGGGCATCGAGCAGGTCATCATCGTCACCAGCAGCCAGAAGCGGGCCATCGAGGATCACTTCGACCACTCGTACGAGCTGGAACACCTGCTCGAGGCGAAGGGCGACATCGAGATGCTTCGCCAGGTGCGCCAGATCGGTGACATGGCCGAGATCTGCTACGTCCGCCAGAAAGAGCAGCTCGGGCTCGGCCATGCCGTGCTGATGGCCAAGGACATCGTCGGCCACGAGCCGTTCGCGGTCATCCTCTCGGACGATGTGGTCGTCTCGGAGCGCTCGTGCATCGCGCAGCTGATGGATGTCTATGCCGAGACCCACTCGAGCGTCGTGGCCGTGATGGAGGTCCCACACGAGGACACCGGCCGCTACGGCGTCATCGATCCTGATGCCAGCGTCGATACCGGCGACGCGCGGCTGACCAAGGTCCGCGGTCTGGTCGAGAAGCCCGATCCGGCCCACGCTCCGAGCAACCTCGCCATCATCGGCCGCTACGTGCTGACGCCCAAGATCTTCGAGAAACTCGAGCAGACACCGCGTGGCGCCGGCGGCGAGATCCAGCTGACCGACGCCATCGAGGCGCTGATGGCCGAGCAGGACGTTTACGCTTACGCCTTTCAAGGGCGTCGATTTGACGCCGGGACGACGATGGGTTGGCTCAAGGCCTCGGTCGAGCTGGCGATGGAGCGTCCGGAACTCGGTCCCGAGTTCCGCCGCTACCTCGCGACGCTGGACCTCGGGTGACGCACACGCCGGCCTGAAAGCCGGTCGGAAAGGCAGGAGACGTGGCGGAAGTCGGACGCGTGCTGGGTGGGCGCTACCGGCTGGTCGAGTTGCTCGGCCAGGGCGGTATGGCCACCATCTATCGCGCCCAGGACGGGCAGCTGAACCGCGACGTGGCGGTCAAGGTCCTGCGCGCCGAATACGGCACCGACGCCGCATTCGTGGCTCGCTTCCGCCAGGAGGCGATGTCGGCCGCAGCGCTGAGCCACCCCAACATCGTCAACGTCT
Source organism: Chloroflexota bacterium (assembly GCA_003169735.1). Lineage (GTDB taxonomy): Bacteria > Chloroflexota > Limnocylindria > Limnocylindrales > CSP1-4 > Palsa-1032. The sequence goes on along the minus strand of PNAP01000098.1, from coordinate 42,590 downwards.
TCGACTTCGGCATGGACGAGGTCGGCCCGTTCATCGTCATGGAGCTGGTCACGGGCGGTGACCTGGCCCAGGTGCTGCGCGACCAGGGGCCGCTGCCGCCGATCGCCGCCGCGAAGGTCGCCCAGCAGATCGCTGATGCCCTCGCCGCGGCCCACGCGCGCGGCATCGTCCATCGCGACATCAAACCGTCCAATGTCCTGCTGACGAGCGGCGGCCGCGTCAAGGTCGGCGACTTCGGCATCGCCCAGGCCTTCTCCGAGGCGCAGCTGACGATGCCCGGCATGACCATGGGCAGCGTCCACTACTTCAGTCCGGAGCAGGCGCGCGGTGAGCCGGTCTCGCCGGCCTCGGATATCTACTCGTTGGGGCTCGTCCTCTTCGAGATGCTCACCGGCCGGCGTGCCTGGAGCGGCGACTCGGCCGCGGCCGTCGCCGTCGCTCGCCTGTCGGGCGCCATCCCCTCGCCGGCCGCGGTCGTGCCTGGCATCCCGCCCGAACTCGACAACATCTGCCGGTGGGCACTCCAGCCCGATCCGGCGGCACGTCCGACGGCGGCACAGCTCTCAGCCGAGCTCGAACGATTCCTCGTGAACGCCGGAGCCGGCGCCCCACCGCCCTCGGCTGGCGTCGTCTACGGACCGCCGCCCGATGAGCCCTCCGATGGCCCGGACGAAGGCTCGTCCGGTCGCTGGGGTTGGATCGCCGCCATCCTCGGGCTGCTCGTGCTGATCGCCGCCGGCGTCCTGCTGTTCCTGCTGCTGGGCGGCGGCCACGGGGCCCCCACTCCAAGCCCCACGGCGCAGATCGTGCAGGTCCCCAACCTGGTCGGACTCAGCCAGTCCGCTGCGCAGACCGAGGCCACGGCGGCGCAATTGGTCATCGCGGTCACTTTCGAGACGACCGATGAGGCCGCCCCGGACACCGTCCTCTCCCAGGATCCGGTGGCGCTGACGCTGGTCAACGTCGGCAGCACCGTCACCATCGTCGTAGCCACGCCGAGCCCGACCGTGGTCATCCCCGACTTCACCAACGCCACCGAGGCGCAGCTCGTGGAGCAGCTCATCGCCCTGCAACTCCAACCGGGTACGCGCCTCCAGGCGTTCGATCCGGTCGTGCCGGTCGATCTCGTGGTGAGCACCGATCCGCATGCCGGCATCGCCGTCGCCAAGGGCACGGTCATCGACTACACGCTCTCACTCGGCCCGGAGCCGACCGCGTCGCTGACGCCCAGCCCGAGCCCATCACCGAGCCCGAGCCCATCACCGTCGCCCAGCCCGACACCGAGCCCGACGCCGACGCCGAGCCCGACGCCGAGCCCCACGCCAACGCCGAGCCCGACGCCGAGCCCGACACCGAGCCCGTCGCCGACCCCGAGCCCGACCCCGAGCCCCAGCCCGTCGCCAAGCCCGAGTCCGTCGCCGACGGCCGTCCAGACGGCCACCGTCGGCAACTACACCGCGTCGTGCCAGGACTATTCGACGACCGATGGCCAGATCCAGGCCATCGACCTGATCGTCGGCAAGGTCACTACGAACCCGACCGACGGACTTGCGTGGGATGACGGCTGGATCGTCGTCGCGCAGTCGCCCGCGCCCGCCCAGGTCGTACCGGTCGGCTCGCCGGTCGATCTCACCGTCGAGGATCCAGCGACGGCCTGTTAGGGTGCCGACGAATCGAACATCCGCGCCAACGAACGCGAGATCCGTGCGCGCACCGCAGCGATGGCAGCTACACTCGTTGACGAATGGCGACGTGGCGATGCCCGCAATGCGGCACGCCCCAGGCGGAGTCCTCCCGCTGCTGGGTCTGTTCGCGGTCCGCCGTCAGTTGCTCGACGTGTCGCCAGTTCCGTAGATCCGTGGCCGGCCGGCTCGGTTTCTGCGCCCTCGACAAGGCACGCCTGCCGCTCCTCGGCGATGAGGTCAGAGCGTGCTGGCAGGCACCGCTCGCGGCCGACGAGGAGGCCGAGTTCGGGCTGTTCGCCACGCACCCGGGTGTCGCGCCACGTTCGGCCGCCACGGTCACCGCGGTCGTCGCGGCGCCTGGGGCGGAGCCACTCGATGACGAGGAGCGACCCGAGCGCCGGCCGATGCATCTGTCGTCCGCGGCGCGACGTCCGGCGCCTCTCCGGGAACGAGCCCTGCGCCGGATGGTCGCCATCCCCGTCGGGCCGGGTCCGGCCGCGCCCAGAACGGCCGCCACGCCGCCCGAGGGTCGGCTCATCGATGCGCCGCTGGTCAGGCCGTCGCGCGGCCTCGCCCCGAGCACGCCCGCTACGCGCGCGTCGCTGGAGCGATCGTCACTGGAACGTGAATTTGCGGAGCTGCCGGAGGACCGTCCCGTCGGCTAGCGTCACCTGGACGGTCGCGAAGCCATCACCGGCGACCGCGCCCTGCTGGGGGATCGTGACGTCCGGCCAATCGGCCGTCCCGTCGGTGGTCGTGGCGTGATAGGTCGAGGTCGGGAGCCCCGACGGCGACAGCGTGAAGACGACTGACGCGCCGTCGGCCGGAGCGCCGTTCTCGTCGATCACGTTGACGTCGAGTGAGACGCTCGCCGGGAGATCCCCGACCTTGATCGTCGCCGGCGTCAGGTGAAGGTTCGCCGAAGCCTGGCTCGCGATGCGGGTCACGTCGACCTCGGCGGAGCTGCTGTTGCCGGCCTCGTCGACGGCCTGGACCGAGATCCGGTTGACGCCGAGGGCGAGCGGCACGACCGCCTGGAACGTGCCGTCGGTGGCCACGACCGGCTCCACCGAAGCGTCGGTGGTCAGGTTGCTGACGGTCAGCGTCACGCCGACGTCCGCGCGACCGGTCACGGTCTGGCTCGCCGTGCCGACCGACGCGCCGGACGAGGGCGCGGTGATGGCGACCTGCGGCGCGACGTCGTCGCGCGTCACCACGACGTCAGCCGACCTCGGACCCTCGCCCGATGGACCTGCCACGACCGCAACGAAGTCGTTGTCGCCGCGCTTGAGGGCCAGGCCGCTGACGTGGACGGTGTCGGCGCGTGAGATATCCACCTCCGCCACGCGGTGGTCGTCGCGGTAGATACGGACCGTGGCGTTCCTGCGGTCGCCGATCGCAGTGGGCAGCGCCACATCGAACGACCAGGTGGCATCGCGCGTCGTGACGGCCGTGGGACCTTCGATGGTCGGCGCCGCCGCCGTGGGGCGCGGGGTCACGGCTCCCGTCGGTGCCGCCGACTGGCTCGGGGCCGACGTTATCCCGGCGCTGGCCGTTGGCGCTGACGTGTGCCTGGCCGAGTGGTCGTCGAGGACGTGGCTGCCGGCGAGCACGATCGTCCCACCGACCGCGGTGAGGGCGATGATGATGCCGACGCGGCGCGACCACCCGATGATCGGCGGGCGTGGCTGACGGGGGTCGTGGCCGCCGCCGCGGGCGTCGGACCGGCGCGCCTGGGACTGTGTCCCGGCGGAGCGGCGCGTGACGCGAGGGTCGGCCATGCGGCTCGATTCTCGCAGAGTGCGCGGTTTCTCGGTGTACGCTACGCACCGCATCGCACCGCCCACCTCCGCACATCGGAGTCCCGTTGGACTATTCGGCCCGGAAAGCGAACGTGGCGCGCCCGCGCAGCTCGCAGATCGTCGGCGGCCGCCCGGCTCCACCGGCCCCTCCGCGCGGCCCGATCGGACGGGTGACTACGCCACTCGACCGTGCGTCGGCCATCTCCGCGCAGCTCGCCGCGCTTCAGCCTCGGCTCGGCTTCGGGTTGCCGAACCTGCGCCGCAACGTCTGCCCCCACTTCTACATGACCGGCCCACGTGGTCCGATCACCGTCGCCGCACCGCACATGCTCAAGGCGTACATGCGCTACGACTCGACCATCTCGCGCTGCCAGGTGCGCGGCGGCATCCACCTCGACACCAGTTACGTCTCGGACATGTGCCTCTCGTCGCGCTTCAACCAGTGCGTCTTCTATGAGGACGAGCTGACCGGCAATTGAGCGCCTACGAAGAGGCGCTGCGCGGGATCCAGCTGCGCGGCCGGTTCGGCATCCACCTCGGGCTTGGCAGGACGCGGGCGCTGCTGCAGGCGATGGGCGATCCGCACTCCGAGCTGCGCGGCGTGCTCATCGGCGGCACCAACGGCAAGGGCAGCGTCCAGGCGATGGTCGCCGCGATCCTTCGCGCCGAGGGGCTGCGCGTCGGGCAGACGCCCAAGCCGCACCTTCAGACCTACCGTGAACGGATCCTCGTGGATGGGCGTCCCATCGCCCCGGCCGATTTCGCGACGGTCGTCGGCGAGACGGCGCTGGCGGCCGATTCCCTGCCTCGGCGTCTCGGTCCGCCGACCGAGTTCGAGCTCCTGACCGCAGCCGCATTCGAGTGGTTCCACCGGAGTGCCGTCGACGTGGCCGTCATCGAGGTCGGGCTTGGCGGCCGGCTCGACGCCACGAACGCCTGGGATGGGGGAGTGGCCGCCATCACGACCGTCGCCCTCGACCACACCGAGCACCTCGGCGCGACGCGCGAGCTGATCGGTCGCGAGAAGGCCGGCATCATCAAACGCGGTGACCTGGCCGTGTCGGGCGTCACCGGTGCGGGCGCGGGGCCGATTCGCGCGCGCGCCCGCCGGATGGGCGTGCCACTCACCGAGGTCGTGCCGCTCCCGGTGCTGAGCATGGATCACGACGGGCTGAGGTTGCTCGCCCCGGATCTCGGGTCGGTCCGCGTGGGTTTGCTGGGCCGGCACCAGGCGGCCAATGCGGCCGTGGCGCTGGGGGTGGTCGCGGCGCTCGACGCCGCTGGCATCGCCCGGGTCAGCGACCGGGCCATCCGCCATGGCCTCGCCACCGCCCGCTGGCCGGGGCGTCTCGAGCTGCTGCCGCGTGACGCCAGCGAAACTGGCGGCGCCCGCGATGCGGCGGCGCCGGATGTGCTGCTCGATGGCGCCCACAACCCGGAAGGTGCATCGGCGCTCGCGGCGTCAGTGGACGAGTTGCGGCCGTGGCTCTCGCCGGGCCGTCTCACGGTCCTGATGGCGGTGGTGCGCGACAAGGACGTGGCGGGCATCGTCAGCTCGCTGGCGGCCAGTGCAGCGATCCGGGAGGCGCGCATCATCGCCACCGCGGTGCCCGATTCGACGCGGTCGCTCGACCCGAACGCCCTCGCCGACGCCTGGCGAGCGGCACTCCCAAGAGCCGGGGCCCGCGATATCGACGCGGACAACGCGGACGTCGCCGTCGAGGCCGATGCCGACGTCGCGCTCAGCGACGCGCTTGCGGCCGCGGCGCGAGAGGGCGGTGCCGTGCTGGTCTGCGGCTCGCTCTACCTCGTCGGCCATGTCCGTGCCCGGTTGGTCGATGATGCCGACCTGATCGATCCGCCCGATGCCGTCTCGCTCGATGGAGGAGGATGACGAGGATGGACGCGACGCCGTCGTTCGACCTGCCGCCCGATGCCGACCCAGGTCTGCCGGAAGACCCGCCGTCGCCGATGCGGTTCCGCGGCCGCACGTTCACTTGGGGCAGCCGCACCTACCTGATGGGCATCGTCAACGTCACGCCCGATTCCTTCAGCGGCGACGGGATCCTAGCGCCCGCCGCCCGCGACCTGGGACGTGGCGCGGACACGGACGAAGCCTTCCGTGCCGCCGTCGCGCAGGGAGTGGCGATGGCCGCGGCTGGCGCCGATATGCTCGACGTCGGTGGAGAGTCGTCGCGCCCCGGCCACGAACCGGTCCCCGAGGCCGAGGAGGTGCGACGCGTGCTGCCGGTGGTCCGTGCCCTGCGCGAGGCGCTTCCGGACATGCCCATCAGCATCGACACGGTCAAGCCGCGCGTCGCCGAGGCGGCGCTCGATGCTGGTGCGGATCTGATCAATGACGTGTGGGGCGTCGGGAAGAGCGACGCCATGGCGCGCGTGGCGGCGGAGCGTCGCGTCCCGTACATCGTGATGCACGGCCGCGCCGAGGCGCGCTATCAGAACCTGATGGCCGAGATCCTGACCGATCTCCAGCGGGCGATCGACCGTGCCGTCGCGCTTGGCGTGGCGTGGCAGGCACTCATCGTCGATCCCGGTTTCGGGTTCGGCAAGACGCCGGCGCAGAATCTGTACCTGATGGCCCATCTCGCTGATCTGCGCATCCTCGGTCGCCCGGTGCTGCTCGGCGCGAGTCGCAAGTCGACCATCGGCAAGGTCCTCGATCTCCCCGCCTATGAGCGCCTCGAGGGCACGCTAGCCACGACCGCCCTGGCCGTCGGCGCGGGCGTCGACCTCATTCGCGTCCACGACGTTGCCGCGAATCGTCGCGCCGCGCGCATGGCCGACGCCATCCACCGACCCGGCACGGTCGGCCCCGAAGGCTGGCAGCCGGCATGACCAGCGATCGCATCATCCTCTCGGGGATGCGCTTCGAAGGTCGCCTCGGTGCGACGGAGGATGAGCGCGCGTTCCCCCAAGCGATCGAGATCGATGTCGAGGTCTGGCTGGACCTGGCCCCGGCCGGCCGTGCCGACGACCTCGCCCGGACCGTCGACTACGGGCCGCTCATCGAGCGCTGCCGGGCGATCGTCGAGGAACGGAGCTTCCACTTGATGGAGGCCGTCGCCGAGGCCATCGCGTCGGACGTCCTGGCCGAATCGGCCGCCGAGAAGGTGGTGGTGCGTGTCCGCAAGCCGGCCGTGCCGGTCGATGCGGACCTCGACTACGCCGGCGTCGAGATCGTCCGCCTGCGACCTATTGCGGATCGCTTGGTCGCGTCCCCAGGGTGAGCGTCATCTCGATCGTCTGACCGGCGCGGAGGACCGACAGCGTCACGACGTCGCCGGGGTTGTACGGCGCGAGCACGTCGTCGAGGATGTGGTCGGCATCGATGCGCTGGCTGTCGATATCGATGATGACGTCGCCATCCATCAGGCCGGCCGCCGCGGCGGGGCTGTTGGCGATGACGGCGGCCGCCGTGGAACCAGCCGGTGGCGTGACCAGTACACCGAAGTCGACGGGCAGGTGGCGGCCATTGGCGAGGTTCGGGTCGACCTCCTCGTAGTAGACGCCGAGCCAGGGGCGTGCGAGCGGGATGTCGCCCTGCGCCTGGCGCATGATCGGCTTGGCGATGTTGATCGGGATGGCGAAGCCGATGCCCTGGGCGTTGCCGGCCAGCGCCGTGTTGACGCCGACCACGCGCCCCGTCGTGTCGACCAGTGCCCCGCCCGAGTTCCCGGGGTTGATGGCGGCATCGGTCTGGATGAGGTTGCGCAGCGGGAGGGTCAGGCCGCTCGCACTGCAGATGTCCTGGACGGTGATGGTCCGGCCGAGGGCGCTGACGACGCCACTCGTGACGCTGTTGGTGAAGGTGCCGAGTGGGCTGCCGATGGCGATGGCCGGCTCGCCGGGCTGCAGCGCTGAGGAATCACCGAGCTGGGCGATGGGCAGGCCCGTTCCCTCGATGCGCACGATGGCCAGGTCGGTGAGGGTGTCGATGCCGTACAGGGTGGCGGTGAAGCGTCGGTGGTCGAGCAGCTCGACGGACAGCTGATCGGCGCCGCACACGACGTGGCGGTTGGTGAGGATCCAGCCGGCGCTGTCGAAGAGGATGCCGGACCCGACGCCTGTCTCGGGCAGATCGGCCGGATCGATGGGCTGCGACTGACTGCTGGTGATGGTCACCACCGCCGGGCTCACTGCGGCGGCGGCGGTGATGATGGCCGTGCCGATGTCCACGGTCTGGGCGATCGGCGGCAACGTGCTCTGCGCGGTGACCGCCGGGGCGGTCGGTGCCGGGCTCGGATCGAGGCGGCCCGTCTCCGCCAGCAGCGCGAACGTGCCGCCGGCCGCGACCGACGCGGATAGCAACGACACGAGCACGAGCGGCACGACCACCGATCCGCGTCGGTGCGCCTTTGGCGTCTCGACCGGATGGACCGCGCCCGGATCGACCGCCCACGTCGGCTCGAGCCAATGGGACGGTGTCTGCTCGGCGATGGGCGGCTGGGCCTGCTCGAACGACCATGCCGGCCGCGGCTGGGGCGGCGGGCTGTAACTGGTCGTCGTCTCGTCCTTATCGAGACGCGGGCCGTCGGTCATTCAGTGATCCTTCCGGGTGCTGGGGCAACCACGGCGTGTCGTGCTCGCTGGTGGCAACGCCAGCGTGACAGGTCAGCGTTCACGCGCGGGTTCGGGCGGGTGAAGAATCCGCAACGCCCGACGGACCGGCCGACGCGTCGCGCGGCAGCGTGACGGTGACGATCGTGCCCTTGCCGGGGGCGCTCTGGATGGCCACCCGTCCATGATGCATGTCGACGATCGATTGGACGATGGACAGACCGAGGCCGGACCCCTCGGAACGTTCCTCGGAGGCCTGCGCGCCGCGGTAGAAGCGCTCGAAGACGTGGGGCAGCTCGACGGGATCGATGCCGACACCGGTATCCGCCACGATCAGCTCGGCGGCGTCCGGTTCGTTCTGCAGGGTGACCCTGACGCTCCCGCCGGCCGGCGTGAACTTGATGGCGTTGCCAAGGAGATTGCTGAGGACCTGGCCGATGCGCGGTGGATCGTGGCGCAGCCGGACCGGCTCGGACGGCAACTCCGAGGTGAGATGGACGCCCTTGCGCGCCGCGACCGGCTCCGCCTGGGCGACCGCATCCTCGACCACCGCGCGGACGTCGTCCGGCCGAAGGTCGAGCGCGACCAGCCCGGAATCGAGCTTCGACAGCTCCAGCAGGTTGGTGGCCAGCCAATCCAGCCGCTCGATCTGTTTGTAGCTCTGCTCCAGGAACTCCTCGCGCGCCTCGGTGTCATCCGCGGCGCCCTCGCGGAGCAGTTCGTTGAACGTGCGCACGGCGGCGATGGGTGTTCGCAATTCATGGCTGACATCGGCCAGGAAGTCACGACTGCGGTCTCGATCATGGCTGATGAAGCGGATCGATTCCTGGAGGCGATCGGCCATCGCGTTGAAGGCGGTGGCGAGCTCGGCGATCTCCGGCGAGCTGCTGCCGGACTCCGGGACGCGGACCCCGAGGTCACCTTCGGCGAGCGCTCGCGACGCGATGGTCAGGCGCCGGATCGGCGTGGTCAGGCGGGACGCGACGAGGATCGAGGCGATGACCGCGACGATGAGCGCCACCACGGCGGCTCCGAAGAGGACCCCGACGATGGTGCCCAGCGTCTGGGCGTGGTAGCTGAACGGGTCGGACAGCGAGACGGTCACGAGGCGATCCCGGACGGGCGTCCAGAAGTCGTCGGAGATGTGGATGGTCTGGACACTGCTGATGTCCTCGCGGCCCTGGCCGGACCTGCCGGCGCTGTCCGGGAGCGGGACGACGAGGTGATACACGACCGACGCCGGGTCGGTCGGATCGGCGAGCAGGGTCACCTCGACGTTGGCCTGCGCGGCGACGGTGGCGAGGGTCGCGACGTAGCCAGCGTTGGCGTCCCCGAGGGCGCGGTAGACGAGATCCGCGGCAGCGGGCGGCGTGCTCTGCACGACGATGGCGCGCGGTGCGTCGCTGCCGACCGTCTGGTACAGCTGGAGCTGCTCCTTGACGAGCGTGGCCATGAGGCTGGCGCGATCGTTCAGGTCGCTCTGGTCCTGGGCAGCGAAATAGCCGTCGAGGAGCCGTGGCAACGTCGCCAGCACGAGCGCGAGAGCGATGAGGACGACCGCCCCGATGGCCAGGACGATGCGGAAACGGAAACTGCCGAGGACAAGGCGGACGCGACCCATGCGACGGTGAGCTCGATGCTCAGCGCTCCGCGAACGCGTACCCCGCGCCGCGGACGGTCAGGATGAAGGCCGGATCGGAGGGATCGTCCTCCAGCTTCTCCCTGAGATGGCTGACGTGGACGTTGATGGTCTTCTCGTCCTGGTCGAGTGCCTCGTAGTCGCGCACCAGTTCGAGCAGTTCGCGGCGCGAGAAGACGCGGCCTGGGCGCGACGCGAGATGACGCAGGATCTCGAATTCGGTGGCTGTCAGGCTGATGCGGTTCTGGCCGCGCTGGACGCGCCGCCGCTCGAGATCGACGACCAGATCCCTGTGGCGGATGAGCCGGCCGCCGGCGGCATCGGCCAGATCGCCGTAGGCGCGGCGGAGCAGCGCCTTGATGCGACTCATCAGCTCGCGCAGGCCGAACGGCTTGGTCAGGTAGTCATCGGCACCGAGCTCGAGGCCGATGACCTTGTCGACCTCCTCGTCACGGGCGGTGAGCATCAGCACCGGCGCCTTCGAGCCCGACGTGCGCAGCCGCCGCAGGAGTTCGAAGCCATCGATGCCGGGCAATCGGACATCGAGGATGATCAGGTCCGGCGCTTGCTGCGTGGCGAATTCGAGCCCCTCCTCGCCGCGGCGGGCGACGGTGACCTGGTAGCCCTCCTGCTGGAGTGCGTACTGGATGCCGCGCGCGACGGCGTACTCGTCCTCGACGATGAGGATGGTGGCGCTCATGGGATGGTGGCGCTCATGGGGGTTACCCGATGGTACACGTGCCGCGCGTGCTACTCTTCGCCCCGAAGAGCCGGACACTGGCTGCGTCTCCGATGCGCGCCCGGCCCGATAGACGAGCCCATCCCTTCCAGAGAGGTCACGCGCACGTGAGTACCCGTCCCCAACTGTCCGCCGAGCACCGCGATGTCGTCGGCAAGAAGGTCGCGACGCTGCGCCGCGCCGGGATGCTGCCGGCGGTCGTCTACGGCCACGATGTCGCTTCGGAATCGATCCAGATCGACGCGCGCCGCTTCGAGGATCTTCGTCGGCACGCCGGCCGCAATGCGCTGGTCGACCTGACCGTGGCCGGCGGGGCGTCGCGCCCAGTCTTGCTCCACGCCGTCCAGGAGCACGTCGTCACGCGCCGACCTCTCCACGCCGATTTCCTGGTCGTGCGCATGACCGAGGAGATGATCATCGAAGTGCCGATCGCCTTCATCGGCGAGTCACTCGCCATCGAGAAGCTCGGTGGGACGCTCCTGCACATGCGCGACAACGTCCAGGTGCGGGCCCTGCCGGCCGATCTGCCCTCGTCGATCGAGCTCGACATCACGCCGCTCGATTCGTTCGAAGGCGTGCTGCATGTCAGCGACCTGCAGATACCCTTGAAAGTGACGCTCCTGTCCGACCTGTCCGAACCCGTTGCGCGCATCCAACCGCCGCGCACCGAGGCCGAGCCGGTGTTGGGCGAGGAAGCCGCCGTCACCGAGCCGATCGTCGGCGAAGGCGAAGGCGAAGCTTCGGACGAAGCGTCCGCCTAGGACCCACCTCGGTCCTCCGACCGTCGCGCCAGCGGTCGCTTATGCGGTCAGTTCGCTGGTGCAGAAGGCGCAGCGCTTGGCGGCTGCCGGGATACTGCTCAGGCACTGTGGGCAGTCCCTGGTCGGGCCGGCGGGCGCGGCTTCGGCCTTGTTGCGTGCGGCCATCCGGTTCATCGGCTTGACCACGAAGAAGAAGACAGCCAGCGCGATGAGCAGGAAGGAGACGACGCTGTCGATGAAGGCTCCGTACAGGATGGTCGCGCCGCCGATGACCAGCGTGTTCTGGGCAAAATCGGGCGCGCCGAAGAGGCCCAGGAGCGGTGACAGGATGTCGTCGACGAAGGCCGAGACGATGGCTCCGAACGCGACGCCGATGACGATACCGACGGCCAGATCGACGACGTTGCCACGCATGATGAAGTCGCGGAATTCCTTGGACATCGGGCTGGTTCCCCTCCTCGTGGCGGGCCGGTGGGCGGAGCCGCTGGGATGCGGGCCGTTCGGCATCCGTGGACACGATACGCGCTGGACCGCGCTGAAGTGGCACGTTCCGGTTGACGTGCCCGACACCCGCGCCGAGCCGCTCGCGGCCATCCCCGATAGGCTTAGCGGCCGCGACCGCAGCGGTCGACGCCAACAAGAGGTAGATGCGTGGCTGATGTCGAACCAGAGGCGAGCACCGGAGACGTGGCGCCCATGACGACCGGAACTCCCTCGGCGGCATCGCGGGTCCGCAACGCGGTGACCGAGATCGCGGTCACCGCCGTCCTCGCGGTCGTCATCTACATCATCGTCCAGACGTTCGTCGTCCAGACCTACCAGGTCGAGCAGCAGAGCATGGAGCCGGGTATCGAGCCCGGCCAGCACCTCCTGGTGGACAAGCTCAGCCCGCACTTCGACGACTACTCGCGGGGCGACATCATCGTGTTCCATCCGCCCGATGGGGCGCCCGACGACACGCCGTACATCAAGCGCGTCATCGGCGTGGCCGGCGACCACGTGCAGATCAAGACTGGGTCCGTGTTCGTGAACGGCGTGCGCCTGATCGAGCCCTATGTCGATGCCACGCTCAACCCGGATGGCACGACCGGCGACGGCAGTTGGGATGTACCGGCGGGCGATCTGTGGGTGATGGGCGACCATCGCTCCCAGTCATCGGATTCGCGGGCGTTCGGGTTCGTGCCGGTCTCCAGCGTCATCGGCCGGGCGTGGCTGCGCTTCTGGCCTCTCGACACCCTGACCATCCTGCAGACGCCCACCTACCCGGGCGTCCCCGCCACGCCGTAACCGCCACCCCGTGATGCCGCCGCCGGGCCTCAGGCGTCCGGCGTCTCGGACATCGACGTGGCCGGTGACCCGCCGTAGTCGATCGGCAGCGCCTGGACCGTCGTCACCGTCGGCGCTGTTGGCGTGGCCGGCCGATCGGCCGCCGATCGCCATCGGAGATCGGCCAACGCGCCGGGCGCCACTTCTTCCACGCGTCGCCCGTGCGGCAGGATGGACCGGTCGCCGATCCATTGGGTCGGTGGCGTCATGAGATACGCGGCCATCAAGTTCAGTCGCGACGCGTATCCGGATCGCAGTTCAGCGAAGCTCCGCCACGCCGCCTCCTCGTCCGCTCGGAGTCGCAGGCCGGCCTTCTCCAGCCGGGCGCGCGCCGCGTCGAACTCGGCTCGCTCGACCATCGGGATGTGCTCGTCGCCGAAGTTGAGGAACTGCCCGAGGTCCTCGACGAGGTGGCTGCCACCCTTGATGAGCAGCTTGGCCTGGCCGGCCGGCACCGCCTGATCGTCGGGCCCGCGCTCGATGGTGGTCGCGGTCAACACGGCCGCATCAAGCACCGCACCGACGGCGCTGACCCACGATTCGTTGTCGTGGCTCGAGCGGAAGAAGCACAGGATCGGGTAGGCGAGGTGCGTGTCGAGGACGCGCGCCGCCCACAACTCCCACTCCGCGAACGTATGGTGCAGATCGCCCCAAAGCCCCAGACGCGCGGACGTCTCCAGCATCATCACGCCCGACGGTGGCGCACCGGCTCTCGCGTCGAGCGTGGTCACGAGCTCCTCGCGGCGCTGGAACGATGCGTACAGCGAGAACAGGTACGTGATGCCGAGGGCGAAGACGCCCAAGCCGGTGGCCGCGGCGACCACCTCGGCGAGGCGGCTGAGCAGCCCGGTCGCGAGGACATCCCCGTAGCCGATGGTCAGCATGCTGACGCCGGCCTGGTACAGGGCGGTGGCAAAGTCGGGCTCGTTCAGGATCTCGCCACGCAGCCCGAACAGGATCAGGCCGTAACCGACGATGAGGACGACGATCCAGCTCCCGAGCAGAGTCAGTACGAGCAGCGGGGCGAAGCTGCCCAGCATCTTCTCGCGCGCATTGGGTGTCTTCGCGCGGCCCGCGCGCGCCTGCCAGAGCCGCCACATGCCGCGCGTCAGGTAACGCGCGGGGCGGACGCGCGTGGGCGTCGGGCGTGGCACGACCACGGTCTGGAAAACATCCCACAGGATCCACGCCACCAGCACGATGCCGATGGCGACGAAGACGACGTTGGCGACGCTTGAGATATCCATCGCCGCCGATCATCGCATCAGCTGCGCCCGATCGCGAGCGCTACGGACCCGCGGTCGCTTACGTGTGGCGGAAGAAGAGCTGGAACTCCATCGTGCCGTTGCCGGCGACGGTCAGGACCGCGAACGAGGATGGCGGCGTGACGCCGTAGTCCGAGAAAGTGATGGGGAGCGATCCGGTCACCTCGACGACATCGCCCGAAAGGCTGACGGTGACTGGGATCTGGACGGACTTGGTGACTCCGTGCAGTGTCAGGTCGCCGGTCGCTGTCACGGTCATCGTCGCTCCCGGCGCGGGCAGGACGTGGAGATCCAGCGGCTGGGTCAGGCTGAAGGTGGCATTCGGGAACTGGGCGGTCTGGATGCCCTGGTTCCGGAGCTGGCCGTCGCGCCGCTGATCGTCGCTCTGGAGCGTCGTCAGGTCGGCCGTCACGCTGATCGCGGTCAGCGTCGTGCCCAGGAGGGTCAGGCTGCCGGTCACGTTCGGCGTCCGCCCGACGGCGGTGTTGGCGCCGATCGAGGCCAGCTGCTCCTGCACGCGATATCCCACGTACGAGTCGGAGAAGTCCGAGAACGAACCGATGGCCGGGTCGATGTTCCACGTGCCGTCGGCCGTGAGCAATGACCCTCCGGCGGCGCCGCTCGGGATGGCGGCTCGCGACTGGTCGACGGAGGCAGGCCCGGGGCCCTGGAGGAACAGGTACCAGATGCCGTAGGCCCCGCCACCGACCGCGCCGGCCACGAGCAACGCGGCGACGGTGATGATCGCGAGCCGCGCCCGTGAGCGAGGCGGCCGGCCTTTCCGGGCCTTGGGAGTCGAGCGGCGGTCGGTCATCGCGGGCCGAGCGTGCGGTGGCTTTCTGAGATACCGCTGAGGTTTCGTCGGCGGGCGGAGACGGCCGCGTGTCATCCTCGCATCGATGCCCCGAGATGATGATGAGCCGGTGCTCGACAGCCCGACCGGCAACGTGGCGCGGCACGTCCGTGCGTACCTGGCGAGCGACGGACGAACCGGGCACCGCCATCGCGGCCACGACACGCTCCTGCTGGTGACGCGCGGGCGCAGGTCGGGCATCCTGCGGCGCACGGCGCTCATCTACGGAGTCGAGGGCGCGGCCTATGTGCTGGTCGCCTCGAACGCAGGATCGACGCGCCACCCAGCCTGGTATCTCAACCTCCTCGACGAACCGGAGGTGACCGTCCAGGTCGGCGCCGAACGCTTCGCAGCCCGGGCCCGGACCGCCACCAGCGATGAACGGGCCGAGCTGTGGCCCCAGATGGTGGCCATCTTCGCCATGTTCACGCGCTACCAGGTCAAGGCCGGGCGCGAGATCCCGCTCGTCATCCTCGATCGCGTGGGATCGGCGTGAGCGGTCGCGGCAAGATCGCGACGATGTCGTATTCGCGCCAGGCGCCGGTCGATGGGCCATCGTCCACCTCACACGCGGTCGAGCTCCAGCGCTCACCGATCACCGGTTCGGCTACGCTGCGACCGACGTGACCGAGCCTGCTGCTGCCCTGCCCGCCAGCACTGCACCGATCCGGCCCGAGATCACCGCGAGCCTGCCGACGTTCGTGATCATCGGGGCGATGCGCTGTGGGACGACGAGCGTCCATAACTGGCTGAGACAGCTTCCGGACGTGTCGATGTCGCGCAAGAAGGAGCTGAGTTTCTTCGTCAGCGGCAAGCACGGCAACTGGGACAAGGGGCTCGATTGGTACGCCGGGAACTTCGACCCGAGCAAGCTGGTTCGCGGCGAATCCTCGCCGAAGTACACGAAGGATCCGATCTTCCCGGGCGTGCCGGAGCGCCTCCACGCGACGCTGCCCGAGGCACGACTGCTCTATCTCGTCCGCGACCCGATCGCACGTCTCCTCTCGCACTACACGGTCATCGCGCTCCAGGGCTGGGAGCATCGATCGCTCGCCGACGCGCTGGCCAACCTCGACAGCAACGAGTACGTCATACCTGGCCTCTACTCGCACCAACTCGACCGGTATCGCCGCCTCTTCGCCGACGACCGGATCATGGTCGTTGCGTTGGAGGATCTCCAGCGTGATCCGGCGGCGGTCATGCGGCGCATCCTGCCGTTCCTCGGCCTGCCCGCCGATGCGGTCGATACGCTGGACCTTCGAGCCCAGAACGTCTCCCGGGCCAAGCGCGCGGTGACGCCGTTCGGGCGGAAGGTGCAGCAGCGATTCGGACGGCGCGCGCTGCACTTCGGGAACCGCTTCCCGCTCGTCCGTCGCGCGCTGTTTCGACCGATGGTTCGCCCCAGCCTCGATCCGGGCCTCCGGGCGGGCCTGGAACAGGTCTACGCGCCCGATGTCGCGGCCCTGCGCGCCTCGACCGGCCAGGCCTTCAGCGATTGGTCGATCTGAAGAGGCCGAACCGTCGGCCTCGTCAGGGCAGCGTCCGGGCGCTCCCTCTCCGCCGCAGCATCTCGAGGCGCTGCCCGTCCCAGGCCACTTCGGCGGGGCGCGGCCGGCCGTTGTAGCTCGAGGCCATAGACGAGCCGTAGGCGCCGGCCACGCCGATGGCCACCAGATCGCCCCGACGCATCGGTGGCAGCCGGGCGGACCCCAGTCGATCGGTCGATTCGCAGATCGGCCCGTCCACGCGGACCGTCGCCCAGTCGGCCGTAGCCTCGTCGCCCGTCGCCTCGTCGCCCGTCGCCACCGGGCGGCCCAAGGACGTCAGTGCCATGAGCGGGTGTTCCGCGCCGTAGAGAGCGGGCCGGATCAGCTCGGTCATACCCGCGTCGAGCACGATGAGAGTCTGCTCCCGGTCGCGCACGTGCAGGACGCGCGCCAGCAGCCAACCGCAGCGCGCCACGATCGCCCGACCCGGCTCGATGGCCAGCCGCGCCGGTCGCGCGTCCGCGGGAAGCGCCGCCAACTCCTCGCGCGCGGCGTCCGCGAAGAGCTCCGGCCCTGGCACCGACCCCGGCTCCCCCATGTCGACCGGGAACCCCGACCCGACGTCGAGCGTATCGGCGTCCGGCAGCGCCGCGCGTTGCAGGCCGAGCACCCGCAACCCGACGCGGAACGCCGAGCGCCACGCGTCCACGGCACCCAACTGCGATCCGACGTGGACGTGGATGCCGCGCCAGCGGAGCGGCCCGTCGGCCCCACCGCCCGCGGCGATGACATCGCCGAGCTCCTCGGGCAGGACACCGAACTTCGATTCGGCCGCCCCGACGGCAAGGCCCCGATGGGTCTCCGGTCGGACCTGCGGGTTCAGCCGGACGAGGACATCGACGCGCAAAGCGCCAGCAGCCGCACCCACTGATCGGCCCGCCCTCGCCCGGACCAGCTCGGCCAGCGCCGCCGCCTCATCGGCCGATTCGAGGCTCACCCACAACAGCGGCGACCGGGCCTCGGCCATCGCCACCGCGCGCTGGAGATCGGCCGGCGTCTTGCCGATGCCCTCGAGGGCCGTCATCGGCGGGGAGAAGCCGGCCCGCGCCGCCAGCGCCAGCTCGCCGCCGGAGACGGCGCTCGCCCCGAATCCGGCCCCTGGCAATCCCCGCAGCAGTGCCGGCAGCCCGTTCGCCTTGAGTGCATACAGCCGCAGCCATGGATCGGGGAAGGCGGCCGCGACGGCGGCGGCGTCTCGCTCGAGCGTGCCCAGATCGTAGAGGTAGGTCGGCGTCCCGAATCGCCGGGCAGCCTCGCGCGCCGCTGCCCTGAGGTCGGTCACGCCCGCGTCAGACGGGCGAGATCTTGCGGACGAGGCTCAGCGCGGTCGAGACGATGGCGATGATGATGCCGGCCACGATGGCGTAGATCAGGACCTCGATCGTGAATGGCCCGTTCGGCCAGCCCGCGATCTTGAAACCGAGGTGGACCTGGTCGAGATTCTTGTCCACCTCGTGACTGACGACCGCCAGCAGCAGCAGCATGGCCGTATTGATGATCAGCCCGACGAGGCCGATGAAGACGAACATGAGCGGCAGGCTGAGCGCCTTGACGATCGGTCTGATGTACGTGTTGATGATGCCGAAGATGAGCGCCACGATCAGCAGCCGCCACCACTGGTCGCCCGAGTAGTTGAAGTGGATCTGCGGGACGAACAGGACGGCCACCACGAGAGCCACCGCGTTGATCACGATGCGGATCGCGAAGTCGAGCATCAGCGCCTCCCTGACGGGCCGGCGTCGCCGGTTGGCGCCATGGTAACCGGGTAGGATTTCGGCCATGACCACATCTGCCTCGCTTCCACTCGTCGGCGACCCGCGTCCCGCCCCGTCCACCCCCTTCGAGCATGCCGTCCACGACTTCTTCACCGACTTCTTCACCGACTACCCGGTCTGGGCGACCGCCGTCGGCTATCACCTGGTGGACGACCGATGGACGGATGCGACCGAGGCTGGACGCCGGGCCCGACTCGGCATGATCGGCCGGCATCGGGCGGCCTTCCAGGCGATGGATGAGGCCGGCCTGTCGGCGGATGAGCGCATCGACCGCGGCATCGTGCTCGACATCGTCGATCAATTGACGTTCGACGAGGACGTACTGCGCGAAGACACGTGGGACCCGCTCGCCTACGTCTACCTGCTGGGGAGCGGCTTCTTCGGGCTGTTGGCGCGTGACTACGCGCCGTGGGCCCATCGCGGCGCCGCGTTCATCGGGCGTGCCGATGGGGTCGCCGCGGTCCTCGCGGCGGGGCGGGCGAACCTGGTCGGGCGGCCGGGACGGCCGGTCGCGCTGCTCCACCTGGAAACGGCCCTGGCGCAGCTGCCCGGCGTCGGCGAGCTGATCGATCAGGGCGTCGAGGAGGCGCATCGCCGCGCCGCGGCGGGTGAGGCTCCCGAGCTCGTGGCGACGATCGAGGCGTCAGGTGCGCGGGCGAAAGCCGCCGTCGAGGAGTTTCGGCAGGCGCTCGACACGGAGATCCGTGCCCGAGCATCGGGCGAGGGCCGGCTCGGACCGGAACTCTTCCAGCAGAAGCTGCGCCACACGCTGTCGAGCGACATGACCTTCGATCAGATCCGCGAACGCGGCTGGCGCGAGTACCACGCGGTTCGCCGCGAGATGGTCCGGCTGGCACGCGAGGCCTGGCCGACGTTCGTGCCGGACGAGCCGATGCCCGCTGCCGGCGGTCTGGCCGAAGCCGAGTCCGAGGATGAGATCGACAGTCGCATCGTGCGGACGGTCCTCGACCGGGTCGCCGGCCAGCATCGCCGCCCGGAGGAGCTGCTCGCGTGGTGCGAGGCCGAGGTGCGAAGCATCGAGGCGTACTGCCGCGAACACGACATCATCGGCCTGCCCGACGAGCCGCTCAAGGTGACGTGGACGCCGGTCTTCATGCGCGCCTACGGCCGCGCCTTCCTCGATTCGCCCGGCGTGCTCGATAAGGGCCAATCGGCGTACTTCTGGATCACGCCGCCTGACGACGACGCCAAGCCCGAGGACGTCGAATCGTACCTGCGCGAGGACAACGACCGGATGCTCCGGCTGCTCTCCATCCATGAGGGTGTGCCCGGCCATTACCTCCAGCTCGCGTACTCGAATCGGTCGCCGTCGCTCGTCCGGACGGTCTTCTCCAACGGCATGTTCGCCGAGGGCTGGGCGGTCTACGTCACCCAGGTGATGATGGATCTCGGCTACGGTCGGGACGACCCGGCGCTGATGCTGACGCACTGGAAGTTCTACCTGCGCGCGGTCATGAACGCGCTCATGGACGTCGAGATCCACGCCGGTTCGATGGACGAGGCGGCGGCCATGGACCTGATGCTGCGGGGCGGCTTCCAGGAGCCCGACGAAGCTCGCGGTAAGTGGCTCCGCGCGCGCATCACGTCGACCCAGCTCTGCACCTACTACCTCGGCTCGCTCGAGATGTGGGACATGGAGGTCGCCGCGCGGCAAGCGGCGGCGGTCGCTGCGGGCGCTGGACCCGACGCCGTGCCGGACCAGAAGATCGTCGGCCAGCTCGGGCAGACGCCCGGCTTCGACTACCGGCGCCATCTCGAATCGGTCATCAGCCACGGCACGCCGGCCATCAAGTGGGTCGCCCGGATCCTGGCCGACGAAGGCGCTGGCGGTCGAACGTCCGCCGGCTGACGATCATCGAGAGTCGGAACACCGACCCGACCCGACCCTCAGAACGAATACCCGTACTTGGCCAGATGGTCCGCGTAGGCGACTTCCACCAGGCGGCGCGTGCGGGCCGAGTAGAAGTCGCGGTAGTCGCGGCCGGCTCGGACCGCGGTCACGTTCTCCTTGGGGATCTCGTGGTGCTCGGCGATGCCGGCCTTGCGGAGCACCGCGTCGAAGCCGTCCTGGAGGTGCTCGTAGCGCATGATCTCGTCAATGCCCTTGTCGTAGGGCCAGCGCGCCAGCCGAGCGGCACGGCCGCGGAACCGATCCTGCCAGCGAGGCGCGTGGACGTGCTCGATCCACTCGGCGAAAGTGTGGTCGCGGCAGAAGTCGAGGTTGTCCAGCTTGCGCTCGCGGCCGTGGATCCACGCGTCCGGCTTCTCGAGCAGCACCTGGTCCTTGACCGAGTGCTTGAGGTAGAGCGACACGAGCGTGTCGAACGGGTTGCGGACGGCGCTGAAGGTGATGAGGCCGGCGCGCTCGTCGGCGCTCAGCAGGTTCGCGGCCAACAACTCGCGCAGCGTCGTGTGCTTGCGCTTGACCGTGATGCGGCCGTTCGCGTCGCGCACCTCCTCGGGCGGCAGCCACTCCCCGCCGAGCTCGTCGCGCAGCAGAACCCCGATGGCGGTCGACGCCGTGTGCGGGGCAAGGATGAAGAGCAGCCGCTTCTCGCGGCAGATGATCGCCATGAAGCCGCGATTCTACGGGCGGACGTTCGCCGACGTGTCGGTCACGACGGAGGCGTCTTGGAAAGCGCGGATCCTGTGGCTTGGGCGCGCCCGTACCACGTCCACGAATGCCGCGAGCGTGATGGCTCTGCAGAAGCTGGTCGGCACGACCGTGGTGGCTCGGCTTATGCCTCCGAAGTGGCAGTTCTACTCCGTGCACGAATGGATCAGGGCGTAAGGTCGCCTTCGCCCGGCCGATCGATTGGTCGGCGACGCCTTGTCGACGCCCAGAGCCTTCCGGCATTCGTGCAGGTAGTACGCCCGATGTCAAGGCTCGACCGCTGCAGTTCTTCCACATCCGAGTCCACCGCAGCGCCACCGCAGCGCCACTTCCCCGGCGCGCCAGGCGCCCGGGTCCGGCCGTTGATAGCATTCGGCCGTGCCCGTTACCACGCGCCCGTCACTCCCCAGCATCAGCTTCGGGCTGGCGCTGCCCAACTATCGGCCGGGTGCCACGGCCGAGGGTATCGCCGCGGCCGCCGAGAACTGCGACCGGTTCGGCTGGGACTCGGTCTGGACGACGGATCACCTGCTCATCGATCGCTCGGCAGCAGGCGCCGACTACGTCCAGATATTCGAGGCCTTGACCTCGCTCGCGTGGATCGGCGCGGCGCATCCAAGGCTCCGCCTCGGCACCAGCGTCCTCGTCGTGCCGATGCGCAACGCGGTCATCCTGGCCAAAGAGATCGCCACGCTTGACGCGCTGAGCGGTGGCCGCGTGACGATGGGCGTCGGCGTCGGCTGGAACCTGGTCGAATTCGCCAATGTCGGTGCAGGCGAGATGTTCACGCGCCGCGGCCGTTACCTCGACGAGACGATCGCTCTGTGGCGCCACCTGTGGAGTGGTAGCACGGAGCCGTTCGAGGGGCGGTTCCACTCCTTCCGTGACTACGCCTTCGGGCCGCTGCCGGCGCAGGGCGCGGCGTTGCCCATCCTCGTCGGCGGGCGTGCCGAGGCAGCGCTCACGCGCGCCGGAGCCCTCGCCGATGGCTACCAGGCGAGCAGCGGCAGTCCCGCCCAGCTCGCCGAGCGGGCACCGGTCGTCATCGCTGCTGCCGCGAAGGCGGGCCGCCCGGCGCCGACGCTCTCCGCCCGGGTTCGCGTCAGCTTCGGCGAAGGCCCCACCTCGGGTTACGTCGTGCGCGGCACGCCGGAGCTGATGCTGGCCGAGATCGACGCGTTCACGGCGGTCGGCGTCAGCCAATTCGTGGTCGACTTCGTCGAGACCGACCCCGAGCGCCACGCGGCACTCTTCGAGCGCTTCCACCGTAAGGTCGCAAGCGCTCGGGTGGGCGCACGACCCTGACGACCGACGACCGAGGCGGAGGCGAGCTC
Organism: Chloroflexota bacterium; assembly: GCA_003169735.1. GTDB lineage: Bacteria > Chloroflexota > Limnocylindria > Limnocylindrales > CSP1-4 > Palsa-1032. Next base: position 20,651 of record PNAP01000098.1, on the reverse strand, counting down.
AAACCCGAGAGCCCCCTGCGCCGGCCCGAGACGGCGCGACCCCGGACGGATGTCGAGCCGGAGATGGCGCCTCCCAGTCGGGACGAGCTCTTGGGCATCGAGCGTCACCTGGCGGCCCTGCCGGTCCACTCTGGAGCGCGGCTTCACGACGATGCAGCGCTCGGGATGCTGCTCATCCAGGGCCGACCCGCCGGACCTGGTCTCGACTATGGCGCCGTCGTGCGCTGGCCGACGGATGGCTGGCGCGATCGACTCGACGCCTTCGCCCGGGCCGAACGGGAGGCGGGAGCCTGGCCATCGTTGCTGCTCGCGGAAGGGCTGGCCGAACCCGACGGTCTCGAGGCGGGCCTGGCCGAGTCGGGATGGTCGGTCGTCGGCTGGGAGACGATCCTGTGGACGCGCTACCCGGCCGTGGTCCCGCACCTCGACCCGACCCTGCGCATCGAGGCGGTCACCGACCGATCGGCAGCGGAACACGAGGCGCTGGAGCGGCTCATCTTCGGGTTGCCCGCGACGAGCACGCCGTTCCGCGTCGAGGGGCTGCGGGCCGGTCTCGCCGACGGAACGTTGCGTGCCTTCCTGGTGCGCTCCCACGGCGAGCCCGTCGCCGCCGCGCGGCTCTCGCTGACGGACGGCCTCGCCGGCCTCTATGCGGTCGGCGTCGCGCCGCACCGGCGACGGCAGGGGCTGGGGCTGCTCATCACCACGGTCGCCACGCGCGCCGGCCTTGCCAGCGGCCGGAAGCTCGTCTGGCTATCGGTCGAGGATGGCAACGACGGCGCCCGAGCGATGTACGAGAGCGTCGGCTATCGGCCGGCCTTCCGCTGGCGGAGGTGGCTGGCGCCTCCACGCTGACCGGCCAGATCCCGCGACTCGGTGACGGCAAGGCGGACGGCGACCTGACGGGCGCTGCCAGCCTCGACCGACATCGGCCAGCGGATGTGCAGAGCGCTGCCCTGATAGATGCGCTCGAAGCCCGCCTCGGATTGCGAGACGGTCTCGATGGGATGCCACGTCAGGCGGGCGGCTGGTTCGAAACGAGCGTCGATGCGCACGCCGAGGTAGTCGTTCCCGAATGCCAGCGCGGCGCCGTTCGGGACGTCGCCCGAGCCGTCATGCGCTGACCGGACTGGGGCCCCACCGTCAGGAGCCGCCATTTCGTACCAAGCTTGCGGGTTGCCGCCGCCGCCGAGCATCTGAAACGGCCACTCGAGATCAAACACGAATGCCAGCGCATCCGTGCCCGGGTTGCTGGCCTCGAGCGAGCATTCCAGCGTCGGCTCCAGGCGCGTGCCGCCCAGCGCGAAGCGCTTGGAGATGGCGAGCAGCGCCCGGTCCGCGCCGCCGACGGCCACCGAACCGTCCCGTCGCACCGTCGACGACGCGTCGCTCCGCGCCACCACCGAGAACGGCTGGTCGACGAAGTCACCGAGATCCCCGAATGCCTCGGCCGCCAGCTCGTCCGGCCCGAGGGCGGCCGATCCCCCGGCGTCGATCAGGTGGATGAGCGCGCCGCGCAGCTCATGGCGGTCATAGACCAGGAACCGTTCCAGCCCAGCCTCCTTGACCACGACCGATTCGTGCGGCGAGATCGGTGGGCCGCCCTCCGCCGCTGCCCTCGCTGCGTGCGCTCGGGCGAGCAACGTCGCGTGGTACGCCTCCGGTCGCCGCCGGAGCACGAACGCTGCCGCCACGCGAGTCGCGAGCAGATCCCACGCGGAGATGCCCCCGCCCTCCGCCAGATCCACCATCACGGACTGTCCGGGACCGCCGAGCAGAACCTCGTCCAGCCCATCGAGGTCGTAATCGGCCAGGCCGCCCGCGATGGCGCCGCCATCGGCCAGGTCCTCCGCTCCGATCAGCTCGGCCGCCGCAGCCATCCGCAGGTCGGGCAGGTAGATGCCGCCGAACAGGCCGTGCCAGTACGCGTCATTCGACTGGCCGCGATACAGGTGGTCCGAAGCCTGCTCCTGTAACGCCCCCGGCGGCAGCTCAGCCACCTTCCGCGACACGCGGAGCATCTGCTTGTGCAGGTCGTTGACCTCGCGGTAGCGCGACTGGAACGCGCGCCACGTGCCGCCATGCAGGAACGGCAGCGACGGATCATCCGCCGCCCGTGCCCGTTCCAGCACCGCCGTGAACGATCGCGCATCGTCCGGAGGCAGCGCCCACTCGGTCATCTCGAGATACGACGAGGTGGGCAGCGCGACGCGCCCCAAGGGAGGCTCGGTCGCCAGCCAGTCGCTCGGTCGCACCGTCGCCAGCCAGCTGGCGTTCGTTTCCAGCTCGGTCAGGAACGCCTCGACCCAGCCGCCCATCTCAGTCCCGTCCGAGCCCCAGCAATAGTCGTCCGTGCCCGGCCACGCGCCGAACTTCTCGCCGTCATCGCCCATCATGCCGAGGTTCCGGCCGTCGGCCGTGGCGTGAGCGCGCAGGTGGTCGATGACCTCGCTCACCGGCCGCCACGGGATCGTGTAGCGCAGGCCCTTCTCGGACGCGAAGACGGTCAGCATCCGCCCCTGGTCATCGACGACGTAGCTGCCCCACATCCGCTCATCGGGGATGGCCGCCTCGCGCAGGTGGTTGTCATCGACGATGGCGTAGGCGTAGCCGCCGTCCGCGAGATCGGACGCGACGGTGGGCTCCCAGACGCGCTCCGCGAGCCAGGCGCCGCGCGGCCGGACGCCGCTGAGTGCCTCGATCTCGCGAGCCATGCGCACCAGCTGGCCGTGCCGATCGGCGACCGGCAGCGCCACCAGGATCGGTTCGTACCACGCCCCGCCGAGCCACTCCGCCTGGCCGCGATCCACCAGCCGGCGTACCTGCACGATCGTCTCGGGATGGTGCGCTCGCAGCCACTCGATCAACGGCCCGGAGTAGTGCAGCCCGACCTTGACGGTAGGGTGGCGCTCGAGGGCAGCCAGCATCGGCCGGTACGCCTTCTGCCAGACCTCTTCGATGACCCACCCGAAGTTGCCGACCGGCTGGTGATGGTGGAGCACCAGTGCCAGCGAGACGCGGCCCGCGGTCGTTGCCGTCAGCCGGCCGGTCGTCGTTGCCGTCAGCCGGCCGGCGCCGCGAGTGCCAGTCGCGACTCGGCCTCTTCCTCACGCGCCGCGGGGAGGTACAGCAATTCGGTGTACTGCTCGAGCATCCGCGACGTGGAGAAGCGCCACAGGGTCGATGCCATCGAGCGGCGCATCATTGCCACCCATGCGCGCGGGATGCCCTCGTCGTCGCGGTCGTAGTAGGTCGGGATGATCTGCTCCTCGAGCAGCCGGTAGAGGTCCTGCGCGTCCGACCAGTCCTGGGCGCCCTCGTCGGGGTTCTGCTCGCGACCGCCGATGGCCCAGCCGTTGTCGCCGGTGTAGCCCTCGTCCCACCAACCGTCGAGGACCGAGCAGTTGATGAGGCCGTTCATGGCCGCCTTCATGCCGCTCGTCCCGGACGCCTCGAGCGGACGGCGCGGGTTGTTGAGCCAGACGTCGCAGCCCTGGACGAGATAGCGCGCGATGCGGATGTCGTAGTCCTCGAGGATGAAGACGCGGCCCGTCAACCGCGGCGAACGGCTGCGCGTGAAGATCTCCTGGATGACGCGCTGACCGGGCCGGTCGGCCGGGTGGGCCTTGCCGGCGAAGACGATCTGGACGGGGCGCTTCTCGTCGTGGAGCAGGCGCGCCAGGCGTTCCTCGTCGGCGAATAACAGGGAGGCGCGCTTGTAGGTCGCGAAGCGCCGCGCGAAACCGATGGTCAGGATGGGCGGATCGATGGCGTGGGAGAGTTCGGCCAGGGCGTTGGGCGATTCGCCGTGACGCGCGAACTGGGCGCGCAGCCGGCCGCGCGCGAACTGCGCCAGCTCCTGCTTCTGGCGCTGGTGCGCCTCCCACAGCCGCTCGTCGGGGATCCGGTCGAGCCGCTCCCAGAAGCGATCCTTGCGGCGCTCCGTCTCGAGCCGTTCGAGGACGGCGCCGATGCCGTGGTACAGCTCACGGACCGGGCCGCCCACCCAGCTCGGGGCGTGGACGCCGTTGGTGATGGCCAGGATCGGCCGCCCCACGACCGAGGACCAGGTGGCGTTGGCCGTCACCGCGTGGAGCTTGCTCACGGCGCTCGCTCCGCTCGTGAGGCGCAGCGTGAACGCGGTCATGTCGAACTGGCTCGCGTCGCCGTCCATGCCGCGGCCGAGTTCGAGGATGCGCTCGATGTCAACGCCGCCGTCGGTCGTCTCGGGGCCGGCGATGCGACGCACCATGTCAGCATCGAATCGCTCGTTGCCGGCCTGGACGGGCGTGTGGATGGTGAAGACACTGCCACTTCGGACGCGATCGAAGGCCTCGTCGAGCGGCACGCCGGCGGCCACGAACTCGCGCGTCTGCTCGACCAGCATGAACGCAGAGTGGCCCTCGTTGAGGTGCCACGCGGCGGGCTTGACGTCCAGGGCGCGCAGCGCCCGGATGCCGCCGATGCCGAGGACCAGCTCCTGGTGGAGGCGCATCTCGCGGCCGCGCACGTACAGGATGTGGGTGATCGGACGGTCCCGCTCGTCGTTCTCGGGGATGTCCGTGTCGAGCAGCAGCAGAGGCACGCGGCCCACCTGTGCCAGCCACACACCGACGTGCACCGTCCGACCCGGCAGCTCGACAGGGACGGTCAGCGGGTCGCCGCTCTCGTCGGCGACCCGCATCAGCGGTAGGCGGTCCGGGTCGAGATCGGGGTAGGCGTGTTCCTGGTGGCCGTCGGCATCGATGGTCTGGCGGAAGTAGCCGTGCCGATAGAAGAGTCCCACCGCCACGAACGGCAGCGCCATGTCGCTGGCTGCCTTGCAGTGGTCGCCGGCGAGGACGCCGAGCCCACCGGAGTAGATGCCGAGCGACTCGTGCAGCCCGAACTCGGCGCAGAAATAGGCGACCGGCCCGGAAAGCTCCTCGCCGTGATTGCGCTGGAACCATTGGCCGTGGCCGTTCGCCATGTAGGCGTCGAAGCGTTCGAGCTGCTCGCGGTACTCGACCATGAAGTCGACGTCATCGAGGATGGACGACCAGTCTCGCTGCGCCTGGAGGACCGGGATCGGGTTGCGGTGACGCTGCCAGGCAGCGCGGTCGATGCGCGAGAAGACGATGCGCAGACCCGGGTGCCAGGTCCAATAGAGGTTGTAGGCGAGTCGCTGGAGGCCCTGGAGCTGCGCGGGCAGGCGCAGCGGCGCGGTCCGGACCGTGGGGATCTCGATGGGCACCGCCGGATGCTACACGAGCCAACCCATCAGAGAGTATCTGACGCGCGCGCTGGCTGGCCGACCTTGGCCTCGGTCGTACCACGTGCATGGGTACCGTGAGCACAAGCTCCCCGATAAGCCCGGCTCGACCGCCTTTCTGGCCGTCGTGACGGCGGCTTCCGGCTCCTTTACCACCTGCACGGGTATGCGGACCGAGAAGCAGCCCGTCCGGAGACCTTATCGGCCGCCTTCCCCTGACGGTACCCATGCACGGAGTACGCAGGAGCCCAAGCCGCCGTTCGGTGCCAGTCGCGCTTGATCGGCTCCCGCAGGAGGGTTGCGTGCGCTTCCTAGTCGCGGTCGCCCAACGGCGCCTACCATCTCGCCGTGCGCATCGCGATGGTCAGTGCGGAGTGCGAGCCGTTCGCCAAGACAGGCGGGCTGGCCGACGTGGTCGATGCCCTCGCGCGAGCGCTCGGCGGGCTCGGCCACGACGTTGACGTCTTCCTGCCCAGATATCGCGGCCTGGATCCGGTGGCCGGGTCGGAGCGCATGTCGGTCGAGCTGCCGTCGGGTGCCGCTGGCGTCTGGACCGGTCAGGCGGACGGCTATCGGATCCGCCTGGTCGACCATCCTGCGAGTTTCGACCGCGCGGGCTACTACGGCGAAGACGGGGCCGATTATCCCGACAACGGAGCCCGTTTCGCGCTCCTTGGCCATGCAGCTCTGGCGGCGCTGACAGTCGATGACGCGCCGGTCGACGTCGTCCATGGCCACGATTGGCAGGCTGGGCCGGTGCTGCTGTCGATGGCCCGGGTGCCCCAGACGGGGCCGCTCGCCACGACGGCGACGATGCTGACGTGCCACAACCTGGCCTATCACGGCTGGGTGCCTCGAGATCGCGTGGCCGGCCTTGGCCTCGGCGAAGCGGCGGCCGCCCGCCTCGGCAAGCCCGATGGCATCGACCTCCTGCGCGAGGCGATCCGCGCGACCGACGTGGTCAACACCGTCAGCCCGACCTACGCGCGGGAATCTCGAACGCCCGAATACGGCGCCGGCCTTGACGATGCCCTGCGTGCTCGGGGTGATCGATACCTCGGGATCCTGAACGGCATCGACACGGGCGTCTGGGACCCGGCCACCGATGCGGCACTGCCGGCGGGGTATTCGCGTGAGGACGTCGACGGGAAGGCCGCGTGCCGGGCCGATCTCTGTGCGCGACACGGCCTCGATCCGGGCGGCCCGATCTTCGGCGTGGTCGGCCGACTCGATCCGATGAAGGGGTTCGACCTGGTGGCCGCCGCGGCGCCCGCGCTGCTCGAGATGGGGGCGCGGATCATCGTTCTCGGCACGGGCGATGAGCGGCTGGTGCGCGATCTCGCCGCGCTGGCGGCGGATCGGCCCGATCGAGTGGTCGTGCTTGAGCGCTTCGACCGTGACGAGGCCCGCCGGATCTACGCTGGCTCGGACGCGTTCGTGATGCCCTCGCGCTTCGAGCCGTCAGGGCAGGGGCAGCTCATCGCGCTGCGATACGGGACCGTGCCACTCGTCCGCCACACGGGTGGCCTCGCCGATACGGTCTTCGATGCTGATGCCGATGCCGGGCCAGACCCGGGGAACGGCTTCGTCTTCGGTCCCGCAGAGCCCGCGGCGCTCGCCGCCGCCGCGCGACGCCTCGTGGCCCGGTACGCCGATCCTGAGCGCTGGCGCGAGCTGATGCTGCGCTGCATGTCCGAGGACCACAGCTGGGCCGGTCCCGCTCGCCGGTACGAGGCCGCGTACCACCTCGCCATCGACTCGGTGCGCCGAGTCGGCTGATCCCCGCTCAGCCTTTCAGCACGAGGAATGCGTCGACGCCCACCCACTTCGCGGGCGAGCCGGCATCGACGACGATCCTGATGGTGTGCGTGCCGGGCGCGTCCCAGGATGTCACGTAGACGAGGCGCTGGACGCCGTTGCTCGCGGCCACCAGCGAGACATCCCCCTGGTCCGTGCCATCGATGAAGACGTGCGCCGAGCCAAGGTTCGGCCCGACGGGAGCGACCCACGCGATGCTCCGGCCGGTGAAGGTCAGGCTCATGGTTGCGCCAGCCGTCTTCGAGCGCCGGTAGCTTCCCCCGGACGCCGTGGTGGCGGTCTTCGTGGCCCAGCTCCCGGTCGTGGTGACCTTCCTGTAGTTCGACTCATGTCGGCTTGGTGTCATCGTCGTGGACTGGCTGACGGCCGTGTTGCCGGCACCGTCCGTCGCATCGACCTCGTACTCGTACCGGTGGCTGAACTGGACCTGGCGGACGGCCGATGTCGCGAGGTCACTCGGCAGCGTCACCCCCTGCCACGAGCCGCCATCGATCTGCTGGCGCAGGACGTACTGGTCGACGCCCGACGCCGTGTCGGTCGCCGACCAGTCCACGGCGAGCGGGACACTGAACGAACCGAGCGTGGCGCCAGCGACGAATCCGACGTGAGGACCGTCGACGAGCGGCGGATCATGGTCGATGGTCAGCTCGATGTATGCATCCGCATCGAGCGGGGACGCGCTGGCATGGACGTCCAGGACGATGTCGACGCTCGGCGCGTCGCTCGCGATGGTCAGCGTCAGCAGCGTATGGATGTCACTCAGCGTCGACAGGGTCGGCTGCACGAACGCGGCCTGGACGCCGGTCGGGAGGTTCACCACCGAAAGCGTGGTCGAACCCGCGAAGTCGGCTCGTCGCCCGAGGTCGACCGCGAAGGTCGGCTGGGCGACGCCGGCGCCGACGGCCCACGAATTCGGGCTGACCCACAGGTCGATGCCGTCGGGGCCGGAGAGCCGCGAGACATCAAGCAGCCGGTCGGGCTGACCGTCAGGGTCGGTCGTCGTCGTCCAATCAAGCGTACCGGCCGCGCGCAGCGCATCGGCGACGGTGCTCGGCGAGGCGCCCGGGTGCGTGGTGAGGTACAGAGCCGCTGCGCCGGCCACGAGTGGCGCCGACATCGACGTCCCGGAAAGGGATTCGGTCGAGCCGGCCGCCCGGTTCAGCGACACGATGCACGACCCGGGCGCGATGAGGTCGACGGCCGGGCCGAAGTTGCTGTAGGTCGCGAAGCTGTCGTCGGCGCCGCTGCAGGACGTGCCATGGCCGCCCGGCAGACCGTCCGTGTCAGTGAGGGCCGAGACGGTGATGACCTCAGGGTAGTCCGCCGGTGAGGTCAGGGCGGCATCCGTCGCGTGATTGCCCGCCGCGACGACGAAGGTCATGCCGGCGGCCACGGCGGTGCAGATGGCGTCGTGCTCCGGATCGCCGCTCGGGGTGGCCGGTGAGATGCTGCACGGATGGTTCGTGCCGCTGCCTTCGAGGCTCATGTTGACGACGCTGACGATCGGCTCCTGCGCGCCGTGCGGATGGTTCGGATCGACCGGCTTGGTCTTCGTCAGCAACCAGTCGATGGCGCAGACGATGTACGAGGTCTTGCCGCTGCCGTTAGCCGGGAAGACACGCACCGGCCAGATGCGTGCGCCCGGCGCCACGCCGAGTACACCCGTCGCGTTGTCCTCGGCGGCCAGGATGCCGGCCACATGCGTGCCGTGCCCGTCAGAGAGCTTGTCGTCCCAATCCTTTGGGTCGATCTGGTCCGGGGTGCCGTTGACCACGTCGTCGGGCACGCAGCTCCGGCCCTTGCCGTGGGTCGGGCAATCGGAGCTGCTGGGGCTGTTGGGTAGGCACAGGTCGTCGGTTCGCAGCATGCTCACGCCACTGTCGATGGTCGCGACGTCGATATCGACAGGATCCACCGCCAGCGGCGACGTGTCGGCATAGACGCGCCTGACTCCGGTCGAAAGCACCTGGTCGGCCGGCGCGACCGGCAGGTCGGGCGTGACGACGGCTACGCGCGGGTCACGCCGGAGTGCCGCGACCTGGGCGGCCGTGAGCTCCGCCGCGAAGCCGATCAGCGCTCGTGAGTACGTCATGGACGCCCGGAAGCCGAAGTCGGACCCGAGTCGGTTCACCGCCTGATCCGTGGCGCGAGTGGTGTCGGCTGCGGCGGCAGGAGTCGCGAGCTGGTGGCCGGCCAAGGTCGGGACGATGCCGGCCGTCGGCCGCAGCTGGACGATGTAGCCGCTCGTCGTCCCGCTCATGGGCCCGGCGAGGGCGGGACCGGAGAGCGCCGGGAGGAAGACGAACGCCAGCGCCACGCTCACCGAACCAAGGACCGAGCGAGGCGTCACGTGCCCTCCGAGGATGGTCGCCATCGCGCCAAGGATACGTGCCGGCGCCCGATGACCATCTGACGAGCCGACCGAAAGGGGAGTGACGTGGGACCGTCGATAGGCGTCCGAGCAACCCCCGACGACGGTCCCTGCGTCATCTCGGATGCTCGCAGCCAAGGACGTGGTGCGGAAGGGGGACCTTCGTTCCGGAGTGGATGGGCCGCGCGGCCTATGCGAGTTCGACCACCTCGTGCCACGCCGGGCGGTACGGATCAAGGCCGATGGCCTTCACTCGTGGCACCAGCGCCAGCTCGGCATCGGGGTCGCCGTGGACCAGGAAGACGCGCTTCGGCTTGCGCGGCGCCGAGGCGAAGTGGCTCAGCCAGGCGATCAGCTCGTTCTCGTCGGCGTGGGCCGAGAAGCCGCTGATCGACCGTATCTGGCAGCGCACCTCGCGGACATTGCCGTCGAGGCGCACTTCCTTGGCGCCTGCCTGGAGGTGCGCGCCGAGCGTGCCCTCGCCCTGGTAGCCGACGAACAGCAGCAGAGCGGCCGGATCGTCGATGAGGTTGGCCAGGTGGTGGACGATGCGGCCGCCAGTGAGCATGCCGCTCGCCGAGACGATCATCATCGGCCGCGGCGCCTTGGCGATGGCCTTGGACTGGGACGAGTCATTGGTGACGATCTGACCCGGGTAGTCGATCGGGTCCTGGCCCTCGGCCAGCAGCTCGCGGGTCTCCGCGTCGTAGTAGTCGGGGTAGCGCCGGTAGATCTCGGTGGCGGAGCTGGCCATCGGTGAATCGAGGTAGAGGGGCACGTGCGGGATGCTGCCCGCGGAGAGCAGACGGTCGAGCTGCCAGACGATCTCCTGGGTCCGGCCGATGGCGAACGACGGGATGAGCAGGACGCCGCTGTGGCTGGCGACCGCGTTGACCGCCTCGGCCAGCATGCGCACCGCCTCGTCCTCGGGGTCGTGTTCGCGCCCGCCGTAGGTCGATTCCATGAGCACGTAGTCGGCGCCGTCGACGATGGCCGTCGGGTCGCGCAGGATGGGCGTATCCGGGCGCCCCACGTCACCGGAGAAGACGATGCGCCGGCTCGTGCCGTCGGCCTGTTCGACGTCGACGAGGATGATGGCCGAACCGAGGATATGGCCGGCGTCCATGAAGGTGGCCGTGATTCCCGGCGCGACGGTGATGGTCTGGCCGTAGTCGAGCGGCACGAAGTACTGGAGCACCGCCTGCGCGTCATCGACGGTGTAGAGCGGAGCCTGGATGGCCCAGTCGAGGTGCGGTGGCTGGGCTCGCAGGAGCGCCTCAGGGTCGAGGCCGGCGCCCGCCTGGGGGGCCCCGGCCGGGGTGGCCGTCGCCGCGGCCGCGGGCGGGGCGGGAGCGGGAGCGACCTGGGCCGTCGGTGCCGCCGCTGCGCCGGGGCCAGTGTTGGCCGTCGGGGCGCCCGAGACGCCGGCATCGTGGGCACGTTGTTCGCGCCGAGCCTCGCGCGCCATCCGGTCCTGGTGCGCCTGCGCCTGCTCCACCTGGACCTTGCCGCTGTCCAGCAGCACCAGTCGCGCAAGCTCGGCGGTGGCACGGGTCAGGTGGATCGGTCCGGTGTAGCCATCCTTGACCACGACGGGCAACATCCCGCAGTGGTCGAGGTGGGCGTGGGTGACCAGGATGGCATCGATCGTCTTGGGGTCATAGGCGATGGGCAGCCGGTTCCTGGCCGCTTCGCTGGGTGATCCCTGGAAGAGTCCGCAGTCGATGAGGATGCGGGCCCGGTCGGTGGTGAGGAGGAATTGCGAGCCCGTCACGGTCGTCGCCGCGCCGAGGAACTGGAGCTTCATGGGTCGAACGGGTGAGGCTGCATCAGTGCATGCTATCGGGACAGGGAGGTAGATGTCGGATGGGACTTCTGGACGGCCGCAAGGCGCTCATCTTCGGGGTCGCCAACGACCACTCCATCGCCTGGGGCATCGCCAAGGCGCTCCATGCGGAGGGCGCGACGATCGGCTTCAGCTCGGTCGAGATGCTCATCGAGAAGCGCGTCCGGCCCCTGGCGACGTCCATCGGGTCCGACTTCGTGGAGCCCTGCGACGTCCAGGACGATGACCAGATCGAGCGGGTCTTCCAGGCCTGGGCCGAGCGCTACGGCGACCTCGACATCCTGGTCCATGCGCTCGCGTTCGCTCGCCGCGAGGATCTCGAGGGCGAATTCGTCGACACCTCGCGGGAAGGGTTCGCGCTTGCCCTGGATGTCTCGGCCTATTCCCTGGTCGCCATCACCCGGCATGCGCTGCCCGTGCTCAAGCCCGGGTCCAGCATCCTGACGCTGACCTACTACGGGGCCGAAAAGGTGGTCGCGAACTACAACGTGATGGGCGTGGCCAAGGCCGCCCTCGAGGCGTGCGTGCGCTATCTCGCGGCCGATCTCGGACCGCGCGACATCCGCGTCAACGCCATCAGCGCGGGGCCCATCCGCACTCTCGCCGCTTCTGGAGTGAGTGGCTTCAAGGGCATGTGGTCGCGCTTCCGCGATGTCGCCCCGATGCGTCGCAACGTGACCATCGAGGACGTCGGCGGCGCGGCGCTCTTCCTGCTCAGCGACCTGTCGCGCTCGATCACCGGCGAGGTGCTCTACGTTGACGCGGGCTTCAGCATCCTCGGCGTGCCGACCTCCGAGGAAGGCTAGGTCCCCGACGTCACCCGGTGTGACTGGCGAGTTCGACGGAACAGCACGATGCGAATCGGGTTCCTCCGGGGAGTCACGCGAGGGATGAGAATTCGAAGGTGATCGGCAGCTCGATCGCAGCACCCGGCGCGATCAGCGTCAGCGCCCCCGGCTCGCCGTCGAGCAGGCGACGCAGGCCCTGCGGCGCGTGCGTCTGGGGCTCGGTCGCGATCGCGCCGCGCTCGGCGGCGTAGGCAGCAGCGATGTGCAGCGTCGCAGAGGGAGCGCGCACCGCAGCCCGAAGCCCGTGTTCGAGCCAGAACAACTCGAGCGGCGGATCTGCCGGACCGGGCCAGGTCGCATCGACGCCTTGCGCCATTCGCTGGCGCCGCCGGAGATCGAGGTCGCCGCTGACACCCTGTGGAACCGGCGAAGTATCCGAGTTGGAGGCGTACACCGCGTCGCTGTGGATGGCGACCTCGACGGGCAGCGGGAACCACGGATGCAGGCCGATGCCACCGGGCATGGGCGCGTCGTCGAGGTTCGTCAGGCGCAGGACGATGGAAAGGGACATGGCGCGCGCGGTGACGGCCACCTCCGCCCGGTAGCGCCACGGCCAGCCGTCGCCGCCTGCGTCGATCGCGAAGGCGCCGTCCCCGATCTGGCGCCAGGGTGCCGCGTACACCTGGCCATGGATGGCACTGCCGTCCGGGAAGTTCGGGCTCAGGTTCACGACGCGGCCCCCGACGAGGATGGCCCCAGGCGCCAGGCGCCCACACCATGGCGCCATGACGTAGCCGCCCCAGAAGAACGGATCGCGGGCGTGCTCGCTGATATCCGCCGGCGTGCGCAGCAGATCTCGGCCGCGGACGCGCAAGCGATGGAGCCGGGCGCCAAGTTCGGGCAAGAGCACGACTTCGATGTCGCTGCTGCCGACCATGACCGAATCCTGCGAACTCATCCTTGTCGAGAAACTAACAGGGTTTGGCACTCGTACAATCAGTCGATGCGCGAACTTCGTTGGGGGATCCTGTCGACCGCCGACATCGGACGAAGCACAGTCGTGCCGGCCATGAAGCGCGCGACGCGAACGAGGATCGTGGCCATCGGCTCGCGCGATCTGGAGCGGGCCACGGCGTACGCCACGGAACTTGGCATCCCGACCGTCCACGGTTCGTACGAGGCGCTCCTCGCCGACAAGGACGTCGACGCCGTCTACATCCCGCTGCCCAACCATCTGCACGCCGAGTGGACGATGGCAGCCGCGCGCGCCGGCAAGCACGTCCTGTGCGAGAAGCCACTGGCCATCAACGCCACAGAAGCGGCGCGGATGGTGGCGGTGTGCGAGCAGCAGGGAGTCCTGCTCGCCGAGGCGTTCATGTACCGGCTCCATCCCTCATGGCAGGCCGTGCTCGAAGTGATCCGCAGCGGCCGGATCGGCGAGCTGACGGCCGTCCAGAGCTGGTTCTCGTACTTCAACGACGACCCGACCAACATCCGCAACCTGGTCGAGGTGGGCGGCGGTGCGCTGTACGACGTCGGCTGTTACTGCGTCAGCCTGTCGCGCTTGCTGTTCGGGTCGGAACCTACAGGCGTCAAGAGCTCGATCATGCGCGATCCGAGGCTGGGCGTGGACGTGCTGACGAGCGGCATCCTCGAGTTCGACCGCGGAATGGCGACCTTCACCTGCTCGACGCGGGCGGAGACCGACCAGCGCGTCCACATCTACGGCACCAAGGGCCGCGTTTCGATCGGTATCCCGTTCAACATCCCGCCCGACCGTGCTACGCAGATCTACGTGACAGCCGGCGGCGACCCGCCCGTCTCTCCCGCGACCGAGACGATGACGTTCGCGCCAGCGAATCCGTACACGGTCCAGGCCGAGCGGTTCGCGGCGGCCGTGCTCGACGGCACGCCATTTCCGTTCGACCCGGCCGACGCCGTCGCGAACATGCGCGTCATCGACCTGCTTTTCGAGTCGGCGCGCGACTGACTGACGGCGGTCAGCCTGCGCGGCGGTGGAACCAGGGCGCGAGAGCCGGATACAGCTTCACGTAGTCCATGTAGTGCTGCGCGTATTCGGCGGCGGCAGGCCCCGGCTCGGCCGCCGGCTGGGCACTGACCAGCGCGCGACAGGCGTCGTCGACGCTCGAATACCAGCCCGCGCCAACGGCGCCGAGGAGTGCGGCGCCGAAGGCTGCTCCCTCGGTCGTGCTCGGCAGCGCGATCTCGGCCTGGAGGGTGTCTGCCAGGATCTGGCGCCACAGCGGGCTCGCCACTCCGCCGCCTGACGCGCGGATCTGGCTCGGCCGCGGCATCCCGGCGTCGACCATCAGCTCGAGCCCGTCGCGCAGCCCGAACGCGACGCCTTCGAGGACGGCGCGCGTCATGTGGCGCCGGTCGTGGGTCACATCGAGGCCGACGAACGCTCCGCGCGCGTCCGGATCCGGGTGCGGGCTGCGCTCGCCGGTCAGGTACGGCAGGAAGAACAGGCCACCGCCGGCGGCGGTGACATCGACGGCCGGCGCGACGAGCTCGCCGAAATCGACACCCGGGGCGAGAGCGTCTCGGAACCAGCGCAGGCTGCCGGCCGCCGAGAGCATGACCGACATCATGTGCCAGCGGCCCGGCACGGCATGGCAGAAGGCGTGGACGCGGCCGTGCTCCTCGTGCAGCGGCTCGGTCGTCGACGCGAAGACCACGCCGGACGTGCCCAGCGAAAGCGCCACGACCCCGGGCGCCACGGCGCCGACGCCGACGGCGTTGGCCGCCTGGTCACCGCCGCCGGCCACGACCGGTGTGCCCGCAACCAGGCCCGTGGCGGCGGCGGCCGCGGTGCTGACCGCGCCGGCCACGACAGGTCCTTCGAACGTCGGCGGCATCAGGTCGCGCGCGATCCGAAGCGCGTCGAGGACCTCCGGCGACCAGTCGCGCGCGGCCAGGTCGAACAGGATCGTCCCGGACCCGTCGGCCTTGTCCATCGCGTGCTCGCCGGTCAGGCACAGCCGCAGGTAGTCCTTGGGCAGCAGGACGTGCTTCGTCGCGGCCCACGCATCAGGTTCGTGGTCGCGCACCCAGACGAGCTTCGGGGCGGTAAAGCCGGTCAGCGCGTCGTTGCCGGTGATCTCGATCAGCCGCTGAGCGCCGACCGCGTCGCGGATGAGCTGACACTCGCGCGTGGTGCGCTGGTCGTTCCACAGGATCGCTGGTCGGACCACGCGGTCAGCCGCGTCGAGCAACACGGCGCCGTGCATCTGGCCGGTCAGGCCGACTGCCGCGACCGCGGTGGCATCAACGCCGGCTGCCGACAGTGCGCCGCGGATGGCGGCCTGGCCGCCCGTCCACCACAGCTGCGGGTCCTGCTCACTCCAGCCGGGCTGCGGTACCTCGTAGCCGTATTCGGCGACACCGATCCCGACGACCGCGCCGTGCTCGTCGATGAGGACGGCCTTCGTCGCTGTCGTCGAGACATCGATGCCGAGGACGAGCACGAGCTCGGCCTCAGCGCCTGGTCGACCGGCCCGCGGACCAGACGTGCTGGTTGACGAGGCTCTCGAGCATCTCTTGGTTGCCCGATCGCCGGACGGGGCTGATCTCACCGTCAGCGACCCGTCGCTCGAGCTCCGCGAGCGTTACCGAGCCGCCCAGGATCGCCGACCCGAGCTCGCCGCCCCAGCCGGCGTAACGTTCGTCGCGCAGCTTCTGGAGAGAGTCGTCCTCGACCATCGAGGCGGCCGCAAGCAGGGCCTGGGCGAGCGCGTCCAGGCCGCCGATGTGGGCGTAGAAGAGGTCGTTGCGATCGGTGCTCTGACGGCGCAGCTTGGCGTCGAAGTTGAAGCCACCGGGCGCCAGCCCGCCGTTGCGCAGGATCTCGTAGACCGGCATGCACAGGTCGTCGACCGAGTTCGGGAACTGGTCGGTGTCCCAGCCGTTCTGCGGATCGCCGCGGTTGGCGTCGATGCTACCCAGGATCCCGTTGGCCGCCGCAAAGGCGACCTCGTGATGGAAACTGTGGCCGGCCAGGGTCGCGTGGTTGGCCTCGACATTGACCTTGTACTCGTGCTCGAGCCCGTTGCCCACCAGGAAGCCGTAGACGGTCGCGACGTCGTAGTCGTACTGGTGCTTGGTCGGCTCCATCGGTTTTGGCTCGATGAGTAGCTGGCCAGTGAAGCCGATCTTGGCCTTGTGCTCGGCGACGAGATGGAGGAACCGCGCGAGCTGCGCCTGCTCACGCCGCAGGTCGGTGTTGAGCAGCGTGTCGTAGCCCTCGCGGCCACCCCACAGGACGTAGTTCTCGCCGCCCAGGCGCTGCGTCACCTCGAGCATGTGCTTGACCTGCGCGGCGGCGTAGGCGAAGACGTCAGGGTCGGGATTCGTGGCCGCGCCGGCCTGATAGCGCGGGTCGCTGAACAGGTTGGCCGTGCCCCACAGCAGGCGAACAC
Source organism: Chloroflexota bacterium (assembly GCA_003169735.1). Classification (GTDB taxonomy): domain Bacteria; phylum Chloroflexota; class Limnocylindria; order Limnocylindrales; family CSP1-4; genus Palsa-1032. The sequence continues at coordinate 4,138 of PNAP01000098.1, read as the reverse complement.
CCGTCCGCTGCTGATGATCGGCGGCATCGTCGGCCAGCGCGTCGAGGTTGGCGCGGAACGTGGCGAAGCTGTCCCCTTCTGGTGCCACGTCACGATCGTGGAAGCAGTAATAGGGCGTGCCCAGCTTGGCGAAGAACTCGAAGGCGACGGCCATCCTCATCCGCGCCGCCGCCATCTCATCGTCGGTGGCCTCGAGCCACGGACGGTCGAGCGTGCCGACGCCGAACATGTCGCGGCCGTCCCAGGCGAACGAGTGCCAGTAGCAGACGCCGGGCCGGAGGTGATCCTCCATCCGCTCGCCGAGCACGATCTGGTCCGCCTGATAGACCTTGAACGTCAGCGGATCCGAGGAGTCGAGGCCACCGAACGGAACCGGCCCGTGCACATCCGCGAAGAACTCACCCACGACGAACTCCCTCCTTTATCGACCGACGCGCCGCATGATCGAGCGCCGAAAGGTCACTCCGGTGGCGGCTCAGGTGCGGAGCCTGTCCAGCTCCTCCTCGGTCGCTTCGCCTGGCCTCTTGCCCAGGATGATCATGCCCAGGACCTCATCCGAAGTCACCTCGGCCGGCTTGACCGTTGCGACGATCCGGCCGTGGTACATGACGCTGATCCGATCGGACAGATCGAACACGTCGTGGATGTCGTGGCTGATAAGGAAGATGCCGATGCCGTCCGACTTGAGCTGGCGAACAAGGGAATGGACCTGCGCCGTCTCGGCTGGCCCAAGGGCGGCCGTCGGCTCGTCCATGATCAGGATCCTGGCGTTGAAGTAGATCGCGCGGGCGATGGCGATGGCCTGGCGCTGGCCGCCGGAAAGCGTGACCACGGCCTGCTTGAAGCTCGTGAAATTGGGGTTGAGGCGCTTCATGATCTTGCGTGCCTCGGACTCCATGCTCGAGTCATCGAGGTTGCCGAGGCGCGTCGTCAGCTCGCGGCCCAGGAACATGTTGCCTGGCGCGTCGATGTTCTCCGCCAGTGCGAGGGTCTGGTAGATCGTCTCGATGGCCAGGTTCTTGGCATCACGCGGGTTGCGGATCGTGGCCGTCTTGCCTTCGATGAGGATCTCGCCCGAATCCGCCGGATGCGCGCCGGAAAGCGCGCGCATCAGCGTCGACTTACCCGCCCCGTTGTGACCGACAAGACCGACCAGCTCGCCCGGATGGAGATCGAGCGAAACGTCGCGGACCGCGTGCAGGCCACCGAACGAGATGTTGATGTTGCGCATGTCAACGAGCGGAGTCTCCGGTGCGACGGTCATGCCTTTTGTCTCCTCCCGCTCACCGACTGCGTCGGCGGTTCCACGTGTCGAAGCCGACCGCGAGGATCAGGACGATCCCGGCGACGACGTTCTGGCCCGGCGAGTTGACGCCGATGAAGCTCAGTCCATATGCCAGCGACTGCATGACGAAAGCGCCCAGGACAGCACCCGGGATCGTCCCGATGCCGCCCGAGAAGGAAGTGCCGCCGACGACCGCTGCGGCGATGACGTACAGCTCGTAGCTGACGCCGATATCAAGCGTCGATCCGTTGAGCCGTGCGGCGGCGATGGCCGCGGCCAGCGCGCACAGGACGCCCATGATCATGTAGGTCTTCATGATCGTCCAGCGCGTGTTGATGCCGGCAAGCTCGGCGGCGTCCGGGTTACCGCCGTAGGCGTACACGGAGCGGCCGAATCGACGGCGAGTTGCCACGAAGGCCATCACCAACATCACGCCGATGAGCAGCAGAACGGGGAATGGCACGCCGGTCGGGATGCGCAGTCCGCCTGGCGGCGGGACGATGCCGTGGCTGGCTGCGTACTGGTCAGCGAGACCCTTGGGCCAGAAGTTGTTGTTGACGAACCAGGCCAGGAACAGCACAGCAGCACTGCTGACTGCGCCGATCACCACCTCCGCCCACTTCGGCCGCAGCGGGAAGCCGTAGCGCCGACGCTGGCGCCGGTTGTTGTAGAGCAGGCCGATGATCGCCACACAGCCAACGATGCCGATGGCCCACGTGACCATCTCGCCGGCGGAACCAAGCGCGCCGCCGCCGATGAGCTGGAACGTGGGGTCGAGCCCGGTGACCGCTGCTCCCTGCGACTGGTACCAGATCAGGCCGCGGATGGAGAGCAGGCCGCCCAGGGTGACGATGAACGACGGCACGCCGATGTACGCGATGATGAAGCCCTGGATCGCTCCGACCAGGATGCCGATGCCGATGCCCAGCACGAGGGCGAGCGCCCATTGCAGCGGCACGCTGGATGACAGCCCCAGGATGTGCGGGAACCAGTCGGTCATCAGGATCGCGTAGCTCATCGAGATCAGCCCGACGAGCGATCCGACCGACAGGTCGATGTTGCGCGACACGATGACCAGGACCATGCCCGTGGACAGGATGGCGATGCCGCACGCCTGGACGGCCATCGTGATCATGTTTGCCGGCTGGACGAGTTTGCCGTCGCTGGCGATGTTGAAGACGAGCAGGATCACGCCCAGGGCGACGAGCATCCCGAACAGGCGCAGGTCGATCTCGGTTTGGGCGATGAATCCGCGCAGGCGCGCAATCAACCCACGCAGGCGCGCGATTGCGTCGCGGACGCGCGTCCGAGTCGGCGGTTTGGCCTGTGCCGGCGCCGGTCCAGCTTCGGCCAGATTCGTCACCGTGGAACCTCCTGCCCGCTGACGCCAGAAAGAGATCTGCGCCCCCGGTTGTCCGGGGGCGCAGATCGGAACGCTAGATCAGATCACCCAGCGCCGCTACTTGCAGGCGGCTGGTGCCGTTGCGGCGACGACGTCCTTGCAGAGATCGGCCTTGGCGATCCACTTCTGGTCGATCAGTAGCTGCAGGTTATCAGCCGTGACCGGCGTTGGCTGCAGGATGAACGAGCTCACCGTGTTGTTGGCCGGGGTCGTGAACGGCTGCGCCGTCAGGCCGGCCGTCGGGGCAACGGTGGGATCGATCAAACCGCTCTGCAGGGTCAGGCTGGCCATGCTGCCACCGGCGCAAAGCGCGAGAGCAGCAGCGCCGGCGGCCTTGCCGAGCTCGTTGGCGTTCTTCCAGATGTCAACGTACTGCTTGCCGAGGGCGACGTTGTTCAGGTTGGCGGTATCGCCGTCCTGACCGGAGAGAGGCGCATAGCTCATGCTCTTCGCCGTCTCGGCGCCGACCACGCCCAGCGCCGTGCTGTCGTTCTCGTCCAGGATTGCATCGATCGTCTTGCCGCTTGACGTGGCGCTGTCGATGATGGCTTCCATGTTCGACTGGGCCGTTTCGGTTGCCCAGGCGTTGGTGAACGTGCCGTAGTCGGCCGGGTAGGTCGTGCCGGTCGCGTTCAGGATGGTGATGTCGCCAGCGGCGACCTTGTCCAGCAGGCCGGCTTCCTTGTAGCCACTGGGCAGGAAGGTCGAGGCGTTCGGGTCACCCTGATCGCCCTTGATGATGACGTAGTTGCCCTTCGGCACCTTCGTCAGGAGCGCGGTGGCCTGTGCCTTGCCGACGGCGACGTTGTCGAAGGTGATGTACAGGACCGACGGATCCTCGATCAGGCGGTCGTACGCGATGACCTTGACGCCGGCCTGCTCCGCGGCCTTGATCGCTGGGAGCGCGGCAGTGGTGTCCTGGGCCAGCACGATCAGGACGTTCACGCCCTTGTTGACCATCGTCTGGATGTCGGTCGCCTGCTGCTCGCTGCTCAGGTTGGCGTCCGCGTCGGTGTATGTGCCGCCGCCCGCGGTGACGGTCTGCTGGATGGCAGGCTTGTCGTGGGCCGCCCAGCGCGGCTGCTGGAAGTTGTTCCAGGACACGCCCACGGAACAGCCGGCCGTTGAGCTGGCTGGCGGCGTGACTGCTTGAGTCGGTGGCGGCGTGACTGCCTGAGTCGGTGGCGGCGTGACTGCCTGCGTGGGTGGCGGTGTGGTGGCAGTGCTGCCGCCGCATGCCGCGCTGACGACGAGAACCGTCGCAAACAGCGCGACGGCTGGCTTGTTGAGCATGTGTTTCGCTCTCCTCCTGATGTCGATGCGATCCTTCGGTAGACCGATAGCTTTGCCTAGGCTACCACCCTCCATTCCGCTTGAGTCGTATAGTCGGCAAGCGACGCCGGGTCGTCGAGAAGACGTTCGAATGCGAGTTCAGCTGCTCCCAACAGCGG